>JAMDCU010000151.1 GCA_023489485.1 Chloroflexota bacterium
ATAGTGAAGGCTGAGTACGCTGATGGAGTCACGCGACTCTCACCATTGGCATTGCAAGCGGTTGGAGTGCTGGGCATTGCCTGGATGCTGATCAGGATCACCGGTCGCCTTGATCAGCCCCCTCGGTCCATCTAGAGTCTGTTCTGCACGTTGCGTGTTGAGATCGATAAAGTGGGCGAGCGTCAAGATAGCGAGGGTCAGAAAGTGCAGCCCGGCCAGCGTCGGGCAGTCGCTCGTAGTCTCTGACCAGGCGGCGAAAGCGCGTGGCCCGGACAAAGCTGCGCTCAACAACCCAGCGCCGGGAACGGATGTAGGGTGCATACGCAGCAGATCGGGCTATCCCGCTGCGCCGATTTCACGTGACGGGTGGAAGGACGATGAAAGAAAAGCTATGGCGACGGCGCTATGTCCTCCTCGACACTGCCCCGCTTCTCGTCTGCAACCGGCTGTTCCCGGCGTGGTATTTGAATCCGTTCACGGGCACCTACACATGTGACCCACTTTCAGCCGCTATCGCCGTCTCCGCCGATGCTTCGAGGTCAGGCCAAACATTTCGCATTGTGAGATTGATAAAGGAGGCCCTGATCGCGAAGAATAATGCTGCTCATTGGGTGTGCGATTGTCGCTCTCCTGCCGCTCGGAGCGCAAGAGAGAGTCGCAGCGCAGGCGGACCCCACTACGTCTCGAACCTCCGTGACGCTCAACGACTTGGCTCTGCAAGCCGGTGTTAGCACATCATGTCAAGCCGAGCTCGTTCCAACCAAGAGCAGTTTCGACCCGCAACGGGCCGACTGGTCTGTTACGTGTGATTCAGCGCGGCTGCGGCTTACGTTTGCCTCTTCTTTGGTGGGGCGACCCACCAGGGCGTTTGCGGCATCCACCAGGCTGACCTCGCCCGCGTGCACTCTATCGTACAGGCTCTGGACAAGTTCTGAAGCCAATCGGGCAATGGCGCTGTGGCGCCAGTCTCTCTCCGCCAATCCTGGACTCTCAGCGCAGGTGACGGAACAGGCGAACACAATCAGTATCAGTGGCGTGGACGAGCTCGGTTTGCCTTGGTGGGGCTTTGTGTCGCGGAACGGGGGACGGTTGCTTGCGGTCAAAGTGGAGGCACTGGCAGCAACACCGGCACTTCCGCTCAGTAGCGATGAAGCAAAGCGGTGGCTCGAGGGAAAGCTAGTCGCTGAGGATGAGCCCACGACCAGAGCTTTCTTCGACAGTGTAGCACTATCTCTTGAAAAGAGCTTCCTCGGCGCACCCTAGCCAGCAACGAACCAGCGGACTTGCGCATAGGAAGGGCGCGCCGTGCGGGAACCTTTCTATCGGGCCGGTCCCCGTCGCGGGTCTACCAAGTAGGGAAAGCCTGCCCACGCAGCGATTCTGGGCAGAAGCGAAATTGGGCTTCTGCCCTTGCCATTCAAGATGTAGAATTACTTTGCAGAGCACGTCGGGCCACTGCCCAGAACTGCGGCTCATTCGCCGGGGCTCGTGCCTTTGCTGCCACAGCCCACCACTTTCTATGCCCCGCGATGGGATCGGCAGGTCATGGTCCAGCAGCTGATAATCGCTCTGTATCTGCGAAACATTCGACAGGGGCAAGTCCGTCGAACTTCGCTAGCTCGGTCCGCCGGCGCGCCTGTAGCGCGTCATGCCAGGACGCTCTGAGCTGTGCCTCACGTCCAAGTGGAAACAATGAAGATGAAAGGACCAGCGGAGAAACATTCGGGCCGAATACTGGCGAAACCGGGTGCGTCTTCTCGAGTGGCTGCGGCCGCCTGGGCGGCACGCGAGGGGTGGGCGTAGGGAAACCCCTACCAAGAAAGTGGGGGAATCCCCATTGATCATTGGACCTATCGTGCGCTATGCTGCAAGTACCGGCAAACAAGACTGCCGAGTATCTCAGGTTGTGGGAGGAACAAATTGGCGGTCTATCTGGCCGGGCGCACAGACTCTAAGCAACTACGTTGCCACCTGTTATTTTAACTAGACCGGCAAACTGGATCCGCAAACACTAAATCGTCACGGAGGTAGATGATGCGCAACTTGAAATTCTTCGCCGTGTTTGCAGTTCTCGCACTAGTGTCGTTATGGGGCGCTAGACAGGCGGCACGGGCGGCTTCTGACTCTGAAACTCCATCTTATGCTTCCATCCAGAGTGCAACGCCGCGGGCAAGCATAACGATGCAATGTGAAGGAGAGGTTAGAGAGATTCAAAACACAATTACCGGCCTGGAAAAGACGACTCAGTCGGTTACGTGCGATGATGTGCATCTTCGCTTAACATTTACATCATCTCTTGTTGGACACCCTAAATAGAACTGCATAAATCATGCAACAATCTTCAAGACGAGAACCGGAGACGCTGCCAATTCGTTCAGGAACGCTTCGACGGCCTGCATCAAACGGACCATCGTCTTGAAAAAGTAGTTATCGGTCACATTCCGGCGAAAGTGCCGCCACAGTCGCTCAATTACGTTCAAGCGGGGTGCATAGGTGGGCAGGAAGTACAGCCGGATGGCGGAGCGATGGCACCGCAGCCATTCCCGGACTGCCTTCGCCTTGTGAATCCGATAGTTGTACAGGACCATCACCACCTGCGTCGCATCGCCTGCATGGCCGGCCAAGACTTGTTTCAAGAGCTGCCGGAAGCCCACGTTGTTCTTGTGCGACCAGGGCACCCAGACGAGCGCCCCGGTGACATAGTTCACCGCTCCAAAGACATACTGTTTGGCATTCTGACCCGGCGTATCGATTTCGGTCTGGTGCCCCATGCGCATCCAGCGTCCGCTGAGGGTGGGTAAGAGCGCCACATCCATCTCGTCGGCATAATAGAGGTGAATGCGTCCCTGGCGGGCTTGGTGGCGCAAGTCCGTTAAATACCGGGCTTTGGCGGCGTAGCGGGGGTCAGGGCTGGCCACTCGCGGGACCGGACGGCGCCAGCGCCAGCCCAGCGCCCACAGATGCCGCAAGAATGTCACCGCATGCACCGCCAACTTGAGATAGAGCCCCAGCTTATGCGCCGTCCAATTGGAAAAGTTCTGACCCAGCTTCCGCGGCTCTTGCTCCATCGCTCGGTCCAGAGCAATGTCCTGTTCCGCGGACACTTTCCGAGGGCGTCCGGGGCTCTTCCGGTGGAGGAGGGCGGCTTCCCCCTCCTGACGAAAGGCCGCCACAGTGCGATAGACGGTGCAGACCGCACAGCCCAGTCCCTGCGCGATGGGCTCGGGTTTCTCTCCCGTTGCCCATTGCAGGACAATCTGACAGCGTCGAAATTCGACCTTGTCATGCGTCTGGCGGCTCCGTCTCTCAAGACGCCGCCGCACATATCTCGGCAAATGGAGTATAATCGTGCTCGAAGCCATTCCGTTCTCGCGTTCTAGGCCTTGCTTGGTAGGCGAAGTCTAGGATACCACAGAACGGGTGGCTTCTTTGCAACCTTTATGCAGTTCTATTTAGTAAGGGATATGCGGCTTACGCTGAGCTTGTCTCTCCGCGAGGTGATCTCTCTTATAGCTTGTGGACGTACACCGATTCGACCCAAGCGGCTGTCGCTGGGCAGCAATGGCGAACTAATTTTCGCGCACTGGCGCGGGGAGACTCCGAGGTAACGGACCAGTCTGGCACTTTTGCCATAAAAGGAAAAGACGATTTCGGTCTTCCGTGGTGGGGTCGTGTGGTGCAGAACAAGAATCGCCTGGTCGTAGTCAAAGTGAGCGCGTTGCCACCTGTCCCAAGCGCCCCCCCATCTGCTGCCGATACGGAGCAGTGGATAACGAATCTAAAGCCAGAGAACGAAGCGACAACGGAGGCTTTTTTTCAGGAGACATCTCGATCTATCGAAGGCAAGTTTTTTGGAACACGGTAACGAGTCCACCAATAATCTCCCGAAGCGATCGAACCTTCGGGAGATTTTACTGGGCCTTTGCTGAGAATGCGGTGTCACCAATTCTTGGCTATCGACAGATCGCTCGGAGGAGCGGAGCCATCATCTCGGGAAGGTTTGTCTCGGTGCCAACCGCGCGCCTGACTGCAGCCCATCTGTTTACTACGACTGCATTATTGATCTCACGCAGCGGGCGTTTGCGTCAATTGCACCGTAATGATTGTTTCTGATGGAGACTGTGCCCGCTTCATCGGTGCTGACCGAGGCGGAGGACCGAACTCGGAAAGCGATTTGGTCTCGCCGCGCCACACTGTCGCTTGCGCTTGCAATTGCTGTCTCTTCCGTGCTGGTGCCGCTGGTTTACGCAGCATCGTGGAACGCCAGCGCCACTACATCGTGCTCAGGTAGCTGGTCTCTTTTCTCCTGGAGCGGGGCCAACCTGTGGGACTGGGGGCGCACCACCGCATGGCACTGGTACTACAGCGACGCTCTAGGGGGTTGGGTGCAAGTCGGTTCCAAGGATTCTGGCCAGGTCTTCGGGGAATCAGGAGACCTCACGCCGTTCGCCACACCGGTGGAGTACCACCACAACCTGTATTATCAAGGGACGGGCGGGAGCGTATCGTCGTTCTTCAGCGGGCAAGAAAGTCGTTATGGTGATTCGATGTTCTGCCAGTAAACGAGCGAGAACCGAATGATCTCGCGCTCAGCGACTGTTCAGCCACGGGAGGATGGAATGCTGACTAGACACAGATCGATCGGCGCCCTGTTTGCATTGATTGTTTTTCTCGCGTTGGGGGTTGGCGTGTCCGCTTCACGGTTGTTGACCGCCATCAATCCAGAGGAGGCGAAAGCTCCTGCGCTCGTACCTCCCTTGCTGGCACCCCCTGGGAGCTCAGGTTACACCCCAGCGACTTCAGTTATCTTCGCGCCGGACGGCAGGCCGGTCGCACAGCTTTCTGAGGCCCCCGCCGACCTGGGGCAGCGGATCGCAGTGAACATCCCCAAGACCGCCGGTATCGAGGATTCCAGTGTGGCGTATTCGGTCCTTGCCAGCGTCCGCTATGAGGGCAGCGGCCAGATCGTGCTTGTCACCACCGCACGGCCGTCGCCTTCTGCGGCCCAGCAACCAGCTGTGCTCGGTAGTCAGACGATCCGATTGACCAATGGTATTACGGCGTGGGCTACCGAGGACATGCCCGGAGAGGTGACAAATCAGGTGGTGTTCATTGAAGGGGACCTCATCATCACAGTGGCTGGTAACGTCCCGACAGATCTTCTCAAGGACTTGGCCTCACGGGTCACGATAAAGACCGGGGGGTAAGATGGCGCAGATCTCCTACCCCACTTCTTTCAGTATACTCCGCGCAATCACCATCCGCAGAATCTCGTTTGTCCCTTCGCCAATGAGCGTCAGACGGTTGTCTCGATAATAGCGCTCGACGGGGAAATCACGGAGATAGCCGGCGCCGCCATGAATTTGAATCGCTTTCGAGCAGGCCCGGTCGGCGGCTTCAGAGGCATTGAGCTTGGCCATCGCCGCTTCCGTCGAGAAACGCTGATGCCTATCTTTGAGATAGGCGGCCTTGGCGATGAGCAACCGGGACGCCTCCAGCTCCATCGCGCTATCCGCAATCATCCACTGGATCGCCTCAAAGTTGGAAATCGGCTGGCCGAACGCTTGCCGCTCTTGCGCATACTTGAGCGACGCTTCGAGCGCCGCCCGCCCCAACCCCAAGGCCATCGCCCCGATTCCAATGCGGCCTCCGTCGAGCGTGATCATCGCCTGCTTGAACCCGTCTCCTTCGGCGCCCAACAGGTTCCCCTTGGGCACTCGGCAGTCCTCGAAAAAGACCTGGGTTGTGAGCGAGCCATGCAGGCCCATTTTTTCTTCCAGCTTGCCGACGACGAGGCCGGGAGCCCCGCGCGGGACGATGATGAGGCTGAGGCCCCGATGCCCCTTTGTTTTATCCGTCATGCACAGAACGTTGATCGACCGTGCAATCGCGCCCGACGTGACGTACATCTTCGAACCGTTAATGATCCATTCATTCCCTTTGAGCACCGCGGTCGTGGATACGGAACCGGCGAGATCGCTGCCTCCCTTGGGCTCGGTGAGAGCGAGTGCGCCCAGCGCCTCGCCCCGCGCCAACGGAGTGAGCCACTCTTTCTTCTGGTCCTCCGTGCCAAAGTTATAGATCGGAGCGCAGCCGAGGGAAAGGTGCGCCGCGTAAGTGAGGCCCACGGATCCCGACGCCCAGGAGATCTCCTCGACCGCGAGCGCCTGAGACATGGCGTCCGCGCCTCCCCCGCCGTACTCCTCGGGAAAAGGCAGCCCCATCAGACCCTGTTCGCCCATCTTGCGAAAGATTTCAGCTGGAAACTCGTCTGTCTTGTCGATTTCGGTGGCGTGGGGCACGATCTCCTTCTCGGCGAAATCGTGCACCATCTCCTGGACGGCACGCTGTTCCTCAGTCAAATGGAAATCCATCGCTCACTCCTCGAAAATGTGACAAGTGCCAAGTGACACGCGGGATGAGACGCCTTCTGCTCCTCTGCACCCCTGCTCCCCTGCCTTCTGCCTACTGCCTTCTGCTTTCTGGCTTCCGCTCTCTCCCCTGCCCCTCCGCTCCTCTGCACCTACGCGTGCCTCCCACGACGCCCACAAGGGGCTAGGCTACAATCGCTTTCCTTCATCCTTCATCCTTCTGACTTTTCCTCCAACCTTGGCAATCCCCATACCGCCCAGTCCCAACGGTGATGGCCCAAGCCATCGGTGACGAACTCGACCCGGACCACGTCGCTTCCCAGCTGCGGCATTTCGATCGCGTGTTCTTCCCAGGCATGGGAATTCTTCACGGTGCTCCAAAGTTTCCAGCCGTTCACCAAAATACGAAAAGCGACAAACTGGTCGGCGGGCAGCTCGGCTCCATCGCGAATGCCGATGGAGAACTTGAGCTGGACCCGGCGCACCCCGTTCGGGATTGCGACCAAGTAGGCGACGACAGCCGACCCCGCGACCGGAGGATGCTCCCACAGCGCGGGCCGTGTCACTCCATCGCATGTCGCGTCGGCCACTTTGCACTCCATTCCGGTTGGATCGCGCGACGCGGTGAAGGTCGCGTCGGAAAAGTGGTCGACGAAATCAAAGGACCAGTGCGATGCTTGCGGGCCGGGCTGTGCTGCCGCTCCCGCATCCTGCTCCCGTAGAGATTGGACCAACTGGCGCACCTGCTCCAGGCTCGCGGGGGACAAGTGGTGCAAGAGCGCCGTGATCTCTTCGACTGTGGCCATCCTGACCTCATCGCGCCCAAGGCTGAGCCGATTATATGATGAGGCCGAAAGCTTGTCAATCAGTTCGTTTTCAATATAATACTCCTGATGAGGAGGTGATCGCGCGATGCCGATCTACGAGTATCGTTGTGCGGACTGTCGACGACGCGTGAGCGTCTTTTTCCGCTCGTTTTCAAACATCGAAAACCCGCGCTGCCCCAACTGCGGTGGAGAGCATCTCACGCGCCTGGTCTCGCGGGTGGCCACCGTGAAATCCGAGGACGCGCGCCTCGAGGCCCTTTCGGACCCATCCTCGTTTGGCGATGTGGATGAGAACGATCCCAAGAGCATGGCACGCTTTATGCGCAAAATGGGCGATCAGATGGGGGGCGAAGATCTTGGTCCGGAATTCCACGAGATGGTGGACCGTTTAGAATCAGGGGAAAACCCAGAGGAGATTGAAAAGTCGATGCCCGGCCTGGGGGGTGAAGGCGCGGACGACATGGGCGCGGGAGGAATGGGCGATCTAGAGTAGGGGTCTGCGCGCTCGTGCGAACGCTAAACCGCCGCCATGCGGCCCGTCATTTTTCAGAACTTGGCGAACTGCTCGACCTCAAGCACAAAAACGGTCGCGCCCCCGACCTGGACCTCGACCGGTTGAGCAAGGTACAGTTCCCCTGGTTCCATCACGGGCGGGAGCGGGTTTACAAACTGCGTGCGCGTCGTGCATGTCTCCTTAATGAGGCCGAGCAAGCTCTCCAGCCGATCTTTTTCGACGCCGATGAGGACCGTCGAATTCCCCTCGCGTAGAAAACCGCCGGTCGTACTGATGACCGTCGAAGCATAGTTGTTGTCGCGGAGCGCATCCGTCAACGGGCGGGCATCGTCGCTTTGCACAATCGCCACGACCAGTCTCATGATTCCCCCTTTTGCCGCAAGTCGATTTCTCTGCGGCATTCCCCATCAAATCCCACGCTTCTTCAACTCCTCGTCGAGTCGTTCGCGGAGCGTCTTTTGGACGATGGCTGCGGAATGGGTACCATCAATCACGGCCCAACGTTCCGGAGCTTGCCGGGCCATTTCTATATAGCCCTTTCGTACCCGAGTGTGATACGCCATTTCCTTCTGGTCAAGCCGGTTCATTTCGCCTGCACCGGAACCGGCTTGTCCCTTTTTTCGCGCCAGCCCGATGTCCGCCGGCACGTCGATATAGAACGTCAAATCAGGGATCAAACCGCCCGTCGCAAAAGTCGTGATCGCCCGGAGCGCCTCGAGGTCCAGTCCGAGCCCGTACCCTTGATACGCAATCGTGGAATCGGCATAGCGATCGCAGAGAACAATTCGCCCTGCGGCAAGCGCGGGACGTATTACTTGAGCGACAATTTGCGCACGCGCAGCGGAGAAGAGGAGCGCTTCAGTTTCGTGACCGATAGAATCGTTCTTGGAGGAGAGGATGACCTCACGGATTTGCTCCCCGATCGCCGTGCCGCCCGGCTCGCGCGTGCAGAGGACATCGTAGCCGCGCTCCCGGAGATAATCGGCAAGGAGTGGTATCTGGGTCGTCTTGCCACTGCCCTCCGGACCCTCAAAAGTCACGAGGAGACTCAAGACACTCATCCCGAGTTCAAAGTAGGCCCGGTCCGCTGGAGGACGGGGCCTCTTGCTACACTACATCGCTCGCATAGATTCGAACGCGCCGTTTGGGTTCTTTGCCCAGGCTGCGAGAAAAGAGATGGGCATCCCGCACCAGCTCGTGCTGCTTCCGCCGGACATGCGCGGCTTGCGGCGACAGTTCCACCGAGTGGGCGCCTTCACGCACTTGCTCGATCGCGGCTTCCGTTTCCCGCATCGCCTGCTCGACCGGGTCATTCTGCCCGTTCATGCCGAACAGGTCTTCGAGAATTCCTTCCATCTGAGTGATGGTGTTCGAGCGCAAGACATATACGGGCACCCCATGCCGCTCGGCATCGCCGATGAGAGGAGGGCGTTTGCGATAATAGTTCTTGAGAGTGAGGACCGCGTCGGCCTGGCCGATGTCGTCAATGACGCGAACCGGCAGCTGCAATCCTTTCGCCGCTTGCTCGAGACGGTCCTGGCTCAGCCCATAAGGGTAGATGCGCAAAGCCCGCCGCGCCTCCGGCTCGGCCCGTGCCGGTCGTTCGGAAGGTTGCTCACTTCGTCGGCCTGCCCGAGCCGGCAGGGTCGCCCGGGGCGAGATTTGTGGCTTTTCAATGTGCACCTCGCCGCTGTCATCCCGAATGCGTATTTCGGACGGTAGCGGACGGCCGCGTAAGATCGCATCTACGGCATCGGCCACCTCGTGGTGGACGGCAAGGCGATTGCGTTCCTGGATCTCGATGAGCACGTCAAACGTCGGCGGAGCTTTGCGTTCCAAAATGGACTTTTGGGTGCCCCGCCGCCGCGCCTCCTCGTCGGACAAGGTCACCGACTGGATCCCTCCGACCAAATCGGCGAGGGTCGGGTTCATCATCAGGTTTTCGAGGGACTGGCCGTGTGCGGTGCCGATCAACTGCACCCCGCGCTCGGCGATAGTACGTGCCGCCTCCGCTTCGAGCTCCCGCCCAATCTCGTCGATGACGATGACCTCGGGCATGTGGTTCTCGACGGCCTCGATCATTACTTCGTGCTGGAGCGCCGGCGTGGGCACCTGCATGCGTCGAGCCTGGCCAATCGCAGGGTGCGGGATATCGCCATCCCCGCCGATTTCGTTCGAAGTATCTACGATGACGACCCGCTTGAGCTCGGCCAGCACCCGGGCAGACTCGCGCAGCATGGTCGTCTTTCCGACGCCCGGCCGGCCCAGGAGCAGAATACTCTTGCCTGATTCCACAATATCACGGATAATTTCAATCGTTCCATAAACCGCGCGTCCCACCCGGCAGGTCAAGCCCACGATTCTACCCTGCCGATTGCGAATGCACGAAATACGATGCAGAGTGCGCGGGATTCCCGCTCGGTTGTCATCCGTAAACTCGCCAATACGGGAAACGACATAATCAATGTCCTCTCGAGTCGCCTCCCGGGAATTCAAAGCCACGGATTCGCCTACAAGACGCGCTTCTGGCACGCGCCCCAAGTCGACGACGACCTCCAGCAAATCCGGCAGACGTTCAATCTCGCGCAGATGGTTCTGCAGATGCGGGGGCAAGACGTTCAGGAGTGCATCTAAATCATCAGTTATTAATTGTTCCATGCTTGGTTCGGCACACCTCTAGACAATACTGAACGATATTATACCACTTTCGCAATCTCAGCGTCAACGCTTTGCACGGTCGACCTCTTCATTCATAGGAACGCATAACCGGTGTTTCCATTATGGCTATCCCGATACGGATGCGCCGCCTCTCGCTTACAGCACAAGGTCTGGTGCAAAAGACCTGGCGGGGTTCGGAACCCGGCCAGGTCTTGAGCTACAATCCCGCTTCGGCTCGCAATATCTCTGCCTTGTCCATCACTTCCCAAGGGGCGTCAATATCGTGCCGGCCAAAGTGCCCGTAGGTGGCGGTCGGCTGGTAGATCGGGCGCCGCAGGTTCAGGTCACGGATGATTGCCGCCGGCCGCAGATCAAAATGCTTGTTGATCAGTTCGACAATCTTTTTGTGCGAGACCTTTTCTGTGCCGAACGTCTCGACCATAATAGAAAGTGGCCGGGCCACGCCGATGGCGTATGCGATCTGCATTTCAAAGCGATCCGCCAAGCCGGCCGCGACGACATTCTTTGCCACATAGCGCGCCGCGTAAGCACCCGAGCGGTCTACCTTCGTGGGGTCCTTGCCCGAAAAAGCGCCACCGCCATGCCGGGCGATTCCGCCGTAGGTATCGACAATGATTTTGCGTCCTGTCAATCCTGCATCCCCAAGTGGGCCGCCCACGACGAACCGCCCCGTCGGATTGATGAGGACTCTGGTCTGTTTATCCAACAAGCTGGGCGGAATGATGGGTCCGATGACCTTTTCTCTCACATCCCGATAGATCTCCTCGTTGCTCGCCGAATCGAGGTGCTGCGTCGAGATGACGACCGTGTCCACTCGAACCGGCTTCCCATAGGCATACTCCACCGTAACTTGGGACTTGCCGTCAGGGCCGAGGTAAGGGACCATCCCATTTTTCCGGACCGCCGCGAGCTGCTTGGTCAATTTGTGAGCCAACGAGATAGTGAGCGGCATGTACTCTGGCGTCTCGTTGCAGGCAAAGCCGATCATCATCCCCTGATCGCCCGCACCCACCTTGTCGATGGGGTCACTGTCTCCATCGCGAGCCTCTTTGGCATCGTCGACCCCCCGCTTGATGTCCGGCGATTGCTCTTTGATCGAGACCAAAACACCCACCGTCTTGTAATCCAGGCAATATTTCGAATCCGTATAGCCGATCTTTTCCAAAGTCTTGCGCGCAATGTCCTGCGCGTCAAAGTACGCGGTCGTCGTAATCTCGCCCATCACCACAACCAACCCCGTCGTCGTCGCAGTCTCGCAGGCAACCCGTGCCATCGGGTCATTTTTGTAGATCGCGTCGAGTACGCCGTCCGAGATTTGATCGCAAATCTTGTCCGGATGCCCTTCAGTCACCGATTCCGACGTGAGCAGGAGTTTCGGCGAACTCGTGAACGTATTACTCATCAGATACTCCTTATCATAAATCATAAATCCGAAATCATAAATGGCTATGTGCCTTCTTCCCACGATGCCAGATAGCGCGCCTGCTCCGGCGTGAGTTTGTCAATATGGATTCCCATCGCTTCCAATTTCAGACGGGCGATATCCTTGTCAATTTCGGGCGGCACCGGAAAAACTTGCTTGGGCAAGGTGCGGCCGTGCTTGGCGATGTGTTCGACGCTCAGCGCCTGATTCGCAAACGACATGTCCATCACGGAGGCGGGATGGCCCTCCGCGGCGGAGAGGTTGACCAACCGTCCTTCGGCGAGCAAGTTGATCCGCCGTCCATCTTTGAGGACGTACTGGTCCACAAATTCGCGGACACGCCGCTTTTCGACCGCTTGTGCTTCGAGTGCCGGGATATCGATTTCGACGTTAAAGTGCCCCGAGTTGGACAGGATGGCGCCGTCTTTCATTTGGGGATAATGCCGCGCGTCGATCACGTTCTTGTCTCCCGTCGCGGTGACAAAAATATCTCCAAACTTGGCTGCCTCGGTCATCGGTTGGACGTCAAAGCCGTCCATGACGGCTTCGAGGGCACGCAGCGGGTCCACTTCGGTAACGATGACCCGAGCGCCCAGCCCACGCGCGCGGTTCGCAATCCCACGCGAGCACCAGCCATATCCGCCGACGACACACACTCTTCCGGCAAAGAGCACGTTCGTGGCCCGGATGATACCGTCCAACGTGGACTGACCCGTGCCATAACGATTATCAAAGAAATGCTTGGTCAGGGCATCGTTCACGGCGATCACAGGGTATTTGAGAGCGCCCTCCTTCGCCATCGCGCGCAGCCGGATCACGCCGGTGGTTGTCTCTTCCGTTCCGCCGATGACATTCGGAAGCAGATCCGTGCGCTCCTTGTGCAGGGTGGAAAGTAAATCGGCGCCGTCGTCCATCGTGATATTCGGCCGGAATTCGAGTGCGCTCCGCAGATGCCGATAATAGGTGGCATTGTCTTCGCCCTTGATGGCAAAGACCGGCACTTCGAAATGAGCGACGAGGCTCGCGGCCACGTCGTCCTGAGTCGAAAGGGGATTGGAAGCGGCGAGGACCACATCGGCGCCGCCCGCAACCAGAGTCCACATCAGATTCGCCGTTTCGGTCGTCACGTGCAAGCAAGCCGCCACTTGCAGCCCCTTGAGCGGCCGTTCCTTCTCGAACCGGGACCGGATCTGTCGAAGCACAGGCATATCGTTCTCCGCCCACTGAATACGGAACCGCCCTTTCTCGGCGAGCGAAGAGTCTTTGACATCAAATTCATGCTTGGCCATCCATCATCTCCTGATTAGGATCCGCGATCCTAGGATTTCAGAACATACAGCCGCTCGGGGGTGACCTCAAAGCGACAAGCCGGGTGACCTTGCGCCAGGCACTCGGTCTCTTTCACATCCACATCATTGGCAAACAAATTCGTGACCATTCCCGCCACGTACCCACCTAGCATGGCGCAGCGAGGTAGCGAAGACGGGTCCAGGGCGGCGGAAGGCCTGCTGAGCGCACCTTGCGCCAGGAAGGAATTGGCCGCGATGACGGCACCCGATCGGTTGGCATAATCCAGTTGAAAATTTAGGCCGCCCCATCCGAGCGCCGCGAACAGATCGCTAAAGAGCCGCTCGGTCCCCTTTTTGTCGCCGGGGGCCACCTTGAACGCGGCCACAAGGGCTTGCGCCGTACGTACGCCGGCCCGGCGTCCACTCAGATACAAGCGCGCGTCCACAAAACGCTCGCCCAACACCAGGTAGAAATCGTCGAGCAGGTCCGCCATCGTGGCCGCGGTCATGACCAATGAGCGCACGCCGATGAACTGCATCGCGGCGTTTCGGTTGAACTCGGCCGTACTGACGATCGCCTTGAAATAGTTGGGGACCGTTGGCCCTGCCTCCATTCTGCCCCCCTTTACGCTCAGAGTGTGTGCGAATGCCGTCAGATTGGACAGACCCAGGCCGGAATCCGGAATCTCGGCTCAGAGCCCATCCGTAGCGCCAAAGTACTCGCGATATCGCGCGACGAATTCTCCGTAGGTGTACCGATGGTTCTGCGTGCCGTATTCCTCCAACACAAAAGTCGCGGCGAGACTCCCCACCCGCCCAATAACCGGCCAGGACAGTTGCTTTAGGTATCCCTTGATGATACCTGCGCGATAGGCGTCGCCGACCCCTGTCGGGTCGGCCTGCCTGCGCGCCGGGACGGCAGGGATATTCAACTTCTCGCCCTTGATTCGAATCTCAGAGCCTTTTTCTCCGCGCGTAATGATGAGAACCTGTGTCTCCTCGGCGACCTGGGCATCTCCCCAGCCCGTCTTGTTCTTGAGCATTTCAAACTCGTACTCGTTGACGACCGTCATGGTCGAGCCGCGTACTCCATCGGCCAGGTCTTGTCCGCTCAGGCGGATGATTTGCTGACTCGGGTCGTAGATGTACGGTAGGTGCAGCTCCTTGCACTCCCGCACATATTGGACCATGGCGCTCGGGTCATTTGGGGAAATCACGACGAGATCAATCTTGTCTCCGCGCGCCTGCTCCTTGAAGGACAATTCGCGTGCGTGCGCCATGGCGCCCGTGTAAAAAGAAGCGATCTGATTCTGACTGAGGTCTGTGCTGACAAAGAAAGAGGCAGTAAAATCTTCGGGGATTTCCACGATCGCGCTCGTGTCCACTCCGTTCCGTTCCAGCCACGCACGGTACTCGGCGAAATCCTGACCGACCGTCGCCATGATTCGCGGGCGCTCGCCGAGAAGGGCGAGATTGTAGGCGATATTGGTCGCAACCCCGCCACGCTGCTTTTTCATCGAGTCCACAAGAAACGACACTGAGATATTCTCGATCTTGTCCGGCAGGATATGGTCCTTGAAATAGCCGGGAAAGACCATGATATAGTCGTATGCGATTGAGCCCGTAACCAGGACACTCACCTGCGGCTGACCTCCCTAGGATGGACCTGCGCCCATAATCCGCGCTAGGTTTTCGTCGAACGGCGGACGGACTACCCCGTGCTCGGTGATGAGCGCCGTAACGTACTTGTTCGGCGTGACGTCAAACGCCGGATTGCTCACGTGTACTCCCTCAGGCGCAATCGGCACCCCGTCGATATGGGTCACTTCGCGAGCATCTCGCTCCTCGATGGGTATGGCATCTCCATTCGGCAACTTGATATCAATCGTGGACGAGGGCACGGCCGAGTAGAAAGGGACACCGTTTTCCTTCGCGACGACGGCAAGCTTATAGGTCCCCACCTTGTTGGCCACATCCCCATTCGCCGTCACACGGTCGGCGCCGACAATCACGCACTGCACCTTGCCCTTCCGCATGAAATGGCCGGCCGCATTATCCGCAATCAACGTCATCGGGACGCCCGCCTGCATCAACTCCCACGCCGTCAAGCGCGCCCCCTGTAAACGCGGCCGGGTCTCATCGACAAAGACGTGGATTCTCTTCCCCTGCCGGTGCGCCTCAATAATAACGCCGAGCGCCGTCCCCACATCCACAGTGGCCAGCGCACCGGCGTTGCAGTGCGTCAAAACCGTGTCGCCGTCTTGAATCAAGGCGGCGCCATGTCGGGCCATCGCATGATTCATCTCCACGTCTTCGTCGGCAATCCGCACAGCCTCGGTCGTCACTGCCGCGCGCACTTGTTCCAGAGTCCCCTCGACCGCGCGAGCCTTGGCCATGATACGGTCGAGGGCCCATCCGAGATTCACGGCGGTTGGCCGGGTGGCCCTCAAGACCTCAGCCGCTTGCGCCAAATCGCGCTCGAGTTGCGGCCGTGTCGTCGCCGTAGACTCGCGGGCCGCAAGCGCCAGGCCAAATCCTGCGGCCGCTCCGATCGCGGGTGCCCCGCGCACCGTCATCTCTCGAATCGCGCTGGCGACCTCTCGATAATTGTCACATTCGACCACCGTAAGCCGGTGGGGCAGCTGGCGCTGGTCGATCATCTTGACGACACCGCGCCCACTGTCCATTTCAATCGTCCGCACTCCTGACTCCGAAAAAACAAAAATTCTCTCGATGAGAGAGAATCCAGTATCCGCCTCTCATCTTTCAAGCCCGGAGGGGCTTGCCGGAATTGGCACCGCGTTTAGAAGCTGGTGGCTAGAATTTGGAGGTTGGAAGAGAGTCCAACAACCAATTTCCAACTTCTCACCTCTAGAATGGTTGCCGAGGTTTCACAGGGCCGGTCCCTCCACCTCTCTGGATGAGTGTCCAGTGGGATATTCAATTGCAATTATCTTAGCAGAAAGGTATGCATTTGTCAATTTGAAACCCTTTCAGGCCGTGTTATAATAGCCGCGATGAACACCACGCGTCGCGCGGGCCTGCTCCTTTTCCTCCTCGCTCTTTTCGTCTACACAGTCCCACTCATGTTTAACGCCCTCATTACTCCTTTTTTCCATGCCATTCCAAGCCAGGATGTGGTTTCGGCCTCGCTGGTTCCGACGAGCCTCCTGACCCGGGGCAATTTCTACCTCGACCAGTATCGTCGCTACATTTCCAATCACTATCCCGAGCCCTACTTTGTCGACGATGTCAAGGGGCACCTGGTGTCGCGTTATCCGGTGATGGCTGGCGTTCTGGCATTGCCCTTTGAAGGAGCTGGGTTCGGCTCCGGCTGGATCGCGCGGACGGACAATGTATTCGACGTGGCCAAGCTCGCGGCCGCGTTTATCTCTGCCGCCGCCGTGCTCGCGTTCTTTTTCTGCGCTCGGCAGCTCGCGGATACATCCACGAGTGTCCTCGCCACCGTCGCGTTCGCATTCGGCACGAGCGTCTGGACGACCGCCTCGCAGGGCTTGTGGCAGCATACGCCCAGCATCCTCTTTCAGCTACTCGCGATCGGATTTCTGCTGCGGGGAGAGCATTCGGGCAAATCCGCCGCGCCGGCCGGACTCTTTCTCTCCCTCGCCGTCGTCTCCCGGCCCACCGTCCTCGCGATCGCGGCCATCCTCGGCCTCTATCTCGTCCTCTATCTCAGACGCTCGTTCTGGGGAGCACTGGTCTTGGCGCTGCCCCCCCTCCTCCTCACCGTCTGGTACAATGCCGCCGTGAACGGGTCGCCTTTTGTTTTCGGCTACCAGGAAGGAGTGTGGCAGCAATTCGCATTCCCAAGCTGGGAATCTATCCAGGGGTTGCTCTTCAGTCCCAGCCGCGGCATTTTCGTACTTTCACCTTTCTTGCTCCTTGCACCACTCGGCCTCTGGCAGGGCTGGATTCGCGAGCGCCATCCCTTCTATGCCTTCCTCGCCGCGGCCTTTTTGCTCTATACGGGCATTATGGCGGCGTGGGGGTCCCTCGGGGGCTGGGCTTATGGCGCCCGCATGCTGACCGATGCGCTGCCTGCCATTTGCCTGCTGCTCGTGCCCATACTCGCGCAGATACGAGGGTGGATGCGTGCCCCATGGTGGGCACTCGTCGTCTTTTCCATCTTTATCCAGAGCTTGGGGCTCTGGGATTACGGCGTCCGTTTCCATGCGGACCCAGCGAATAGTGTATGGAGCATTGAAAACAACGAACCGCTCTTCTATCTCCGTCTCTATTTCACCATGTTCCAGCAATTCCTCGGTCGCGCCTGACCCCAAGGTTTCCCGCGCGAAACTATGTGTGTCAACCTCTACGGCCCGATATGCACTTGGCCCAGGCTGAGCGCATCCCCTCCTGTTCGGAGAGCAAGACGCTTGTTGTCTGCGGCCCGATAGACGCCGGCCTCTATCCGGTAAACTCCCGGCGCGATATCTGCCGGGATTGTCAACACGTACTCGTCGGCGATAGCCTCCCCGACGTCCCAGAACGACGTCGGAAAAGTACCCCTTCCCGGTTGGTCATCCTTCTGCGCGACCGTCTTGCCGCTCGTGTCCACAAGGTGCACAAAGACCGTGTAATCCTGCGTCATGGATGCTAGAGCGCGCCAGTAGATCTTCACCGGCAAGGAACTCCCCGGCGCTGCATTGTCCGCGCGCTGATAGCCGATGAGAGCGAGCTGGTCTCCAAAGATGGCAGGCTGAATATTCTGCAGGGGCGTCGGCTCCGGCCAGACGATCTTGAATCGGGCGATTGTCGGCGTGATCGTCTTTCCGCTCGGATCGCGTGCGACAAGATTCTCCTGCGGCATCGCGTAATGAAACAGGCCGACTTCGATCCGGCCCACCCCCGGCCCTTGCGCGTCCGGCGCCAGGGGTATGCGGTACGAATCCACAATGAGTTCGCCCGGCTGCCAAAAGCGGGTGGGGTACAAGCCATTGCCGGGATACGCATCCCATCGTCCGACAACCTTACCTGTCGTATCGTACAATCGGATATAGACTGAGAGGTCTTCGGCGATCGGCGACGGCGTCCGCCAATAAACCGTGAGCGGCAGCTCGGCGCCGGGTTTGACCGCCCTTTGCGGAAGGGCATAGCCGACCAATTCGGCTTGATCCCCGAAAGTAATGTGGACGGGATTGGGAACTTGGGTGTCTGCCGGCCAGCGTACAGGCAAGGCATAGGCCGGGGCGATGATCGCAAAGGGCGCCGCCACCGCAAACGCGAGTAAAAAAGTGGCCAGAATCGCCGGAAACAGAAGAGGTCTCGGGAACCCGAATTCGGGGTTTGCGTCTTTGCCTCTCCAATTTCTCGTGTTCGATTTCCAACTTCCAGCCCTCTCCAGCCCATAGACCATCAGCACCGCGATCGCTCCAATAGCCGGAAATATTAGCCTTCCTTGCGAAGCGACCGTGAGTAGTGTCCAACGGACGAGGCCCGCGAGCAGAATGATCGTCCACAGCACCGGAATGGCAAGCAGGCGAGGGAGAGTGCGTCGGAGGAGGCCGACGACAAGCCCTATGAGGGCAAGGACCGACAGGGCGTCCAGGATGGTATACGCCCAATCTGGCGCAATGAGATTGACCCCACCGAAATTCCCCCAGAACGAAATCCGAAATCCTTGAAATTCGCCGAGCAGTCCCAAGAGCGTTAGTGGCGCCGGCCGGCTCCCGGCGATCGCGACCCACACGTTGAATCCGGTCGGGTCCCCATACAGCATCCAGTTCCGCGCATACCACCAACCGGCAATAGCCATCACCAGCGCGGCGCAGAGCAAGCTGCCGCGGAGAATGGTGCGCCGGTAAGCGGAAATGCTCGTGGTTGGACTTGAGGGTTCGGAGGAACTCGGAGGAACTCGGAGGAACTCGGAAGAGCCCTTGGGAACCAGGAGGGACCTGGAGGGACTCTGTGGCTGTCCGCGCCACCACAGATAAGCAAAGACGAGACCCGCCAGCCCCATCAGACCCGCATCGCTCACCTTTGCGAGCGCCGCGAGCCCCAGCACCACTCCGAGCACCGCAAACCGCTGCAGCGTTGGTCCGCGCGTGATCAACCGCACGAGGAGAACGAGTGCGAGCGTTGCGAGCAGGGGCGCCAGGTTGG
>JAMDCU010000071.1 GCA_023489485.1 Chloroflexota bacterium
CCCGAAGGGTTCTTTAGAACCCTTCGGGTCTCAAGGAGCAGAAATGCAGGTAGCGGTGCGGACCCGAACGAGCAAGAGTATCCTGACGGTGATTGCGATAGCGCTCCTGTTGGGCATCATCTTTTACCTCGGCGCGCAGAAACACTTCCAGGCGCAAGAGTACGTGCAGTTGATCCTGGATGGTTTGAGCGGGGGCGCGATCTACGCGCTCATCGCGCTGGGGTTTGTTGTGATCTACGACGTCACCGGCATTATTAATTTCGCGCAGGGCGAATTCGTGATGCTCGGCGCGATGATCAGCGCGACGGTCATGACTTGGGCTTTGCCCCTTCCTGCCTCACTGCAACTTCTCGTCGCCGTCGTCATCGCCGTGATCCTCACGACGCTCGTCGGAATCGTGATCGAGCGCGTGGCGATTTACCCGGCACGGCACTCGCCGATCGTGTCGCTCATTATCATCACCATTGGCGCGACCATGGCAATCCGCGCTTTGGCGCTGATTGTTTGGGGAACGCGCCCGTATGTCGTTCCGGCTTTCAGCACTTTGAAATTGGAAGACCTGACGCTCCGATACAGTGGGATCATCTTCAAGGCACAGAGTTTTTGGATCTGGGGTGTTGGGGCCATTATCCTCGGAGTTCTGTTCATTTTTCTTGAGCGAACGCTGATGGGCAAAGCTCTGCGTGCCTGCTCGATCAATCGCAGAGCGGCGCAATTAATGGGCATCAGTCCCACCCGCATGTCCATGCTTTCGTTCGCCCTCGCCGCCGCAATTGGCGGGCTCGGCGGAGCCGTTCTTGCTCCGGCGACGCGCCCCACCTACGACATGGGCCTGATCCTGGGACTGAAAGGGTTCGTCGCCGCCATTATGGGCGGTCTAGTCAGTCTACCGGGGGCAGTGGTCGGCGGACTCTTGCTCGGCATCGTCGAGAACCTGGGCGCGGGCGTGACGTCCGCGGGATATAAAGACATCATCTCCTTTGTAATTCTGATCCTAATTCTCCTCTTCCGACCTCAGGGAATTCTTGGCGGCTCGGCCGGAAGAGCGGACGAGGGCTAAACCGTGTCCAGGCAATCACGCTTCTGGAGCAAAAACCCGAACGCCACGGCAGTCATCGCGCTCGGCGCGCTCGTCCTCCTGATCGGTTATGTTGAGATCGCCCAACCATTCGGACTGACCTTTGCGGACCTGACCGGCGGGCTGGTTACGCTCGACACGATGATTCGCATTGCCATCTTTACGATCATCCTCGTGGGATTGAATTTGCTGATGGGGTACGCCGGGCAGATATCGTTGGGCCAGGCGGCTTTCTACGGCATCGGTGCGTATGTTTCGGCGATTCTCACGACACTTTCGTTCCGTCAGCATGTACTGCAGGGCATCTCGGTGACCTGGTGGTGGCCCTGGTTGGCGATGGTGCTGGCGATGCTGGTAACAGGCCTTTTTGCGTACATTATGGGGCGTCCCATCCTCAGGCTGCGTGGCAACTATCTGGCGATGGCGACGCTGGGTCTCGGCATCGTGATGTATATTGTGTTTCGTGAGGGTGGAGACTTGACGGGGGGCAACGACGGCATTGGCAGTATTCCCCGCCTCGCCATTGGCGGTTTCGAAATCTGGCCGATGGAGCGATACTATTTTCTCGTGTGGGTCTTGGCACTCGCGGTCATCATCCTGGCACTGAACATCGTCAACTCGCGCATCGGCCGAGCGCTGCGCGCGATTCACAGCAGCGAGATCGCGGCCAACACGATGGGCGTGGACACTGACCGCTACAAGCTGCAGATTCTGACCGTAAGTGCCATGATGGCAAGCCTCGCCGGCAGCCTCTACGCACATTACCAGATGGTCATCGCGCCGTCGCCGTTCGATTTCAATTCCTCGGTCGAATTGGTGGTGATGGCGGCGGTGGGTGGACTGGCGAGCATTTGGGGAGCGCCGTTTGGGGTTGCGGTCGTCTTGATCCTTCAAGAAATATTGCGGAATTTCTCGGGCGCCGGCTTCGAATTAGTGGCCTTTGGGTTCATCCTGGTCGCCATCATGATTTTTATGCCCGAAGGGCTGACGGTGGGCGGCATCAATGCCTACCGGCATTGGCGCGCGGTGCGCGCGCGGCGGAAGGAAATCGAAGATTCGGTCGAAATCCTGGGAGCGCAGTAAAGTCGGCGACCGGCCGACAATGACCCATGAAAACCGGACCATTCAGCGGATTGTTGAAGCAAAATGACTGACGACATACTCCAAGTAGATAAAATGCGGAAGGAATTCGGCGGAGTCGTCGCGGTGAACGACGTGTCGTTCAAGGTCACACGGGGCGAAGTCCTCGCTATTATTGGGCCGAACGGCGCGGGCAAGACGACTCTGTTCAACCTAATCTCCGGCACGATTCCTCCGACCGCGGGTGAGGTTCGCTTCCTTGGGCAATCGCTCAATGGTTTGCTCCCGCACCAGATTGCGGCGCTGGGCATGGCGCGCACGTTCCAGAACGTCCAGGTTTTCGGCAACATGACGGTTCTGGAGAATGTCATGGTCGGGCGGCACACCAAAGCCCATTATGGATTTATCGACGCCGCGCTGCGTCTGCCGCGGTCGCGGCGTGAAGAGGCGCAGGCGCGCACGGATTCCTGGGAACGCCTGCGAGCGGTAGGCCTGGAAGGGCGGGCGGACGATCTGGCAGGCATTCTGCCGTTCGGCCAGCAGCGCGTGCTCGAAGCTGCGCGCGCACTCGCGCTCGACCCAGAATTGTTTCTACTCGATGAGCCCGGAGCGGGACTGACACGGAAGGAGCTCGAGGATCTTGACGCCTTGATCCGGAAATTGCGCGGCGCGGGGATCACCGTGATTCTCGTGGAGCACAACATGGAGCTGGTGATGGGGATTGCGGACCGCGTGATCGTCTTGGATTATGGTCTCAAGATTGCCGAAGGGACGCCGCTGCAAGTTCAGCAGGATAGGAAAGTGATCGCGGCTTATTTGGGAGAGGAGGCTCTTACCGCGAGGCGGGGGGAGGAAGCCGATGCTCCAATTGCGTGACGTCAGCACCTACTACGGTCAAATACGCGCTCTGGAATTGATAAACCTCGAAGTCCGCAGCGGCGAGATCGTCGCTTTGATCGGCGCGAACGGCGCGGGCAAGACGACGATGCTCAATACGATTTGCGGCCTGCTCGAGCCCAGGCACGGCGAAATCACTTTCGAGGATAAGCGGATTTCTGGCCTCCCCGTAGAGGGAATCGTGCGGCTCGGGCTCTGCCACGTTCCGGAGCGTCGTCAGGTTTTTTCGAGGATGAGCGTCCGCGATAATCTACTGCTGGGTGCCTATCATCGGCGGGATAGCGGCGTGCGTCAGGATGTTCAGCGTATGTATGAACTCTTTCCGATTCTCGGCCAGCGACAGGATCAGACGGCGGGGACGCTCTCTGGGGGCGAGCAGCAGATGCTCGCGATTGCCCGGGGGCTGATGTCACGTCCCAAGTTGTTGATGCTGGACGAGCCTTCGGTAGGGTTGGCGCCCCTCGTGGTGCGCGAGATTCTGCGGGTCGTCGCCGATATGCGGTCGCGCGGCACGACGGTTCTGTTGGTCGAACAGAATGCCAAAGCCGCCTTGGGAGTCGCCGACCGCGGCTATGTGCTTGAGACGGGCCGGGTGGTGCTCGAGGGGACGGCCAAGGAGCTGACGGAGGACGAAGGGGTGCAAATGTCGTACCTCGGCAAGGGGAAAAAGCTGCAATTCGCGCGCTGCCACGCGGAGACTCGATATGCGTGCGAAGAGAACCGTGCGATCAACTCGTGCGTACGGTGTCCATCGAACGAAAGAAATGGAAGCAAGCCGGCGGCCGCGGACGATTAGGCAGAGCGCGGCGCCGAGGCGCATTACTCTATAGGGAGGCGGCACCCGAGCGTGCTGGACTCTGGGGAGGATCGGGGATGAAGAGAATCTTGTCGGGAAACGAGGCAATAGCTTACGGTGCGTATTTGGCGGGCGTCCGGTATGCGAGCGCTTACCCCGGTACACCGTCGACCGAGATCCTTGAAAACCTGGCGAGGATGAGCGACGTACGCGCCGAGTGGGCGTCGAATGAAAAGGTCGCGCTCGACGCCGTCGCGGGCGCCAGCTATGGAGGAGCCCGCGCGCTCGCCGCGATGAAGCACGTCGGCCTGAATGTGGCGAGCGAATCACTTTTCTATCTGGCGTATTCGGGTGTCAACGGCGGGCTGGTTCTGATCAGTGCGGATGATCCGGGCGCGTTCAGTTCGCAGAATGAGCAGGACAATCGGAATTATGCCCGCTTTGCCAAGGTGCCGTGTTTCGAGCCTTCCGATTCGCAAGAGTGCATGGACTATGTCCTGCTTGCGTTTGACTTGAGCGAGCAATTCGACACACCCGTCCTGGTGCGGACGACCACCCGCATTTCGCACAGCAAGTCCGTCGTGCAAATACCGGAGGGGGACGGCCATGAACCGCGGCCGCTCAAGGCGTTTGTGCGAGATCCCGCCAAGTACGCGATGATCCCGGCCAATGCACGGCGGCGGCACCCGGTCGTGGAGGAGCGGCTTAGAAAGCTCGCGGAATGGGCAGAGACGGCGAGCGTCAATCGGATCGAATGGGGCAAAAAGAATATCGGCATTGTCGCGTCCAGCGTGGCCTATCAGTATGCCCACGAGATATTTGACGGCTATTCGTTTCTCAAGCTCGGAATGAGCTATCCGTTGCCCGAAAAGCTCATCCGACAATTTGCCGCGCAGGTTGACAAGGTTGTGGTGGTCGAAGAATTGGACCCCTTTTACGAGACCGAAATACGGGCGATGGGCATCCCCGCGGTTGGCAAGGAATATTTTCCCCGCAGTAACGAGTTTTCGCTTTCGGTTGTGCGCGACGGGGCGCGCAAGCTGGGTGTCGAGATGGGGCCGGATCCCGCTCCTGTCGCCGCGGCTTTCCAACCGCCCGCCCGCTTGCCTGCTCTTTGCCCCGGCTGTCCACACCGCTCGACCTTCTACACCCTCAAAAAGATGAAGCTGTATGTGGCGGGGGATATCGGGTGTTATGCCATCGGAGTGCTCCCGCCGTTTAATGCCATCGACACCGTGAGCTGTATGGGTGCCAGCTTCGGGGTGGCGCACGGGATCGATGCCGCCGGGGCCAATAGCGCCAAACAGCGATGGGTGGCGGTGCTTGGCGATTCTACCTTTTTCCACGCCGGGCTGCCCGCTCTTGCAAACATCGTCTACAACCGCGGCGCAAGCACGCTGCTGATTCTCGACAACGACACTACCGGAATGACGGGCCAGCAGGAGAACCCGGGGACCGGGCGGACACTCCAAGGTGCCAAAACGCAAAAGATAGACATCGAAGCGGTCGTGCGGGCGATGGGGGTCCAAGACGTATTCATCGTGGACGCGTTCGACGAACCGGCAGTCGAGGCCACCATCAAAAAGGCGCTCGCGATCACCGACCGGCCCTCCGTGGTCATATCCAAAGGACCGTGCGTTTTCCTTGATCAATATCCGGAGAAATACGTCGACGAGGTGGACCAGGACAAGTGCAACGGCTGCAGCTTGTGTTTCCGCGTTGGCTGCCCTGGGCTCTACAAGGGCGAATTGGACGCCAAGACGAAAAAACCAAAGGCCTTGATCGATCCACTCCTCTGCATCGGCTGCGATGTATGCTTGCAGGTCTGCCCGCGCGATGCGATCCATCGGGTGGATAGCTAGAGAGAAGGGAGGCGCAATGACAAAAACAGATTTCCTGCTTGCAGGTGTGGGCGGACAGGGTGTTCTGACGGCGAGCGACATTGTCGCCGAGGTCGGAATGGCCGTGGGACTGGACGCCAAAAAGAGTGAGATTCACGGCTTTTCGCAGCGCGGTGGCGTGGTCGAGTCGCATGTGCGGTGGGGAGAGCACGTCGCCGCACCGATGGGTGAGAGGGGACGCATCGATTATTTGCTCGCCTTTGAACTCATGGAAAGTGCGCGCTGGATCGAGTTCCTCAAGCCCGGCGGAGTCGTCATCGTGAATCGGCAGCGCATCCTGCCCATGTCTGCCACGGTGGGCGATGCCGTCTACCCCGAAGATGCCGTCATCGAAAAAGCACTGCGAGCAGTCACGGACCGGATCATTTACGTGGATGGGCTCGAGGTGGCCAAAGGACTGGGAAACAAGAACCTGGCGAACACGGTTTTGCTTGGGGCGCTCTCGCGTGAGTTGAACGTGGACCCGGAGACTTGGCTGGATGTGGTCGTTCAACGTGTGCCGAAAAAGTACGTGGAGGAGAACAAAAAGGCATTCTGGTCCGGAAGAATGGGTACAAAGTAGAAAAACGGATTGGGTGCCAACCGGCTGATGGGTGTCGGGATTCGTGCAAGAAGCACGAAGACGCAGGGACATTGGAAGCAAGAAATCCAATTTAGAATCTGATGGAGGAGGGGCGCAATGGCAAGGATCAAACAAGAGCCGCTGATCTGGAACAAGGAAATGGAGACCATGCCGCGGGGAGATCTCGAGAAATTGCAGCTCCAGCGGCTGCAACAAATCGTCGAACTTATCTATAACAAAGTGCCCTTTTACAGAAAGTCGTTCGACGAGAAAAGGGTCAAGCCATCTGATATCAAATCGCTTGAGGACATTACCAAGCTGCCGTTCACGTCGAAGCAAGACCTCCGCGATAACTATCCCTTCGGTCTCCTAAGCGTTCCGATGGAAAAAGTGGTTCGGCTGCACGCGTCGAGTGGGACGACGGGCAAGCCGACGGTGGGTCCGTACACCTCAAAGGACCTCGATATCTGGGCAGAGACTATGGCGCGCGTTTACACGGCCGCGGGGGTGACGTCGAAGGACGTGGTTCACAACGCGTACGGCTATGGCCTCTTTACCGGAGGCCTAGGTTTTCACATCGGCGCCGAGCGCATCGGGGCGGCGGTCGTGCCGGTCTCGAGCGGCCTGACCAAACGGCAGGTCATGCTCATGGAAGACTTTGGGGCGACGGTGCTTTCGTGCACTCCTTCTTACGCGCTGGTGCTCGCCGAAACGGCAGCGGAAATGGGCATCGACGTGCAACAACGAATGCGCGTCCGAGTCGGCATTTTTGGCGCCGAGCCGTGGACGGACGAAATGCGCGAAGAGGTTCAAGCCAAAATGAACCTGGAGGCCTTTGACATTTACGGCCTGACCGAGATGGGCGGGCCGGGCGTTGCGGTCGAGTGCCCGTATCACGACGGGCTGCACATCGCAGAGGATCATTTCCTGACCGAAGTGGTGGATCCCGACACGGGAGAACCCGTGGGCGAGGGCAAGGTGGGAGAGCTTCTTTTCACGGCGCTGACACGCGAGGCCCAGCCTCTCATCCGCTACCGCACACGTGACCGCGTGATCCTCAATCGCGAAAAGTGCCCGTGCGGGCGCACGGTCGCGCGCATGAGCAAGGTCAAGGGCCGGACGGACGATATGCTTATCATCCGCGGAGTGAACGTATTCCCGTCGTCCATCGAAAGCGTACTGCTCGCCGTGGACGGGCTGGAACCGCACTATGTCATGATTATCGATCGTCCCAAAGATCGGCTGGATGAGCTCGAGGTCTGGGTCGAGGCGTCGCCCGAGTTGTGGAAGCGTGGCGAGTATTGGGTCAAGCAGACAGAGGATCGTGTGTTCAGCGACCTGAACCAGACTTTGGGCATCACGGCCAAAGTCAAAGTGACTGAGCCGCACAGCATTCAGCGGAGCGAAGGCAAGGCGAAAAGGATTATCGATCGACGCGATTTAACCGTATAGTCGGAGGCGGAGCCATGGAGGTGAAGACGGTTGGAGTTGTCGGTTGTGGGCTGATGGGGGCCGGCATTGCGCAGACGGCGGCTGAGGCCGGATACGCGACGATGGTTCGTGAGCCGACGCAAGAATTGCTGGATAAGGGTCTCGAACGGATTCGGAGTTTTCTGGCCAAGGGGCTCGAAAGAGGCAAGCTCACTCCTGCACGGCGCGACGAGGTTTGGTCTCGCTTCAAGGGCACGACCGACATGGCCGACTTGGCGGACTGTGATTTGGTGATCGAGGCGATCATCGAAGTGCACGATGCCAAAGTCGCGCTGTTTGCGGAACTGGACAAGGTCTGCAAGCCGGGCGCCATCCTGGCGACGAACACCTCGTCGTTCAAAGTGGCTGACATGGCGGCGGCAACACGGCGGCCTGGACAGGTGGTCGGGCTGCACTATTTCTTCCCGTCCGCCGTGAACAAGCTTCTGGAAGTCATCCGCACAGCAGAGACCTCGCCGGAAGCGGTGGACGCGCTCATGAACTATGCACGCCTGACAGGCAAGTTGCCCATCCTTGTGCGCGATGCCCCCGGCTTTGCCGTCAACCGATTCTTTGTTCCATGGCTGAACGAAAGCGTGCGACTACTTGACGAGGGTGTGGCGAATATTCCTACCATCGACGCCGCAGGATGCGAGGCGCTGGGAATCGGCATGGGGCCGTTCGCGCTTATGAACGCGACGGGCATCCCCATCGCTTTTCACAGTGCCTCTTCCCTCGGCGCGGCACTGGGCGAGTTTTACGCGCCGGCGGCAGGCTTGCGCCGGCAGTTCGAGTCCGGCAAGATGTGGGAGATTGCGGGCGACGTGGATCCCTCGCGCAAGCAGGCGGTGGCCGATCGTATGTTGGGGGTGCTGTTCGGCATTGCCACCCGCCTTGTGGAAGAAGGTGTGGCGTCGGTTGAAGACACGGACCGGGGGGCGACCGTCGGCTTGCGCTGGGCAAAAGGACCGTTCGCCTTGATGAATGACTTATCGGTCAAGCGCGGGCTGGAGTTGGTCGAGAGAATGGAGGCTCTTTGCCCCGGGTTCACCCCTGAACTGCTGCGATCCCAGGCGGCGCGCGGCAAACCCTGGGCACTGCGTGATGTACGCCTCTCCATCGATGGGCCGCTTGCTTTGATCACAATGAGCCGGCCGGAGGCGCTCAATGCGCTCAACAGCAAAGTGCTCCACGAGATGAAAGATGCGCTGGGCACCTTGCGGAAGAACCGCGATGTGCGCGCGGTTATCCTCACCGGCGAGGGAGCCGCTTTTATCGCGGGGGCAGATATCAAGGAAATGCAGGCGCTCGCCGAAAAGCCAGCCGCGATCAGGGCGTTCACGGATTTTGGTCAGAGTGTGCTTTCGGATATTGAAACCCTGCCGCAGCCGGTCATCGCGGCCATCAACGGTTTTGCATTGGGCGGCGGGCTGGAATTGGCGTTGGCGTGCGATATCCGTCTCGCTTCCACGGACGCACGAATGGGTTTTCCCGAGGTGGGGCTTGGCATCTTTCCAGGTTTTGGCGGGACGCAACGGAGTGCGCGGTTGGCTGGACGCGGGATTGCCTCCGAGCTTGTCTTCACGGGCGATCCGATCACTGCCGAGGCGGCTGCCCGCGCGGGACTCGTCAACCGGGTTGTGCCGCCGGCGCAGTTGATGGTGGAGGCGCGCAAGTTGGCGGGCCGCATCGTGTCACGCGCGCCCGTCGCGGTGGCCAAAGCCAAGGCGGCGATTCATGCCTCTCAGCAGCTGCCTCTTGACAAGGGGCTTGAATATGAGGTCGACCGTGTTTCTGAAGCATTCGCGACCTCCGACCGGGTCGAGGGAATGCAGGCGTTCATCGAAAAGCGCAAGCCCGTGTTCACGGGGGAAACGGTCTTCGCCAAAGTCAAAAAACCAGCCAAGCCTAAAAAGCGGTCGGGCCGAGCCGCCAAAGGCAAAAAGAGAGGATAACCGAGAAAGACAGAGTCGATGGAGACTCGGGAGGATATGCGATGCCTGAGGAAAAGAAAGCCGTCCGAAAGAAGCTAAAAGCCAACGAGGACATGAAAAAGTTCATGGCGGATTACTACTATGAACTGGATCGTTGCGCCAAGACGGGCGAGAAAAAGGTGGCGTGGTGCACAAGCGTCGGGCCCGCTGAGATCCTGCGTGCAATGGGGTTCGTCGTCTATTTCCCGGAGACCCACTCGGCGATGCTCGGCTCGACGCGCATGGCGACGGACATGATCCCGAACGCAAACGCCATCGGCTACTCACCGGAAATCTGCTCTTACTTGACGGCCGATATCGGGGCTTTTCTGCAAGGGATCACTCCCCTGGCCAAAGCCTACGAGGGTATTACGACTATACCCAAGCCTGACGTGTTGGCGTTCAATACAAATCAATGTCGGGATGTGCAGGATTGGTTTCAATGGTACGGCAGAAAATTCAATGTCCCGGTGGTGGGAATCCGTTCATATCGGGGCGTGGGAAAAGTAACTGAGAGCCACGTTTTGTCCATCGCCAAACAGATGGAGGAGATGATCCCGCCCCTTGAGGAGATCACGGGCAAGCGGTTTGACATCGACGAACTCAAGCGGGTCGTGGCGCTCTCCCGAGAATGCTCTGATCTCTGGAAAAAGGTCTTGGACACGGCGGCGGCTATACCGTCTCCTTTGACGTTCTTTGATGGCACCACGCTCATGGGGCCGGCAGTGGTGGGACGAGGAACAGAACAGGCGAATGATTTTTACAAGATCTTGCTCGCCGAGTTGGAAGAGAGGGCTCGCGATCATGACGGTGCGGTCGAAGGGGAACGATATCGCATCTATTGGGAAGGCATGCCGATCTGGGGCCGCCTGAGGGCGCACTCTGAACTGTTCGGCGGCCTAAAGGCTAGCGTGCTCGCGTCAACCTACTGTAACAGTTGGATCTTTAGCGCTTTTGATCCGGCAGACCCATTCAACAGCATGGCGCGAGCTTATACCGAGCTGTTTATCGTGCGCTCCGACGGAGCCAAAGAGCAGTATATCAAGAGAATGCTTGATTTCTTCAAGGTGGACGGCATTGTCTACCACAACGCCCGCACTTGCCCGAATAACTCGAACAGTCGCTATGGCATGCCGCAGCGTCTCGAGAGCGAGACGGGCGTACCGGCGCTCGTGATCGACGGCGACCTGAACGACCTGCGGTGCCTTTCGGACGAGCAGACGAATACGAATGTCGAGGCGTTCATCGAGCGGCTGGCGGGCAGCAAGCAGCCTGCTTTTGCCTAGCTCTCTGCACTGACCTTTGAAGAGGAGCGATGAGATGCTAGACTCGCTATTCAGACCCAAGGCGGTCGCGGTCATTGGCGCCTCGACCAAAGAGCTTACGATTGGCAACCGAATCATCAGGAACCTGACCGAATTCGATTTCAAGGGGGCCATCTACCCGATCAACCCCAAGGGCGAAGAGGTCCGGGGCCTCAAGACCTACCGCTCGATCCTGGATGTTCCAACGGACGTGGATGTCGTCCATATGGTGATCCCTGCCAAACTTGTGCCTCAGGCGATCGAGGACTGTGGGAAGAAAGCGGTCAAATTTGTCATCCTGAACGGCGGCGGATTTGCGGAGGTCGGTCCGGAAGGCGCTGCCATCGAACAGGCGTGCATCTTGTCGGCGAAGAGGAATGGCATTCGGATCATGGGCCCGAATTGCCAGGGGATCATTAATACGGACCCCGAGGTGCGCGCCTACTGCAATTTTACTTTTACGCGGCCAGACATTGGATTTATCTCCATTGTCGCTCTGAGCGGCGGCGTTGCCGAGCTCATCCACCAGGCTTTTTCTGAAATGGGAGTCGGGACGCGGTTGTATGCTTCGAACGGAAACGCATGTGACGTCTCGATCCCGGAAATCCTCGAGTACTATGGCGAGGATGAGGGGACCCGCGTGATTGTATTGTACGTCGAAGGTCTCCGGGAACCTGACAAGTTTCTCCAAGCGGCAGCCAAGGTCGCGGCCAAAAAGCCCATCCTCGCGATGAAGGCGGGACGCACCAAGGAAGGAGCAACGGCTGCGGCTTCTCACACCGGCGGCCTGGCGCGAGAGGATATTTCCACAGACCTTATCTTTGAGAAAACCGGAATTCTCTCTTTCAGAGATGTGTCGGAGCTGTGCAATGCCGCGGTGGCCTTCTCGTCCCAGCCCATTCCCCACGGCAACCGGGTGGGGATGATTACCAACGCTGGCGGGCCTGCCGTGATCTCTACGGATGAACTCGTGGCGGGCGGCCTGAAACTCGCGCACCTCTCCGACCGCACGGTCGAATATCTCAAGGGCAAGATGTATCCCGAAGTCGGGCTGCACAATCCGCTCGACGTGCTCGCGACAGCCGGCCCGGATCATTTCCGGGCAGCACTGGATGCCATGGTGGGCGAGGACCAGGTGGACAACGTATATGTGAACATGGTCACGCCCTTTTTTGTGGATACGGACGGCATTGCGCGTCAGGTTGTGCAAGTCAACAAGCAGGGCATAAAGCCACTGATCGTCAACCTGATTACCGATAGACGCCAACGTGGTGAGACGGTCCGGATTCTCCGGGATGGAGGGGTCGCGTTCTACAGCATGCCGGGGACGGCCGCGCGAGCGATGGCGGCGCTGAATCGCTATAACGCGATTCGCTCTCGTCCGGCCGGCCAGGTCCGCACGTTCGACGACGTGGACCGAGCCAGAGCAGAGGCAATCATCCTTCAGGCCCAAGGGGCCGGACGAAAAATGTTGTCGGCCGCGGAGGCGTACGGCGTTCTGCAGGCCTATGGCATCTCGGTGGCCGATTGGCGAATCGCTCAAGACGCCGCGGAAGCGGAAAAGGCGGCCGCCGAGATAGGGTTCCCAGTCGTCGTCAAGGCCGATGCCGAGTCCATCGTGCACAAGAGCGACATGGGCGGCGTCGCGGTGAATCTGAAAGAGGCGGGCGCCGTCCGCGGCGCCGTGCAAGAGATGAGTCAAAAGCTGCAGGCCGAGGATATGCGGTTCTTTGTCCAAAAGTACTTGCCAGGCGGACGAGAGGTGATCGTCGGGGCGAAAGCGGAAGAGGGATTGGGCCATCTCATCCTGTTTGGGATGGGAGGCATCTATGTCGAAATCCTGAAGGATGTGGCTTTTAAGCTTGCCCCGGTGACAAATATCGAAGCGCAGGAAATGCTCTCCTCGATCAAGATGGCCCCGCTGCTCAAAGGAGTGAGGGGAGAAAAGGGAGTGAATGAAAAAGCGCTGGTCGAGACCCTCCAGCGGGTCTCGCAATTGGTGACCGAATTTCCAATGATCGACGAGATGGACCTGAACCCGATCATCGCTTTTGAGGATGGGTCATTCGTCGTGGACGCACGAATCTCGGTCAAGCGCTAGTCGTATAGTCGAACAGTGCTCTCTCGGATGTCGAGTGACCACTGTGGGGGACCGGACATGGCTGGCTGGTTGAATCTCGGCCAAATTCTAAAGGTTAACGCAAAAAAGTTCCCGAGCACCGTCGCGCTCAAGGACAGTGCGCGGGCTTTTACCTACCCGGAGACGAACCAGAGGGTGAACCGGCTCGCGCACAGTCTGCTGGCTCTCGGTCTCGAAAAGGGCGACAAGGTCGCCGTATTTCTGGAAAACTGTATCGAGATTGTAGAGGTGTACCTGGCGACGGCAAAGACGGGACTGGTCATCGTTCCCATCAACTTTCGCCTGATCGGGCCCGATGTCGAGTACATCGTGAACGACTCGGACGCAAAGGCAATGGTCGTCCACGACGAGTTCACGAGGACCGTGGACGCTATCAGGCCGAACCTGAAGAACATCGCCCCCGACCGCTATATCGTCGTGGGCCAAAAGCGACAGGGATACAAAGAGTTTGAGGAATTCATCACCGCGTCGCCCGACAGTGAGCCAGAGGCCGTGGTGGAGCCGCAAGACACCTGGATCCTGATCTACACCTCAGGCACGACGGGCAAGCCGAAGGGCGTCGTGCGCTCGCACGAATCGCATATCGCCTTTTACCTCATCAATGCCGTCGATTTTGGCTTTAACGAGCATGATGTCTGTTTGAACATCATGCCTTTATGCCATATCAATTCCACTTACTTTACCTTCACCTTCACTTACCTCGGCGGCTCGGTCTATATTCATCCCGCCCGTTCCTTTCGGGCGGAAGAAATCCTCTCCATCATCGAGAAGGAAAAGATCTCGTTCATTTCACTTATTCCGACCCATTACAGTCTCCTGCTGAATGCGCCGGAAGAGGCGAGAAAGTCCAAAGTCCACTCCATCCGGAAACTGCTTTGTTCCTCGGCTCCCGTACACAAGGCGATGAAACTCGCCATCCTCGAGTTTTTCCCCGGCGTCGAGCTTTACGAAGCATATGGGTCGACGGAAGCTGGAATTGTCACGGTGCTCAAGCCAGAGTACCAGATGAAAAAGCTGGGCTCGATCGGATTCGAGTCTTTGGGCACCGAGTTCATCAAGATCCTGGGCGAAGACGGGAAGGAAGTGGGTGTCGGCGAGATTGGCGAGATCTATTCGCGGGGGCCGATGCTCTTTGACGGATATTACAAACTTCCGAACAAGACGGCGAGTTCTTTCAGAGACGGCTGGTTTAGTGCGCGCGATATGGGTAAACGCGACGAGGAGGGTTTCTACTACATCGTCGACCGCAAAGACAATATGATCATCACGGGCGGCGAGCACGTCTATCCGAGCGAAGTCGAGGAAGTCATCTACGGCCATCCGGGCGTAATGGATGTGGCGGTGGTGGGGCTGCCGCATGAAAAATGGGGCGAGGCGGTGACGGCCTTTGTCATCCCCAAGAACCCGGCTCGCCCACCTCAAGAACAAGAGATTATCGATTTCTGCCGGGGCAAGATGGCTGGCTACAAGCGTCCTCGATCCGTTCGAATTCTCAGACCGGAAGAGATGCCGCGGACGGGGACAGGCAAGATACTTCACCGGATCTTGAGAGAGCGGTATGCACCCGCAAACGGGGCCGCAACCAGAGGCTGAAAAGGGGTATAGAAGTAAAGGGGGAGTGGCGTATGGCCAGCAAAACGAAAATTGCCATTATCGGAGCAGGGCCGATCGGCGGAATCATGGGCGCCCATCTAACTCGCGCCGGCAACAGTGTCGTATTGTGTGATGTCCTGAAGAGCCATATCGACGCGATCCGTGACAAGGGACTGACGATCACGGGGGTTTCAGAAATGAACGTGCGTTGCGAGCACCTGGCATACAGCATTTCCGAACTGAGCGAGTACCCCGACGTCGACACGATCGTCGTCTCGACCAAAGCATCGATCATGCCGCGGCTCATTCCCGATCTCAAGCGGGTGGCGGGGCCGGAGACCAAGTTCATCTGTGCTCAGAATGGTCTCGGAAACGAAGAGTTTTTGGCCGGAGTGTTTGGTAACGAGAATGTCTTGCGGATGGTCATCAACTATGCCGGCGGCCAGACGGGCGATGGACAGCTCTGGATGTCATTCTTTAACCCGCCGAACTATATCGGCGCCCTCGCACCCCAGGGCGAGGCGGCGGCATCTCAGATGGCCGAAACGTTATCCGCCGCGGGCCTGACGACCCAGCGTACCAAGGATATTCAAAAGTATGTGTGGGAAAAGGTGATCCTGAACATTGCGCTCAATCCCGTGTGCGCATTGACTCAAAAGCCGATGAAGGACATGATCGACTGCCCGGATACGCGCGTGCTCGCGGAAGAGCTGATGCGAGAAGGAATCGAGGTGGCGCGCGCGAGCGGAGTGACCTTTGACGAAGGGTTCTTTGATTTCTGCGTGGACTATCTGAAGAAGGCGGGCTATCACCGGACCTCCATGCAGCAGGACGTTCTGCGCAAAGTGCCGACCGAGATCGACTGGCTGTGTGGCAGAATCGCCGAGCGCGGGCGCGCTCTCGGCGTCAAGACTCCGTACAACTATGCGGTCACGGCGCTCATCAAAGGAGTCGAGATGGAATCGGGAGCGCCGGAGCAGCATTAGGAGAATAATGATCGGGGATAGATTCTTTGCTGGGATTGACGTGGGGACGACGACGACGAAAGCCGTCATCGTCGACACCAAGAAAGAAATCGTCGGATCGTTCGTGCGGCGTTCCGGAGCAGACCTTACTTTCGCGGCGACCAAAGCGTACGAGCAAGCGCTGCTGCAAGCCGGTGTGCCCCGCGATGCCGTCGAGGCGATTGTGGCGACGGGCTATGGGCGCAAGAGCGTTCCGTTCGCAGATGACAGCAAGACCGAGATTGCCTCTCATGGGTACGGATGCTCTTTCTATTATCGCGAAGCGATCACCGTCGTGGACATTGGCGGCCAGGACAGCAAGATCATCAAGTTGGATCCGCAAGGCAAGTGCATTGGATTTAAGATGAATCGCAAGTGCGCGGCCGGAACCGGCGCCTTTATGGAAGAGATCGCGCACAAGTTGGACATTCCCGTGGGCAACTTGAATGGGCTGGCGCAGCAAGCAGGCACGGCGGCTAAAATCGGAAGTTACTGCACGGTTTTCACCGCGACAGAGGTTCTGGACCGAATCAGGGCGGGAGAGAAGACGGGTGAAATCGTCCGGGGCCTGTTCGATTCGGTTACCAAGCGCATCATGGAAATGGACACGTTGGTCGGCCGGGTAATCATGACGGGCGGACTGGTCGCCTACAATGAGACTCTGGCCGAGTTGTTGAGTGCACGCGCCAAGGTGAAGGTGGAGATCGCGCCCCATCCACAGGAGATGGGGGCCTTTGGAGCCGCGCTGTTCGCGGCCGAAATGCGACGTGGCGCGGAACTGCAGGGCGACCGGAAAACCCTAGCCGCAGAATCATAGGCGGCCGTAAGATTGCCGGTTGCCAGCTCTCTGGAATGGGAGGCCAGAATGGACCTGGAAACGAATCTCAGCGGACTGGAGCGAGAGCTCCTGCCGCACGAATTGGTTTATGATTGGAACGTCATGGGCGAAGCGACCCCGGCGCCATCCGGCCGCGTGCTGCTAGACGACGAGACGCTGCGCGATGGCTTGCAGTCTCCTTCCGTCAAGACGCCCAGCATCGAGGACAAGCTGCGTCTCTTGTACTTGATGGACGAGTTGGGGATGGATACGGCAGACATCGGGCTCCCCGGGGCGGGGCCGAGCCATGTCGAGCACATGATGGCGCTCGCGCGCGAAATACGCAATCGGCGCCTGCACATTCAAGCCAACGCGGCCTGCCGCACGCTGGTGGCCGACATCGAGCCGCTCGTCCGAATCTGCGACACGCTCGGCATGCCGATCGAAGCGTCTGCCTTCATCGGGTCCAGCCCCATTCGCCGCTATGTAGAAGAGTGGAGCCTCGATACGATGCTGCGGAATATCGAGGCCTCGATCACCTTTGCCGTCAAACACGGGCTCCCGGTAATGTTCGTCACCGAGGACACCACCCGCGCGGACCCGGAGACTCTGCGAAAGCTTAACACGGTGGCGATCGAGTGCGGCGCCAAACGCATCTGTCTTTCGGATACGGTGGGGCACGCGACTCCAGCGGGAGTCAAGAATCTCGTCGAGTTCGCAAAAAAGATTGTCGAGGCGACCGGCGAAGATGTGGGGATTGACTTTCATGGGCACAACGACCGCGGGCTCGGGGTCATGAACGCCCTCGCGGCCATGAGTGCGGGCGCGACGCGTATCCACGCGACGGCGCTCGGGATCGGCGAGCGCTGCGGCAACTGTTCCATGGACCAGCTGCTCGTCAATATGAAACTGCTGGGTTGGATCGACAACGATCTGACCAAGCTCAAGGCCTATGCCGCGCTGGCGTCTCGTGCGACCGACACGCCTCTGCCGGTCAACTATCCTGTTTTTGGCGCAGATGCCTTTCGCACGCAGGCCGGCGTGCACGCCGCCGCGGTCATCAAGGCATTCAATCGCGGCGAGGACTGGCTGGCGAATCGCGTTTACTCGGGGGTGCCGGCGGATATGTTTGGCTTGAAGCAGGGGATTGAGATTGGACCGATGAGCGGCGAGCATAACGTCCGCTATTGGCTGGACCAGCGTCGGATCAAACCAACCGACGAGAACATCACGGCGATCATGAATGCGGCCAAAGAGGCACGCCGTGTACTCAACGAGTCGGAGATTAAGGAAATCATCACAATGTCGAGCGCACCTGGTATTCTTACACATGTGGGAGACGATCTGGGGATGACGATGGCGCAAAAGATCCTCGCCGCGCACGCCGGGCTGAAAAAGGTCGAGACCGGTCAAATCATCAACGCCCAGGTCGATCTGGTCTTGGCGAACGAATTGTCCGCGGTCACGGCCATTCAAGAGTTCCGAAAAATCAAGGGCGCCACTCGCGTCTTTGATCCGAAAAAGGTCGTCATCGTCCAGGATCATTTCGTGCCCAGCAAGGACATTCGATCAGCTCAGGTCGGTCAGGTGGTACGGAAATTCGCGCAGGAGCAAAAATGCCAGTACTATGAAGTCGGGCAAGGCGGTATTGAACATGTCCTCCTGCCGGAATACGGCCTCGTAGGTCCGGGCGACCTCGTCGTCGGAGGGGACTCGCATACATGTACCTACGGCGCTCTCGGGGCTTTTGCGACGGGCGTCGGATCGACGGATGTGGCGGCGGCCTGGGCGCTCGGCGAAGTATGGCTCAAGGTGCCCCCGACGATCAAGTTGGTCTACAATGGCAAGCCAAAGAAATGGGTCAGCGGGAAAGACTTGATCCTTTACACTATCGGGCAGATTGGCGTCGACGGCGCACGCTATGCCGCGCTTGAGTTTACCGGAGAAGCCTTTGATTATCTCGGCATGTCCGACCGCCTGACCATGGCGAACATGGCGGTTGAAGCCGGCGCCAAAGCGGGCCTCTTCCAGGTCGACCAGCGGACGATGGCCTATGTGCATGATTCGGGCGGCCAGGTGCGGGAGATCTATCATCCGGACCCGAGCGCCGAATACGCGCGAACCTACGAGTTCGACGTCAGCGAGCTCGAGCCGCAAGTCGCCGTCCCGTTCCTGCCCTCCAACGCAGTGCCGGTGTCCAAGGTGGACCCGGTCGAGATTGACCAGGTTTGCATCGGTTTTTGCACGAATGGGCGCATTGAGGACCTGCGCATCGCGGCCCAAATCCTAAAGGGGAAAAAGGTCAACCCCAGGACCCGCGTCCTCATTTTCCCAGGTACACAGAGAGTGGAGCTGCAGGCGTTCAAGGAAGGCTTGCTGCAGAGTTTGGTCGAGGCAGGGTGTACGCTGAACCCGCCCACCTGCGGGCCGTGCATCGGGGGCCAGTTAGGCGTTCTCGGCGATGGCGAGAAATGCGTCTCCACCTCGAACCGCAATTTCAAAGGCCGCATGGGCGCGGTGGACAGCCAGGTATTCCTTGCCAGCCCGGCCGTCGCCGCTGCCACAGCTATTCTGGGCCGAATCGCTTC
>JAMDCU010000149.1 GCA_023489485.1 Chloroflexota bacterium
TTACGGGGGCCACGATCCTACTTCCCCTCACCCTCCCCTCTCCCCCGCGTGCGGGGGAGAGGGGAATTTGGGGATCCGGGGAGTTGCTGCGGCCAAGCCGCAGCAACTCCCCGAGCCTCTTATCCCCCCTCCCCGCTTCGGGGAGGGGCGGGGGTGGGGTTGCTGGTCCTATGGGTCGCGCAGGATGGCGCCGGTACTCGCGCTCGTGACGAGGCTCGCATAGCGCCGGAGCCATTTGCTTTTGATCTCGCGCGTCTTGGGCGGTTCCTGCTCGAGCCGCGCTCGAATCTGCGCGTCGGTGAGTTCGACGTTCAAGGCGTTGGCGGGGAGGTCGATGGAGATGATGTCGCCGTTGCGCAGGGCCGCGATGGGGCCGCCGGCCGCCGCTTCGGGAGAAACGTGGCCGATGCACGCGCCGCGGGTGCCGCCGCTAAAGCGTCCGTCGGTGATGAGCGCGACCTGGTCGCCCAAACCCATCCCCATGATGGCCGAGGTGGGCGAGAGCATCTCTTGCATGCCGGGACCACCGCGCGGACCTTCATAACGGACGACGACGACCTCGCCGGGCTTGACCTCGCCCGCGAGTATGCCGCGCATGGACTCTTCTTCCGATTCAAAGATATGGGCTGGACCGCGAAAGGTCTGCATCGACTCCGCCACGCCGCCCGTCTTGACGACGGCGCCGTCGGGCGCGAGATTACCAAAGAGAATCGCGAGGCCGCCCGTCGCACGGTGCGGATGGTCCAAGGGACGGATCACCTCGGAATCCTGCACGCGCGCATTCGCAATATTCGCTCGCAGAGTCTGTCCGGTAACCGTCATTCGGTCCAAGTGAAGGGTATTGCCGTTGGAGGAAATTCGAGAGAGGATGGCCGGTACGCCGCCGGCCCGGTGAACATCGTGCATGTGCCACTCGCCTGCCGGGGAGACTTTACAGATATGCGGCACGCGAGCGGCGACGCGGTTGATACGTTCCAGTGGGTAGTCGATGCCCGCTTCATGGGCGAGGGCGAGGGTATGGAGAACCGTATTGGTCGAGCCGCCCATCGCCATGTCGAGGGCAAAGGCATCGTCGAGCGCCTCCGCGGTCACGATCTGACGCGGGGTGATATTGTTTTCGATCAACTTGAAAATCTGTGCGGCCGCCGCCTGCGCCAGGTGCTCCCGCTCTTCGCTTTCGGCAAGGGCCGTGCCGTTATAGGGGAGCGCGAGGCCGAGGACCTCCATCAAACAGTTCATCGAGTTCGCGGTAAAGAGCCCGGAACACGAGCCGCAGGACGGACAGGCATAATCCTCCAGCTCCTTGAGCCGGGCGGCGTCGATTTTGCCCGCTTGGTAGGCGCCGACTCCTTCAAAGACGCTGATGAGGTCAATCGCCTGGCCCTGCGGCGTTCGGCCCGTCGCCATCGGGCCGCCGGAGACGAAGATGGCCGGGAGGTCGAGCCGCAGCGCGGCCATCAACATCCCGGGCACGATTTTGTCGCAGTTGGGGATGCAGACCATGCCGTCAAAGGCATGGGCCGATATCATCGTTTCGACCGAATCGGCGATGAGCTCGCGCGAGGGGAGCGAAAAACGCATCCCCTCATGCCCCATCGCGATTCCATCGTCCACGCCGATGGTGTTGAATTCGAACGGGACCCCGCCGGCCGCGCGCACCGCCTGCTTGACGAGGGCGCCAAACTTTTGGAGATGAGCGTGGCCGGGGATGATGTCGACGTAGGAATTGACGATCGCGATAAAGGGCTTGGAGAAATCCTCGTCGCGCAGGCCGACGGCTTTGAGCAGGCTGCGGTGCGGGGCGCGCTCGAATCCTTGCTTGATCCGGTCAGAACGCATTCTCATCCTCGCCAGTTATACATCTCGTTCAGGCACTCGCGCAGCCACTCGGCGCACTCGGCTTCGTCGCCGGCCTGACACGGATTGGCCGCTCCGGTGGACGGCTTGCTCGCCGGCGCGACCCGAGGGCGGCGAGCCATGTATCTGCGCATCGCCCCATCGTCTGCGTCAGAGTGGCTCTGCAGGTCGGGCTCCGGCCCGGTCGTATCGTAGAACGTTTCGAACATTTTGCACCTCGTAAAATAAGAAACCGCCTGAGGGTTCAGGCGGTTTTCAGGTCTCTTTTCTGGTTTCTATCTCGACCTTCGTCGAGTGCGTACCTCGACTTTCGCCCAACCCAAATTGCGCTTGTTGCTAAGGATGAGGACAACAAGCGAAATTAGGAGGCTAATAATCGAGACGGCTAGCGTGGACGCAAAGAACATGTTCATTTCCTTTCTAGTGTCAGCGACCAGTGTAACACAGGGGCAAGCCCCTGTCTACAGTCAAGTCGCGAGAAAAGCCAGGCCTCGGTCTTGTGCAACTTGCACAAGAGGGCAAGCGGCCGGAGAGAAGCCGCAAGCCCGCCGAGCCGTCCGAGACGGAAAAAGGGGCCCAAAGTGCCCTGAAACTCTGCCCGACGCTCTAAAGCAGGGCTCTTTTCACCAAGTAAGGGAGGTAGGGGAGTACCCTATGGACGAGACCAGCCAAGTATGAGATAATCCGGTAAACGCACGTTCGCACAACCAACGGACACTCGCGTGGGGTGTCGCTGATCCTTGGCTCACGTCCGGCTAGAACCGAGAGCATTCACATGCTCCCGTTTCATGCCCGGCGTGAGCCTTTATTTTCCAAAGAGGAGGTACATCGTGAAAGCCGCCGGAGTTCTGATGATCGCCCTCGCCATCGCCGTGGCGGTCGTATCCCTCGTCTTTAATTGTCAAGCCGAAGGAAGGTCGCTCGCCCTGGCCAACGGCACCACCGTGCCGATGAAATGCTTCTGGTCGGCTATGGCTGAAATCGCCGTGGCGGTCCCGCTCCTCGGCGTGGGCGGAATGTTGGCTCTGAGCCAGGGCCGGGAGACGCAGCGCACGCTCGCCGTCACCGGTGGGATCCTGGGGGCTTTTACCATGCTGATTCCGACGGTTCTGATCGGCGTATGCGCCAATCCAGACCATGACTGTAACAGGATCATGTTACCCACGACCCTGATGGCGGGTACGCTGATCATCGCTGTCAGCCTGATCACTCTTTTTATCTCCGAGGGACGCACGGAGGCCTCGGCGGCATGAACCTATTCCAGCTGGCGCTCCGGAACATCTCCAGGAACGCGTTTAGAAGTTGGACGATCTTCCTGTGTGCCTTCTACATCTCCGGATTTGCCCTCGCCATGATGCTGATCGTGCACGGAGCGGAGCAGAGTCTCGATCTGGCGAACCAGAGGTTGGGGGCCGATATCCTTGTGGTGCCCAACGGGTCCGAGCAAAAGGTCGAAACCTCGCTGCTGATGGGCAACCCGACGAACGTCTGGATGCCGCGCGAGGTTGTCGAAAAGATCGCGCGCCTCCCCGAGGTCGAATCCATCTCCCCGCAGCTTTACCTCGCCACCTTGACCAACGCTGCCTGCTGTTCCGTGTCGAACATGTTCGTGATCGCGTTTGATCCGCAAACCGATTTCACAATCACCCCTTGGCTCGAACAGCGGCTCGGTCGCGCGCTCAACCCGGGAGAGGCGATCGGCGGCATGTACGTGTTCACGCCGCCCGGGGAGGAGGGGATCAAAATCTATGGCACTTTCGTCAGACTGATGGGCAACCTCGAGCCGACCGGAACCGGGCTAGACCGAGCGCTGTTCATTTCCTTCGATACGGCGTACGACATTGCCCGCAACTCACGGACTAGGGCGGTGGAACCTCTGCAAATTCCCGACAACAGCATTTCGGCTGCGCTCATCCGCGTGCGCCGGGGCAATGCCGCACAAATCGTCTCGATGAAAATAGAGCAGCAGATCCCCGAGGTGACCGCGATCGATAGTCCGGAACTATTTCTGTCGTATCGAAACCAGATCAACGGACTGGCCGAAATCGTCTGGATGGTCCTGGCGATTGCTCTCGTGCTCTCGATCGCGATCGTCGATCTGATTTTCACGATGGCGGTAAACGCGCGCCGACGCGAAATTGCCGTCCTGCGGGCACTGGGCTCAACGCGCCGCTCGATTTTCTTTTCCCTGCTCGCCGAGGCGAACCTTTTGGCGTTTGGGGGCGGAATGGCAGGGCTCGCTCTGTCCGCGCTCGCGGTTTATCTCTTTAGAAATCTTTTGGTCTCTTCGCTCCAGATGCCGTTTTTGCTGCCGTCGCTCCCCGAGCTCGTGTTCGTCCTCGCCATCGGAATTCTAGTCGTGTTGGCGGCGGTCAGCATCTCGGTCCTGCCGCCGGCGTTGGCTGCCAGCCGCCGAGAGCCGGCCTTGGCGATGAGGGAATAAACATGTTGATCTCTCTCAAGGACGTGGTCAAAATCTATGCGCCGGCGAAAGAACAGCCGGTGAGGGCGATCAACGGACTAAGCCTGGAGGTCCCGCGGGGAGATTTCGTCGCCATCCTCGGACGGTCCGGGGCGGGAAAAACGACTCTCCTGAACTTGATGGCCGGGCTGACCCGGCCCACGTCGGGAGAGGTGCTGGTCGAATCGGCGAATCTGTGGAGTCTGGGGGATCGAGAACAATCCCGGCTGCGCAATCGCAAGATCGGGTTCGTCTTTCAGTTTCCCAGCCTGCTCCCCTCTCTAACGGCGCTCGAAAATGTCGCGCTGCCCAACACTTTCGGAAAACGGCTCGCCGGCGACGAGGCCCGTGTGCGAGCCGGACAATTGCTGGAGATGGTGGGCCTTACGGACAAGCGCAATGCATTCCCCCGGCATCTCTCTGCCGGGCAGCAGCAACGCGTGGTGGTCGCCCGAGCGCTCATGAACCAGCCGGACATTCTGCTGGCCGACGAGGCGACGAGTAACCTGGACGAACAGACGGAACAGGAGATCATGACGCTGTTCCAGCAGATTCATGCGGAAACGGGTGTGACCATCGTGATGGTGGTGCACAGCTCTTATCTTGTCCGTTATGCCACGCGGTCCATCCAGATGGCAAACGGCAAGATCCTCTCAGGCGATTGATCCATCGGCCGAAAGATTACTCTTCTCTGGCGCTGAGGAGGCGGTAAGCGCGGAGGGCGAGTTGGACGCTGAGGCGGGTTTCGGGGTTGTCGAGGTCGAGGCCGCTAACCTGGCGGATGCGCTCCATCCGGTAAAGAAGAGTGTTCCGATGGATGAAGAGCGCCTCGGCCGTCTGCGACAGGTTGCCCTTGTGCGCAAAGTAGGCAGTCAGGGTCTCGAGCCAGCCTGTGCCTTGGGAGTGGTCGTACTCGATCAGCTTACCCAGGATCTCTTGGCAAAAGGCATTCAGCTCCGGCGTATATTCCAATTGGAAGAGCAGACGATAGACGTTCAGCTCGCCAAAGTACATGGGATTGGGGTCGGAGAGACGCCGGGCCATGGAGAGTGCCTGGCGGGATTCGCGATACGAGTCGCGCAGACCGAACAAGGCATCCGCGGGGCGTCCGATGCCAATGGCGAGAGGATCGTTCGGGAACTCGGCATTGGCCTGCCGCCGGATACTGTCGGCAAGCCGGCGCGCAGTTTCGATCCCCTGGCGCGGCTCGAGACGACTGAAGAGCACCACTTCATTCTCGCGGGCCTGTACGAGGGTCTCGTGCTCCAGTCCTTTCGTGATACCGTGCACCAATGTTTCTAGACGCCGGTACGTTGGATGCTCCTTGCCGGCCCAGTCTAAGACGAGCGCGGCGTGCCGGCCGTCGGGATTGTAGCCATGCCGCTTGGCCGAGCGGGCGGCCTCGAGCGGAGTAAGACTGGCGGCGAGGACCGCATCGACAAAGGTGCCGCGGACGCGCTTTTCCGCGTCACTCACGGCCTTGGCTTTCGCCATCTCCAGGGCGCAGGCCGCCGCGCTCCGTTCGGCGGCACTCTTGTCAAACGGTCTGAGCTTGTCCTGTGGACCGATAAGCGACAAGTACCCTCGCGCCATTCCCTTGGCGACAATCGGCGAGACGAAACGCGTCAAACTGTCGACCGGGACCGCCTGCTCGAGAATCCCCTCTCTCTGTGCAGCCCGGCGCCGGTCCTGAAACGCTTCGGGCAAGTTCGCCGGGGTGGTGGCCCAGCTCTCGACGGCCTCTTGCAGAGATGCCAGATCGGGTGGATACCAACTCGCGAGAATGCCAAAGCGCTTGTCCTGAATGAGCGTGGCCTTGCCGGTGGTTTCGCCGATCAATGTCGCCATGGCCGCCAGTCCTGCGTTCTCTGCCGAGAGAACGGTCAACTGCTGGTATAACTGCGCCGCGCGCTGCTCTGTCCCAGCCCCGCGGTCGAGCAGCAGGGCGAGCGCCGTGCGCTCGAGCCGGCGAATGTTCACAGAGGGAGGTAGGGCCAGAAGGGGCTCGGAAACCCGCTCTGCCTCCGCGACGGCGGCCGGGGTGAGTTCGCCGATGACCGCGACTCCGACAATCCCACTCTGAGCCAACTTGCAGAGGCACTGGCTCATCTCTTCGGGGTAAGGCGGCAGCAGAAAGGCAAAATCACCTGCGGTCAGGCGTGCCGCATCGTCGTCGGAGGGCGCGGAACTCACCCACGTGACTGGCCGATCCAGAGACGCGCGTCCCGCGAGGACGCGCGTCTCGCCCGGCAGCGCGAGACTCAACAATTCCTGGACTGTGATCGGTATCGTATCCGTCATACGCGTTCGCAAACGAAAAACCCACCGACCAGCAGCCGATGGGCACCCCAACGTACCCCATTCCCAACCCTCTTCGCGCGAGGGCCTCCGAGACCGTCCTTACCCAGATGATTATACTCGTAGTATTGGCCGCCTGTCAAAACGCGCACGGATTCGAACAAGCGCGTCGAGAGCACGGGAAGGAGAGTTTTGACAATTTTCAAGGTTGCCGATATACTGAAATCGTCTTTTTGATGATGTCCTATGGGAGCTGGTTGCGTCTTGGCTCGCCTCTAACTTGTCTAAAGCCGAGAGATGTTGAACCCAAGGGGCACACACAGAACTGCTCACCTCAAGGTTTCCCAATCATCTGTCTTGGGTGTTTGTAAGCCACACAGCTAGGGACTAGGGCACCTGCCCCAGCACGCGGTCGCGCGTTGGAGCGAGGTGCCCTTTGCATTTCGCCTGCAAGTTGTAGGCGAGAAGGATCACACGACCGACTTGGTGCAATTGGAATCATCCTGCGACCGATAACTGTATCCTTTCCGGGGGTTCACGGGTGAGCTGGCAATCGCTCCCTTTTCTCTTCCCGCTCGTCACAATCTTCGCCATTTCTCTAGCCCTGGCATTCTACGTGTGGCGCCGGCGCGAATCGGCCCCCATCGCAGCGCCGTTGGCGTTGGTCCTGCTCGGTATGGCAGGGCGGAGCGGCGCTTATGCCCTCGAACTCGCCAGCCCCGACCTCCCGCTCAAGGTGTTTTGGGCCAAGGCAGGACTGCTGAGCATGATGTTCCTGGTGGCCGCCTGGCTCTTCTTCGTCCTCCGATACACCGGAAGCGACCGCTGGCTCAAGCCTCGCTACTTCATCCCGGTAATCCTCCTCTCCGCGCTCGCCGTCCTTTTCGTCTGGACAAACGACATTCACCATCTCGTTTGGCCTGATCTTCAACTGCAAATGGACGGCCCGTTGTCCTTTTTGAAGGCGTCCCGCGGCATCGGCTTTTGGCTCGTCTTGGGGCTGGGTTATCTGTTGGCCTTGACGGGCGCCCTGCTCCTCGTCAGCATGCAACTGCGTTCCCCGCGCTTTTTCCGCCTACAGAGCGGCTTGATCCTGGTCAGTTTGGCCGTTCCTGTTGTGGGAAACCTCGTGTCCCTTTTCAATCTCGGCCCGCTCCCGCTGCTCGATTGGCCCCCCTTTACCTTGATTGTCATCGACGCCGCCGTGCTGTGGGCAATTCTTCATTACCATATCCTCGACATCTCGCCGAGTGCCCGCGATGCCATCATCGAGAACATGCGCGATGGCGTGATCACGATCAACGCCAACGGCCGCATCGTGGATCTCAACACGGCGGCCGAGCATATCATTCACCGACCGGCCGCTCAAGCGATTGGGCAGCCGGCCGCTCGGCTTGTTTTTGATCCACTCGGCTTGCCCGAGAGCTTGCGCGAGGCGACCGAGGGACATACCGAGATTTCACCAGACCCGCAAGGCTCCGCGTTTTACGAACTATCCATCTCCCCTTTCTATACTCCTCCTCATCGCCTCGCCGGGCGGTCTCTCGTTCTGCATGATGTTACCAAGCGGCGAACCATTGAACTGGCCCTCCATGAAAGCGAAGAACGCTACCGAGAAATCTCGGAACTCACTTCGGATTACGCCTACTCTTTCCGGGTTGATGGGGAAGGTCAGCTCCTTCTAGATTGGATGAGCGATTCGTTTAGCCGGATCACCGGATATTCCGTGGACCCCATCGACAAGCTGGGTGAAAGGTTCTGGAGTCTGGCTTTTCATGAAGACAGCCAGGTCGCTCTGGAACAGCGTGCGGCAGTCCTTGCCGGGCAGTCAGATATTCGGGAATTCCGCATTGTCACCCGGAATGGGGAGGTCCGCTGGGTCCGCAACGGTTGCCAGCCCATCTGGGATGCGGCCCACGAGCATGTGGTCGGCTTGCGGGGGGCCGCCCAAGATATTACCGAGCGCAGGCGGACCGAGGCGCGGCTGCAGCGCAATGCGCAGGAACTACGTGGCCTTTACCATATGGGCCAGACCGTGCTCTCCAGTCTTGACCTTGATACCGTCCTCAAACAAGTGATCGAAGAGTTGCGGGCGCTTTTGGGCGCGAGCGATGTTTCTATACTCCTCCTGGACAACCAGAGACTCGTCTTTGCGGCGGTCGCCGGCGCAAGTTCGGCAGTCCTGCAAGGACAGCACATCCCGGCCGAGGCCGGCGTGGCAGGCGAAGTGGCTCGGAGCGGACGGGCAGTACGCGTCTCCGGGCCGACCGCCCGGGCCGCCGTCTATCGCGATATTGAAACAATCACCGATTATCACACTCACACCTTGCTGGCGGCGCCGATCAGGGTGGGGCAAAACATCATCGGCGTCATGGAAGCTGTGCACACCGAATCCGAGGCGTTTACCGACGACGATCTGCGAGTCCTCGAGGGCGCCGCGAGCTGGGCCGCGATCGCGATCGACAACGCGAGGCAGCACAAGGACCTGCAGCGACGCTTTAGGGAAAGCCAAGCGATGGCCGCGATCAGCCAGGCGCTCACCGAGACCCTCGACCTTGAACGGATCTTTCAACTCATCGTGAGCACGGCGCAGCAAAATCTGCCGCAAGTCGAGCGGGCGGTCATTCATCTGCTCGACGAAAAGGAGCAAGCTCTTCATCCGGTCGCCGTGGCCGGCCTGGCCGAACCCACTCGCCCCAGCCTCACGATGCATCCCGGCGAAGGCGTAGCGGGCCGTGTGATGGCCGAGGGCATTGTCATGAATGTGCCGGACATTGCCGCCGACGCGCGCTACCTCTCACCTGACCCGCAAGCCAACTTGCGCTCGTTGATGGTCGCGCCGGTCCAAGTCGGCGGGAGACGGCTCGGGACCATCAGCGTGGCGAGCAAGGCGTGCAATGCCTTTGCCACGAATGACGAACGGTTGCTCTTGCATCTGGGCGCCCAAGCCGCTATCGCCATTGAAAAAGCAAGCCTCTACCGGGCGGAACGAGAGCAGCGCACGCTGGCCGAAGCCCTGCGTGACACGGCCGCGGCTTTGAGCAGCACGCTCAACTTGAGCGAGATTCTCGATCGCGTGCTCGCGAATGTCGGCACTGTGGCACCACATGATGCTGCGAGCATCTGGCTCATCGAGCAGGGAGTCGCGCGTCGGGTTGGCAGCCGAGGGGGCGTAGAACCGGAAACAGAAGAGTCGGTCTCTGCAGAACGTATCCCCCTTGCCGAGTTTCCTATTCTCCAGCGGATGGTTGAGACGGGCGAACCTTGCATTGTCTCCAATACTCGGGCCACTCCGGATTGGAGTCGCTCGCCGGAATGGCGTTGGGTCCGCTCGTATGTGGGTGCGCCCATCCGCATACAGGGTCAGGTCAGCGGCCTGCTCGAACTCTACAGTCGCACCCCCGGTTTCTTTACCGAGACTCATACCGCGGCGCTCAAGATCTTTGCCGATCAGACGGCAATCTCTCTTCAGAATGCGCAATTGTATCAAGCGGAACGGCAGCGGCTCGAGCAGGCGGTCGCGCTGCAACGTGTGATGCAAGCCGTCAGCTCTCATCTCGACTTGAACGAATTGCTCCAGACGATCGTCGCCGCGCTCTCTGAGGTAGCTAATTACGAGCACGTCTGCGTCTATTTTGCCGAGGAGAGCGGCCTGCGACTGATGGCCGAACGAGGTTACCCGCCCGGCCAAGCCACCCCCCTGGTCCCGCCCGGTCACGGAGTGGTCGGCCGCGTCATCCGCACTCGCCAGCCGATTCTAGTTACGGATGTGGACCAGGACCCTGACTATACTCCCGCCGTACCTGGAATCGGTTCCGATCTCGCCGTTCCGCTCACGCACGGTCAGGAAATGACCGGGGTATTGCTCATCGAGACCCCGAAGGGACGCACGTTGCACCAGGCCGACTTGGATTGGCTCGTCGGCGTGGGCCAGCAAGTGAGTGTTGCGCTCGAGAACGCGCGGTTGTACGCGGATTTGCAGAACGCGCTGCACCAAGAACAGGCGATGCGCGACCAATTGGTGCAGGCCGACAAGCTGGCCGCGGTCGGCCAGATGGCCGCCTCCGTCGCGCATGAGTTGAATAATCCGCTCCAGGCGATTCAGGGCTGTCTCGATTTGGCGGAAGCCTATCGGGACGATTCCGTCAAGCAGCAGCATTATCTCGTCATGGCCAAGGGCGAAGTCGAGCGCCTGGCCGCGATCGTTCGTCGCATGCTCGACTATTACCGGCCGGCCAAGGGGGTCCGTGAGTGGGTGGACGTGGGGGCGCTCTTGAATGATGTTCTCACCCTCGCCGGAAAACGTCTATCGCAGGACAAGGTGATCGTCCGGACCGAATGGGATAAGAACTTGCGGGTCCAGGCGATAGGCAATCAACTCAAGCAGGTTTTCTTGAATATCATTTTGAACGCGGTGGATGCCATGCCGCGGGGCGGCGATCTCGAAATCCAGGGCCGTTTGGTAGACCAAGACGAGCGCAAATGGCTCACCGTTGCCTTCAAGGACACGGGAGTCGGCATTCCAACAGAAGATTTGCCAAAGATCTTTGAACCCTTTTACACGACGCGCGTGGCCGGCACCGGTTTGGGGCTTGCCGTCAGTCACAATATCATCACCCATCATCGCGGCCAACTAACGGTCGAGAGCACGGTCGGACAGGGAAGTACCTTCACTGTCTGGTTACCCCTGAACTAGAGGAGCAAACCCATGAAAAGGGATGATCAACTCCCTGCTTCTCGGGACGAGCGCACTGAACGCATTCTGGTCGTGGATGACGAGAAGACGATCCGCACCGTGATTGCCGAAGCCCTGCAGAGTTTCGGCTATCGTGTACAAACGGCAAGCAATGCCGACCTGGCACTCAAAGCCTGTCTTGCCGAGTCTTTTGATTTGGCGCTCGTTGACATGCGCATGCCCGGTTCTATGGACGGCATGGGGTTGTTGGGCGAGATGCACCGGCAATGGCCCGAGATGGTGGTCATTCTTCTGACGGCGTTCGCCAGCCTCGATTCGGCCATCACGGCCTTGCGGCAAGGCGCGTACGATTATTTGGTCAAGCCCGTGAGTCTGGCTCAGATCAAGGAAACGGTCGAGCGCGGGCTCGCCAAGCGCCGGGAGCAAGTGCGGCGCCAGGAGCTCATTGCCCGACTGGAAGAGACTATGAAAGAGCTCAAGCGCGAGACACGCGTCCCGTCCGTCGACCTCAACGGGAACGAGCGCTTTGTGCAGACTTCGACCTTGATGATGGACCGGCAGAAGCGGATTGTCGTCCGCGGCGCACAGGAGATTGCCCTCACCGCGACCGAATTCGATCTGCTAGACTATATGCTGCGAAACTGCGACCGTGTGATTTCGGCGAGCGAACTCATTCGGGCTGTCCAGGGCTATGACTTGATCGAGGTGGATGCGCGCCCCATTCTCCGAGTTCATATCCAGCGCCTGCGCCAAAAGCTCGAGGACGACCTGGAGCATCCGCGTTATGTCTTGAACGTTCGCGGCAAGGGCTATCGTTTTGCCGGTTGATGCCCCTCTCTGACGCAAGCCCGCCCTGCGCTTTCGCAAAAGCAAGTTTTACCAGGAGGCTGAGCCTGTTCTCTCCTACCGCGGTTCCCCTTATTTTGGTCACCGGCCGCCGCGTTACGCAATTGTTATGCAAATGTAACACAGCGTAACTCTTATCCTCCGCATACCTGCTACAATAGTCTTGCTGATCCACGATTCGCCTCCATTCAGCCGCCTAGAACCCCGGGCAGCCAGCAGTGAGACTGGCCGGCCTCTGGTCTTGGTTGGTTTTTTTGATTTCTCTGTAAACGCACGGCGGAGAAAGACATGGGCCCCAAACGGGTACTGTTAGTTGAAGATGAACCTACCGTCGCCATGCTCATCCAAGAGAGCCTCACGAACCTCAGAGACAAGTTTGTCGTTCAGACGGCCGCATCGGGGGAAGAAGCGCTCGCTCACATCAAGAATGGCGATTGGGACCTGGTCGTTACTGACAATCGCATGCCCGGCATCACCGGTCTGGAATTGATCGAGAATCTGCGCGAAAAGAATCCTTCGACGCGTACGATTCTCATGACAGCCTACGGTTCGGAAGAGGTAGAGGAGGCAGCCGAGCATCTCCAAGTGTACCACTACCTGGCCAAGCCTTTCCCCCTCGCCGATTTAAAGCAGGTTATCCTAGACGCCCTCGCCCTCATCCACGAGCCAGAAGGCCCAGGCACCGGAGCGCCGCTCCGGGACAAGACCAGGCCAGCGTTCAAGGTGACTCTGAGCGGCGATGGCGGTGTGGGCAAGACCTCCCTCATCCGGCGCCTGTGCACCGGCCAGTTCGATCCCATCCGCGTCATAAGCCCAGGCATCGAGTTTCACATCTACAACGCTCCGCAGTACTCGGCGAGTTCGCGTCTCATTCTGTGGGATGCGAACACTCAAGACCCCCTGTCGTTCCCGGAACGCACCTTTTACCACGGCAGTAAAGCAGTTGGACTGGTTTACGACGTGAGCGATCGCCATTCCTTTGAGCACGTGAGCTTCTGGTATGGGGAAATCTGCGCGGCCTTACCTCAAGTGCCGCTCGTCCTCGCCGGGAACAAGATGGACGTGAGGCGCCAAGTGAGCGCCGAAGAGGGCCGCACGCTGGCTGATAGTTGGAGAGTGCCCTTCTTCGAGACGAGCTGTGCCACCGGCGAAGGAGTGCGCGAATTCTTTGGTTCGCTTGCGGACTGCGCCGCCGGACACATTCGATCATCGGCTTAGCTCGTTTTTACCCCCGGAGCACAAAATGTCTCTCGCCGATACTCTCAAGACCTCAGCCCGGCGCATCGGGGATATGGCCCAGGGTACAATTGCCCAATGGGACAGGGGTGCAAACAATGGGTGACGAAAAGGGCCTGGCTCATGCGATCTTTCGATTGGCGAGTGGAGCGACCGAGGGGAACCTCAACCTCAAGCCCGAGGCGTGGCGTGTCCTGACCCAGATCAACGGTGTGCGCTCGATTGGGGAAATTGCGTCTGGTCTCCAGATGGATGCGGTGCAGGTGGCTCAGATTGCCGAGATCCTGCGCCAAGCCGGTATGCTCGAGATGGTGTCGAGCGGTCCGACCCCGGCGAGTGCGACCGTCGTGGGAGAAGCCTTTTTAGTCGAGACCACGCGCCAGTATGCGCGCGTCATGGGGCCGCTGGCCGAATTCATTATCGAGGACGAAATCGGCGCGCTGGGCGAACTTCGCGAGCACTTTCCGAGCGCGCGTGTGTCTGAGCTGGTTGAGCGGCTGAGCGCCGCGATCCGTGATCAGGGCAAACGACTGGAATTTCAGAGAATCATGCAGCAAGTGATCCAACGGTACGTGGGAACATAGCTCCGCCAAGCAATTTGTTCGGCCCTCACGCAACCTGGCGCCTGACGCTCGGAAACCATACCGTTCCCAGGGGGATAAATGACTGCCGTTCAAGAGCTTGCTCCAACACGAGTCCTATATCCATGGAGAGTCCAAGACTGGCCCCTGCGAACCAAGCTGCTTTGGGCTTTTCTCTTGGTGGCCCTGATTCCGCTCGCGGTGAGCGGTTATGTGGCGATCACCGCCTCGCGCGAGGCGCTCCTCCAGCAGGGCAACACGAACCTGCTGGCGATGAGCAAGAACACCGCCCAGGCCATTGACGAGTATCTCGCGGAACGCCGTGAGGATATCGTGACCCTCGCACAGATGCCGGACATTATCTCCTACGCGTCCGCGACGGACAAGGGGGCGACGCAAACGCTGGCCCAAGAGGCCTTGGCCGCACTGGCAAGCCGGACGGATTATGACTCGGTGTCGATCATGAACAACTCCGGGCTCATTGTTCTTTCCTCTTCGGATGAGGACCTCGGCGTCGTTTCCACCGCTACATATTTCCAAAATTCCATGCAAGGCCACCCCGCGATTTCAGATCCGGTCATTTCCCCCGTCAGCCACCGGCCTTCTATCTACTTCAGCGCGCCGATCAAGGATCCCGCCGGGAACGTCCTCGATGTCGTCCGCAGCCGCGTCAATCTCTATGGCATTTGGCGATACGTCGAGCGCGACGCCGGCGAAGCAGGCCCGGGGACCGTGGGAATGCTGCTCGACAATCACGGGATCCGCATGGCCCACAGTTCGAGCCTCAACGATCGAGAGACCATCGCCAATACGCTCCTGTACCGCGCGATCGCTCCCGTACCCACGGAGGTGAGCCGTCAACTCATTATCGACGGTCGCCTCGCGGCCGATTCAAACGGCAAGCCTCTCGTTCTCCCCTTGCCTAAAGTCGCGGCCGCCATGGCCAACCCCGGCGCCACCACCACTTTTGAGACCAGCGCCGATAACAGCACCGTGCGCCACCGCGCGGCCATTACACCCCTTGAGAACAAGCCCTGGTTCTATGTTTTGATGGCGCCCGTGCCCACCTTTACCAGCAAAGCGGATCAACTGGGCACCTACTTTTTGATCATCTCCATAGTCGTCGCCGCGCTCGCCGCTCTGACCGCCATCCTCATCGCCGGCGCGATTACGCGTCCGATTGTCTACCTCACGAAACTGGCAGAGCAGATGAGTCTGGGCGAATTGGATACGAAAATCGCCGTCCATACTCGGGACGAGATCGGAGACCTTGCAGACGCGCTCAGCCGCATGCAAGCCAGCTTGCAGGCGGCAATCGAACGGCTGCGGGCGCGCCGCCCGAACTAGACGGAAGCGAGTGCTCGCCCATAGTCATAGCATTTTGACCGCCCGGGTGTTATAATGTCGTCAAACACCCGGGCGATTCGTTGGGGGCGAGCAGGCGGCGGAGAGTCCGGTGGCGAATGCTCGCCATTTCCACTCGGAGGGAAGCAATGCCAGCGATAGTTTATCCTGATTGGCGGGAGCGAGTGGTCTATTCTTTTCCAGGCCCTCAGCCGCAGACCCTCGCGGAGATGGGCCCATTCAAGGTGGTCCTGGGCGGGCTGGAGCCGGGAGGTAAGATTCCGCTCCATCCCGAGGGCGCAGCCGTCTATCACTTTCTCGAAGGGACCGGCTGGATGCTCGTCGACAAGGAGCGTTACCCCGTGAAACCTGGAGTCACGATTATTACCCCACCGGGGTCCGAGCGGGGGATGGAAGCGGACACACGGCTTGCTTTCCTCGCCGCTCGCGTGACCTAGCGACGGGAGCGGCTCGCCATTTGCCGCGCGCGGCGCAAGCCGCGAAATCCTTCGACAAAGGCTCCCAAACGGGCTATGCCTTGAACTGCACCAGGCCCCTCTTCCCATTCGTCAGCCAGGTGGGATCCCCGGCTTGCAAAGATTCGGCTTGCCCGGAACGGAGGCCGACAATCAACTCTGCTTTGAGCGTCCGCAGCGCGACCAGCGGCGCGGGCCAGTAGTCGACCGCCTCGGCAAAAGGAGTCGTCGGCGGCCAATGACCATCTCCGAGCCAGCGCCGGTAATTCGCATCCCCTTTGGAAACCACCAGGCTCGCGTGCGATAATTCCTCTGCCAGATCCTCGGTCAGTTCAAAGAAGAAGAGACAAGTCGCCCAGAACCAGTGGTCGACGATTTTCCAGCGCCCTTGCCGGAGCGCTTGCTCCAAGCGCGCGGCCAGTTGCTTCAACTCCGTGAACGGGGACTGGGCGAGCGCCGCGAGCGCCGCGCGTACGTCCTCGAGCATTGCATCGGAGACGAAATAGGGCTGCGGCTTGCAGTGAAAAACAATCTGCTCCGCCAGTCTCGTTTCCAGAAGGAAATCGGCAAGCGCAAAATCGAGAAACAGCTCCGTCCCCGCGTTATCGCAGAGCCAATCGACCCGGCCGCCGCGATGCACCTGCAAATGCTCCCACACGCGCGCCGCGTCGTCGACGACCAGGTTGGCATACTCGCGCTCGACCTGGAGTGAGCCGGGCGCATTTTGGGCGACGCGGTAGCTCAAATCGGCACGATTCCCCCAGAGGCTCGCGTACATGAGCGCCCGAAAGCGCGCTTCCGCCTCCCCGGGCAGCGCCTGCAAAATCGCATGCAAGGTGTGGGGTCCCTGCGTGGGCTCCAGTTCCCCATCCTTGGAGGCAGCATACGGATCGCGCTGAAACCAAGGGCCGGGCTGAAAATAGCGGGTCGCCTGGAGAACCCGGCGGTAGAAAAAGGACTCGGCCCAATACCAGGGCACATCCAGCCACGACCTTCCCAATTTGTTCTGCGAGTGCGCCTCCCAAAAGGCTTGATCGGGCGCGTCCTCGCGGAGCGGCGCAATGACTCCGTTCAGAATCTCGCTCCGCAAGGCGACGAGCGCTTGAGCGATCTCCGAAGGAAAATCATTGGCAGCGATGGTCTCTTCAATAATGCGCGGGATGCGCTCCTCAAAGGTGCGTCGAGCAAACGTGCCCGGTTCCGAGGTCAGGAAGGGAGGCGGGAGACGAGAGGGGGTGAATCGTTCCATCAATGCTTGAAGGAAGGGCGCTTGAATAACCAGAGCAGCACGACGAGCGCTCCCAAAACGAGAGTGGGGTGAGCATCCATCCATAGGATGGCTTGCGCTGCCCGGCGCAGACGCTCCATCCTTTTCACAGTCTCTGCGGGCGGCTCGATCTGGTGGGTCCAATCGAGACTTTTGAGGCGCGGCAAGAAACCCTGGCGCACACACCCTTCCAGACTGTAAACGCTAATGTCGGTCGTCCAGCGGCGAGCGAGAGACAGGTCGCGCGCAAATTCCTCCCAGTCCAAGGGTCGGACTTTTGCAATTCCTTCGCTCTCTACGCCGGGACCCGTGATACCCACCGCGATTGCTTGCGCCTCTCGTCCATAGCTCCACAGCATGGCCGGGCCCAACTCTGCCCAGAAACTTGTATAAAGCATGAGGATTTCACGGTCCACCGGAATTTCGACGATCCGGAACAGGCGCTGCAGCAGCGTGGAGCCGGCTCGGCGCTCGTCCGCGATAAAGGGGAACTGGTAGCTCTCTACGCCATAGCCATCCGCGCGTATTTGCGCGACCAGCGCTGCATAAGCTATTTGCGCGCGGCGCACACGCGCATAGTCTAACCAGCGCCGGGGTAACGTTCGCAGCAGCCACGAGCGTCCCCCGCTCGCCAACCCGCTCAGGTCGCGAATATCCGGCTCGATATCCAGGCCGACGCCCGCCCAGGCGAGCTGATGCTGCGCGGTCCACTCTTTGAATTCCGCATAGCTCTGGACAGCCCCGGCGGGGCTGTCCACGTTGAAAAAGTATCCCTCTTCCTTGGGCAGTAACAGCCAGGCCGTCACCGGGATGCCCGCCTGATTCAAAAGGCGCACCACCTCCGCGCGCTCGGGACTGTGGTCCAGAACCGCGAGGCTCACACTCGCCTCGAGCGCGCACAGGTGCTCGATCACGGCGCCGTCGGCGACGAGCGCTTGCAGCTCGCGTGATCCTAGCTCGCTAAAGAAAGTGAGCCGGGAAGAAGAATTGCTGACCATTGGTCTTGGATATTACCAAAATCTACGTCTCCGCGCAAGCGCGAAAGCGCCGCCCGCGCAGTTCCGATTGGGGGCAACTCGTCATTGCGAGCGACCGTAGGGAGCGAAGCAATCTCACCCGAGGCTGAGATTGCGCGCGCCCCGCTATGGTCCCGCGGGAGATCGCGGGATCTCGGATCCCGCGGGAGATCGCGGGATCTCGGATCCCGCGGGTCCCTAGACCCCGCGACTCCTGCGGGATGGCACTCCTCAGGACGCCGCCGCTTCGCGGCTCCTCGCATTGACGCTCGTCTGTGTCGATTCGCCACGAAACTAAACTACACCCGCGCCGCCGGCGCAGTTCCGATTGGGGGCGGAGTAGGCAAGAGCGCCACCACGTTCCCCGCCAAAGAAGGCAATGCACCCAGTGGCAGAGTTCGATTCCCTCCTCCGCATCCTTCACCTGGGTGACGTAGACAGTGTCAGCGAGGAGAGTGATGAAACCTGGCTTCCGGCGGAGGACGAGCGCGCTCGCACGCGGGTTGTAGCTGATCACATTCGGTAACATCGCGTTGAGCAAGGGCAGAACGGCATCAGCGGGCCGCGACGGCTTGCCGACGATGACGATCTTCCCCGGCTCCGCAAAACAGGGGCGCGTGTGGTCCAGTGTAATGTAATCGACAAACACATCGCTCCTCAGTGAAGCGTGCCTTGCGGCGGTGATTGGATACCTGTCCCAGGCACCTGGATCATGACCGTTCAACCGCCGGCCATCGCTTTGAGAAGCGGAGCCCGGGCATGGTCATTCAGAAACGGGAGTGCCCCATCTTCGTCGTGGTCGATCAGGATGCAATAGACCTCTTGTAGCTCCTTGTCCGTCAAGGGAATGACCAGTGCCTTTTTCATCCCTCCCCTGCTCGTTCGCCTTCGCTGCAACTAGACCAAAGCATGCCCGCATCTCCTGGTAGCAGTCGTTCACCCCTCGGCATGCTCCTCGTTCCCTCCCAGTCGTAACCGTTCGCGCACCTTCTGGCGGGAAGGGGGATTCCCCTGCGCGATTTCCTCGCCGCCGATGAACAGCATCGGCA
>JAMDCU010000016.1:0-3483 GCA_023489485.1 Chloroflexota bacterium
TTGATGGTGTAACTGTCCAGAACGGGAACGGCACTGGCATCGTTATTAGTGGAACGACGGCCGCCCAGGTCCTCGTCAAGAACTCTGTTATCCAGAACAACACGGGCAGCCTGGGCGGCGGCATCTACAACAACAATGGCAGTGTGACCATTGAACGCAGCTTGCTGCAGTACAACCAGGCGACCTCGGGCGGAGCCGTCTACAATGACTCGAGCGCGACCACCGTTATCAGCCAGACGGCTGTCCTCACGAATACCGCGACCTCAGCCGGTGGCGGCGCCTTCAATGCCGGCATGCTCGACGTGGTCAACAGTACGGTGAGTGCCAATTCGGGAAGTGGACTCGTCAACTCGCACACCCTGCGACTGTACAACGCGACCATCTCCCTCAATACGGCGACGAGCGGCGGGGGAGGCGTTGCAAATTCGAGCGGAACCGCGAGCCTCGCGAACACGATTCTGGCAGGTAATAATGGTCCTGCCGCCTCCCCGGATTGTTCCGGCACGCTCACCTCGGGCGGGTATAACATATTGGGAAGCAGCGCGGGGTGCACCGGTCTGACGAATGGGGTCAATGGTGACCAAATCACCAACCCCCAACTACAGCCGCTCGCAGACAACGGCGGGTTTAGCCCCACACAGGCCATCACGACGCAGAGCCCCGCCTATAACAATGGCAATCCCACCGGATGCATGTATGGGACCATTCTCCTGACAGAAGACCAGCGCGGTCAGCCTCGCCAGAATGGCCCGCGCTGCGATGTCGGGGCGTTCGAGTTGCAGGCCATCTTCCCGCTTTATCTGCCGCTTGTGATGCGGTGATCCGGAGATCATGAGGACTCGTGCTGCGTGTAATGCCGCGCATGCGCAGAAATGGGAGGTTTTCTTAACACTGCTGTTATCTCGTTTCAGATGGCCTGGTCAAGCCGATGCCACAGCCGCTTGCCGCCCGGGAGATCACTCCCTCCTGATCGCGTCACACTATTCAATCGGTCTAATCTTCCATGCAACCTCGGAGGATTAGAGGAAGGAGCACAATGGCACATCGCAACGTTATCGCACTGGGGTTGCTCCTCTTTTTGCTCGTCCTCGGAGCATCCCTTCTCGTCATGCCCACGTCGGCAGCACCGCGCGCGCCATCCGCTGCCACGTTTTACGTTAACACTTCCGGTGGGAATGACACGAACAATTGCACGAACCCCTCTACCCCTTGCGCGACGATTCATGGCGCTTACAACCAAGTCGTCATGACGACGACGGTAAGCAACACGATCAGCATTGCCCTTGGCACTTATTTCGAGCACCTCGTGTTTACCAAGAGCGTGACGCTGCAAGGAGCAAGTGCTGCGACAACCTTCGTCGACGGAAGTGGGACCGGCCGAGTGATTCAGTACGTCACACCCAACCTTCCCTCGCACGCGAGCGTGAGCGTCAACAATCTCACGATCCAGAATGGGAGCGCGGACCTCGGCGGCGGGATTGCCATCTCGTCGCCTGTCCAGTTGTCGCTCCGGAACAGCTTCATCGTTAACAATGTTGCGACGACCGGCGGTGGAGGGATATACGTGGCGGGTGGAGGTGGGTTGCTCGTCATCCGCAGCTCCATTCAGAACAATTCATCCTCCAGCAATGGAGGCGGCGTCTGGAATGATCTGAGCGCCAACACAACGATTACCCAGAGCGCGGTGGTGAACAACACCGCGGTGAATGGCGGTGGCATCTACAACGGCGGCTTGGTCACGATGACGAACAGCACCGTGGGCGGGAACACAGCCTCTCAGCAGGGCGGCGGCATCAACAACACAGGGACGCTGAGCCTCAGCAACGTGACGATCGCACGCAACACGGGGACCGGCGGAGGGAATGGGATCCAAACGACCGGCACGGTCGTCATGCAGAACACCCTCCTGGCCGGCAATCCGATGGACGGCCAGCCGGATTGTTCCGGGGTGCTGACGGACCAGACCGGCAGCGGCTATAACATCTTGGGCAATAATAACGGCTGCTCCGGTCTGAGCGCGGCAAACCACGACCAGATAGGGACCGGGACGGCTCCCCTTTCTCCAGTGCCCATTGGTCCACTCGCTCTCAACCATGGCTTTACCATGAACTATTACCCCAGCAGCCCGCCGAACTTTATTGTCGATCACGGCAATCCGGCCGGATGTACCGATGCGTTGGGCAATCTCCTGACGGTGGACCAGCGCGGCGCGCCGCGACCGGAAAGCGCGTCTCCGCCTCCGATTTGCGATGTGGGCGCCGACGAGGTCGGCATGGGCCCGGTGTTATCAAGCCTCAATCCGTCTTCGGCCACCGCAGGCAGCGCCACAACGCCGCTCCTAATGACCGTTACCGGCGGCAACTTTGCGCCCTCGCTCACCACAGTCCTCTGGAACGGTACGCCGCTGCCCACGACGGTCCTCGACACCACCCAGCTCTTGACCAGTATCCCGGTCGTCAATCTTGCGACTCCCGGGACCGCGAATGTGAGTGTTCAAGTGACGGGACCGAATGGAGGCACGACCGGGACGTTGCCCTTCGACATCCTTCCCGGGCTCGCGCCTTTTCTGCTCAGCATCAGCCCCAATTCGGCACCTGCCGGAAGCCCCGGTTTCACCTTGTCCGTAACGGGCGGCAACTTTGAGCCGGGAGCCGGAGTCACCAATGTCCTGTGGGGCGGTACATCGCTAGCGACCACGTTCGTAGACGCGCAGGACCTAACCGCTGTGGTTCCCGCGAGCCTCCTTGCTTCTCCGGGTGTCGTCAACGTTAGCGTCCAACAGGGGGGAAGCAACCCAGGCACCACCGGCACACTTTCCTTCACGGTCGGACCGCGACCCGGGGCGTTCGACCTCTTCCTTCCGCTGATCATGCGCTAGCTCGATAACAGCTCCGGTCGGCGCGTGATCCCCCTTTCGAATCGAAATCGCCGGTTGACAAGGACATCAACCGGCGATTCTATTGAATCTGAATTTCCGAGGGTGAGTCACTGCATGCGCACGACCACCGGCGCGTTCGCCCACAGTCGTTCCAGCTGGTAATAGTCGCGCATCTCCGCTTTGAAGAGGTGAACAATCACGCTGCCATAATCGAGCAGGACCCACCCCGAGGCGGTGGTCCCTTCGACTCCGAGCGGCAATACCGAGTGCCGTTTGAGCTGTTTCTGAATATCATCCGAGATCGCCTGGAGCTGACGCTCGGTCTCACTCGTGGCGATCACAAAATAGTCCGAGAGATAAGAAATATTGCGTGTGTCGAGCTGGACAATGTCCGAGCCCTTTTTGTCCGAAACGATATCTACGACCAACCGCGCGACGTCGTTAGGTTCCAGGGTATGTTCCTCCTTTGGGTGGGTTGACCAAATAGTAACGCGGAATCGCGCACATGTCAAGTACATTTTCGTCCTGAAGGTTCAGGGCGAAGGGACCCGCGGGATCGATGATCCCGCGATCTCCCGCGGGATCCGAGATCCCGCGATCTCCCG
>JAMDCU010000016.1:3493-3900 GCA_023489485.1 Chloroflexota bacterium
CCTACACGACGCTCTTCCGATCTGGGACCATAGCGGGGCGGGCGCAATCTCAGCCTCGGGTGAGATTGCTTCGCTCCCTACGGTCGCTCGCAATGACGAGTTGCCCCCAGTCTGAACCGCACTCTCATCAGGGGCTGTGTTGATTGGTTCAAGCAGGTCGGTTATAATGAGCCACCGGAGACCCGGATTCCAGAAAGTCTCTCCGAAGGAGGGCGTGTGTCAGTCGCACAAGTGGGTGAGGACAGTATCTACTATGTTCAGCAGGGAGAAGAGGGCCTGCCCGTTGTCTTTGTGCACGGCGCCGGAGGGAGTCATCTGATCTGGTGGAATCAGGTCCGGGCGCTCGCGCCGATCGCACGGCCGATCGCGATGGATCTGCCCGGCCACGGCAAATCCAGTCCCGCCGG
>JAMDCU010000159.1 GCA_023489485.1 Chloroflexota bacterium
GGTTGGGGCTAGACGACTTGACACCATCGTCTCTCTTCACCAGCCCGCGGTCTAGTTAAGATGGCTGGTGTCCTGCGACTCTTTTTTCCGAGTGAATATGGTCCGCATCAATCCGGTCAGGGCACATGAACTGCACGAGGGATCCTCATCCAGAGTCAACGCCCACGGCTCTACCCTCACTTCCAGCCCTGCCTCTTCATAGAGCGCAATATACTCCTGCAATCGATTAGGAAAGGTCGTAAACTGCCGCGTCCATCCCTGGGCAATCAGTTCTTTTTCGAGCTTTGCGATTTCTTCCTGCGTCAGTGCTGGCGTCATAAGATTTACCTCTGGCCGCCTGCCCTCCCGTGACGACTCTGGTTCGAGAGGAACAAGCGGCGGGGCAAAACTAGGCCGCTTGTTTGAGCGCACCCGCCTCGCGCAGTTTCTTGAGACGCTGTTGACCCATAATGGCCGCGCCCACCGCCGCCGTGTATTGGACAAGATCGCCGGGCGGTACATTCACCGGCGAGTTCAGGTGGTCACTCACGACGCGCACCATCGTTTCGAACCGGAGGATACCGCCGACGACCGTGAACTCGGGCTCCATCTGCACACGCTTCATGAGCTGCACCGAACGATCGACTAGAGACACCATCGCGCCGTGCATAATGTCTGCAGGGGTGGCGCCGGCCGAAACATGGTTGATGACTTCCGACTCTGCAAAGACGGCACATACACTCGAAATCGTCACCGGTTCTTTCGAGGTTGCAACCAGCGGGCCGATTTCCTCGATCTTGTAGTTCATATAACGCGCGGTCTTCTCAAGAAAAGCGCCAGTTCCCGCCGCGCATTTGTCATTCAGGCGGAAGGAGCGCACCCGGCCGTTGTCCAGGCGACTCGCCTTCATCGTCTGACCCCCGACGTCGAGGACCGTCTTTGTATTCGGGAAGAAAAAGGTCGCCCCGCGCGCCTGCGCACTCAAATCGGTTACCTGGATATCACGAAAAGGCACCTGGTAACGACCGTATCCCGTACTGACAATATAGCTGACGAGGTGCTCCGGCAGTCCCGCTTGTGCGATGGCCTGCCGATAAGAGCGCAGAGCGGCATCGCCCAGCCGAAAGCCCGTGTTGACCATCGCGCGTCCGACGACTCGCCCTTCGTCGCTGAAAATCACCGATTTCGTATATGTGGACCCCACGTCAATCCCTGCGGTATACATCACGACACCTCTTCCCTGGCGCTGACGGGGACGCGGCTGTTCATGATCCGGTCCAGGGCAAAGAGCGCTGCTCCGAGCGCCCCCATCAGATGCGACTCCTCGCTCACGTTGACCTTGAACCCGAGCATCTGGTTGATGACCTCAACCATGCCCTGGTTGCGCGTCACGCCGCCGGTAAAGGTCACTTCTTCCTCGATACCCACGCGGCGCAGGAGCGCCATTGAGCGCGTGCCGATCGAGCGATGCACCCCGAGGAGTATTTCGTCGATCTTTTTGCCTCGCCCCAGCCAGGATAGCACTTCGGACTCGGCAAAGACCGTGCAAGTCGTCGTGATCGGAACAGCCTTTTCTGCCCGCAGCGCGGTCGGTCCCAACTCCGCGAGCGGAATTTCCAGTGCATAGGCGGCGGCCTGCAAGAAGCGGCCCGTTCCGGCGGCACACTTGTCATTCATTGAAAAGTCGATCACTTCGCCGTTTGGCCGCACCCGGATCGCTTTCGTATCCTGCCCACCCATGTCGAGGACGGTGCGCGTCCCGGGGAACAGGTGAACGGCGCCGCGCGCATGGCAGCTGATCTCCGTCACCTGGCTATTGCCAAACGTGACCTTGTAGCGGCCATAGCCCGTGCCCACGACGTACTGGACCTCAAGCTCAGGAATGCTGCTTTCCTTCAACGCGGCCTGAAAGGCCTTTTCCGCCGCGGTCACGACGTTTGCGCCCGTATCTATAATCGTGCGGCCGACGATCCGCTGATCCTCGTCCACAATAACTGCTTTGGTCTGAGTTGACCCGACGTCAACTCCTGCTGCGTATGCCATCAGAAATCCTCCACCAGCGGCCCTCGACTTCCAGAGTTCTCGGTTACTCCGGACGTCTGAATGTCATCAGGCCGCCGCCGCTGCGTGTAACTTGCGGGTAGCCAGCCCTTCAAAGAAGGCATCAATGCGGTTCTTCATCTGGGCTTCCGAGACTACGCGCTTGTCCATCATATCGGATTCGATAAAAAGCGTTGCAATGTCTCGCGCGGCCATGACCGCGCGCCGGTTGTCTGCCAAACCTGTCGAAACCGTCCGACAAGACTTGATCGGGTGGTAGACGATCCCGTCGACGTGAAACTCGTCCACTTCGTCCACCAGGTCTTGGTTCTGGAAGAACATGGAATCCATGGCATGGCGAAGGCTGAGCAGTGTGCCTTCCGCCAGGCTTTCTAACGGCCGGTTGAGGTCGTACTGGTAACCCAGGTTGAGGCCGCCGCTGGCGAATTTCAAGTAGGTCGAGTTTACGAACGTGCCGCCCCATTCAGCAAAGAGGTCGTAAAAGCGGCGAAAGATCGGATAGCATGGGACGCCGACAAAGGTCAGCCGATACTTCTCTTCGGTCAGAGTCCCGATCCGGTTCCTGGACTTGAACTCCATTTCCTCGACCAGGTCGCGGAAGAACTCGCTTCCCTCTTTCTTGCCGCGCAGAGCGTTCGCAACCCCGAGATAGACCGTCCCTTCGTTAAGCGCATTGAAAGGAGCTGGCGCCGACCGATTGAGCTCCAGCACTCGCTTCCACGCCGCGCTCATGTCGTTGGTGTACTGCATGGTCTCCCGGAGCTTGTCAATATCGAATTGGGTGCCCGTCAACTGCTCGCACAACGTAATCAGTTCGCGTAGCTGGAATTCGACGTACTTGCGGTCGTTCTCAAAATCCTGATCACCCGGCTGCGTGTGCAGGTTCGCGCTCCGTGCGCCCGGGGAATCGAGGGCAAAGGTCGCATTCCCGTACCAGCGCTCCCAGATCTCGCCCCACTTCATATAGGTGTTGCAGGCGTTGGTGAGAATAGAGAGCGTCGGTTTCGGAATCCGCCCCATAGGGTGCTCGCCGTTCCGGAGTTGCACTCCCACATCCGCCTTGACGTATCCACAGACGTCGGGTGAATACCCATAGTCCTCCGCCACCGTCAGGTACTCGTGCGCGACGCGCCGTACGGCCGTCTGGAGTGAGCTGATTTCGGGAAAGACCAGGTTGAAACCGAAAGCGTTCAAGACCTCGGCGATACTTCCCATCACGAATACATAGGCGGTCGGCTCGCCGCGTTCGGCTGCGCCGGATAGCCGCTGGAACCACTCACGGAACAGGCGTGCGCCCTCTCGCGATCCTCGTCCGACGATCGACTCCTGTCCGGCTTTCTTATCTGGGGTCATATATACGCTCCGTTCACTCGAAGAGAATGTTCTCTACGAACGTCTCGAGCTGGATCTGCATGTGGTCAAATCCCGTCATTTTTTCCTCAAACTCGCTGATAAAGTACGGAATATTCAGCTCGTCCAGCTTTTTACTATAGGCCACTTGCTCTTCCAGCCCCGGCTCGCACATCTTGGCCGCGGTGATGATGGCCGCGCTGGCTTCTGCATTCTTCATTCGGTCGAGAAGCATTTTCTCCTTGGGCTTGCGGAGATCGTGCTGAACCGGGCTGTAAGAAGAGTCGTTGAGATAGGCATCGGCAAGATTCATCAGCGGGTCGCCCGTCGTCGGCACATCTTGAAGCAGCCATCGCAAGCCGATCAGGAGATCGTCGTCTACCACATAGCATGACTGCCCGATCACCCGGAGGAGGTCGAGCGGCGGCTGCTCGCAGAACCCGCCCTCAAAAACGACGCGGATCTTGTCCTGTTTTTTCCCCGCGCGCGCCTCGATCATCGGGATTACGGCCGTCAGCAGCGCATTGTGCTCTTCGCGTGGAATCATCCCGCCGATAGAGACCAGCACGTAGGCTTCGTCGACGGACAAGAGCCAAGGCGTCTGTCGCTTGATCGCATAGATCCGATGGAGCAGGCGGCGGTTCTCGTTGAAAACGGTGATAGAGCGCCGCAGGTCATCTTCCGAGACTTGCCTGTCGGCGACCTGTTCGATCGTTCTTAGGACACGTGCATATTCGTCGCGCAGGTACTGCGCGGAGTAGGCAGAGTTGGCATTCTGGGGCAGATAGAGGATTTGCGAAGGATAGGCAAAGTTCCGCGACCAGACGCCCGCAAGGTTGCGGGCCACGTCACAAATAGGGTGGGTGACAAACATGTCCAGCTGGACGGTCCCGGTAAGGGCCAAGTCGAGCGAACTGCGGATAATCGAGCAAAGGTATGAACCGAAATAGGCATCGGCCCGTTTGCGGTCGATGGCGGCGCCGCGCACTTTGACCGGCAGCATCCCGGCGGCATGCGCCAGTTCTTCTGGAAAGTAGACCTGAAAGTGGCCCAGCACCTTGCCGCCGGCCTCGCGCCAGCGGCGAACGGTGGGGAAATCACCATCTTCGACGAACTCACGGCAAAGACCGATCACTTGGTCAAGTGACCTATCTTGCCAGCCTTCCAGGACTTGCATCCGAACCTCCTCAGGCGTAGGCAATCGCTACGCTACGCTCATTCGCCGGACAGGAGGAGACCATTCTTTCCGCTATCGGAACGGGCACCTGGTGATCCTCCCTGGCCTTTCCTTGACCATTTGTTTCCGACGCATGAATCACCAAGTCAATGAGCCACTTAACCAATGAGCCAATCTTGAATGACAAATTCCAAATGAGCCAATGCCCAAAAAGCTTGCTTCCGATCACGCATTCGTCATGTGGTATTTGTTCAATTCTCAATCCATTGGATCATTGGCTCATTGATTCTACTTTTCTTTCCACACGGGGTTGCGCTTTTCCATAAAAGCGTTCACCCCTTCGAGTGCATCTTCCGTACGCATCAGTTCGTATAGATAGAATCGCTCAATATCAGAGAGGGCGGCATCCAACCCGGGGTTCTCTCCCAGTCGCATGGCTTGCTTGGCATGCTGGAGCACAATACCGCTCAGTGCCGTCAGTTTGCCCACAAACGCATCGACGGCGCCACTGAAAGACTCGGGCGGAACGACTTGATTCACGAGGCCGATCCGTTCGGCCTCGCGGGCATCGATGGCCTCGCCGGTCATGACGAGCTCCGCCGCCTTTTTTCGGCCGATGAGACGCGGCAGCAAGAGCGCCGCAATCGGCGGGAAAACCCCCACCTTGATTTCAGGCTGCCCGAACTTGGCCTTTTCGCTCGCAATGATGAAATCGCAACCGATCGCAAGCTCACAACCGCCGCCGAGAGCGGCTCCCTGGACCGCCGCAACGACCGGCTGCTCAATCGACCACATCGTGCGAAAGATATTGTCAAATTTCTTGATCATGGCGTCGACACGTTCGGCTGTGTGGTCGGCCACGTCGACGCCGGCGGAAAAGGCTTTGCCCTGCGCCGCGAGGAGCACGACTTTGGTCGCACGATCGCCCCGGGCTGACCTCAGTGCGGCCTCCAACTCTTCCATCATCGCAATATCGATGACGTTCAGTGGGGGCTTGTTCAGCTCAATGCGGGTGACCCCGTTCTGGTTCTGCACAGACACGGTTGCCATAGTTTTACCCCCGAAAATTGTCCATCGTAGTGTAGAGGCGACCGGCCGGTCGCCCCTACCGCAGCCCTGTCTTACACCTGCTCCACAATCGTCGCGATGCCCTGGCCGACGCCGATGCACATGGTCACGAGACCATAGTGCGAGCCCTGGCGCTTCATCTCGTGTATGAGGGTACTCAAGATGCGAGCGCCCGTCGAGCCCAGCGGGTGACCGATCGCAATCGCGCCGCCGTTCACATTCACCTTCGCGGGGTCCATTTCCAGTTCGCGCATGCACGGGATGGCCTGAGCCGCAAAGGCTTCATTCAGCTCGATCAGATCGATATCCTTGATCGAGAGACCGGCGCGCTGCAACGCCTTGCGAGTGGCCGGGATTGGACCCAGACCCATGTAAGAGGGGTCCACGCCCGCGACCGCGCTTGCGACAACGCGCGCCAGCGGCTTGTAGCCGAGGCGCTCCGCCGTCTTGGATTCCATCAAGAGGACCGCGGCCGCCCCGTCGTTGATGCCGCTAGAGTTGCCCGCAGTCACCGTGCCGCCCTTTTTGAACGCGGGCTGAAGCTTAGCCAACTGCTCCATCGTCGTTTCGGGTCGCGGATGCTCGTCCTTGCTCACGACGATCGGATCGCCTTTTCTCTGCGGGATCACGACGTTCACGAGCTCGTCGTTGAATTTGCCGGCGGCATGCGCAGCGCCCCACTTTTTCTGGGTCTTGAACGAAAACTCGTCCTGCTCCTCGCGCGTGATGCGATACTTTTCGGCCACGTTTTCTGCCGTCTCGCCCATGCCCAACGGCGGGTATTTCTCCACCATCTTGGGATTCGTGAACCGCCAACCGATGGTCGAATCAAAAACCTTGACGTCGCGTGGAAATGGGGCATCCGCTTTCGAAAAGACAAAGGGCGCACGCGTCATCGACTCGGTTCCGCCGGCAATGAATACATCGCCTTCGCCAACCTTAATCGCCTGCGCGGCGCTGTTCACGGCGTTGAGCCCCGAGCCGCACAGCCGGTTGATCGTTTGACCGCCCACCGTGACGGGCATTCCGGCAAGCAAGAGCGCCATACGTGCTACGTTCCGGTTATCCTCACCCGCCTGGTTCGTGCACCCGAATACAACGTCTTCCACCAGGTTCGCGTCCAGGTGATTCCGCTTGAGAATCTCGCCGATGCACAGAGCTGCCAGATCATCCGAGCGCACGTCTTTCAGGATTCCGCCGTAGCGCCCGACCGGCGTCCGTAGTGCATCGACAATGACCGCTTCCTTCATCCGCATCCTCCATTCAATGGGTTAATCGACTACCAGATTCCTAAACCATCCGACTGCGGGACCGCTGGACTAGATGTACTGTCCCCCATCGACCTTGATCACTTCGCCCGTGATGTGTCGCGCCTTTTCGGTGCAGAGGAAGGTCACAACCCAGGCGACCTCTTCCGGCATTCCCAGTCGGCCGAGCACGATTTCGGCAAGCGCCTTTTGCTTGACATCCTCGGGTGCTTGTTTCATCATTTCCGTCTCGATCAAGCCCGGCGCGACGGCATTGCAGTTCACGTTGAATTTCGCCAGTTCTCGCGCGACCGTCTTTGTCAAGCCGATGATGCCCGCTTTGGCCGCGGTATAATTCGATTGCCCGAACTTGCCGCGCAAGCCATTAATGGAGGTGACGTTCACAATCTTGCCGCTGGCCTGCTCCTTAAAGAGCGGTGCCACCCCGCGGATATAGTTAAAGTACCCCTTCAGATTGATGGCGATCGCCTCGTCCCATTGTTCTTCCGTCATCTTCCAGATGACCGCATCTCGGTTCACCCCGGCATTGTTGACGAGAATGTCCACGCGGCCGAATTCCTTGACGACCGCCTCAACCATCGCCTGAGCATCCTTGAAATTCGCCACGTCCGCCCGGATGGCCAGGCCCTTTCGCCCCATCTTGCCGATTTCGTCGCAAATCGCCTTGGCCTCGGTGTCATGCTTGCGATAGTTGATCGCAACATTCGCGCCATTCTTCGCCAGATCGAGAGCGATAGCGCTTCCGATCCCGAGGCTCGCACCAGTCACAATCGCGCTCTTCCCTTCCAAGTCCATACACCCCTCCTAAAGCTTTTTTCTCATTTTACTTCGGTTGGCCGAGCACGGCTTCGAACAACTCGTCGTCCATGGCATGGCCGGCCGCCATCATCTCTCGGAATTTGATGAAATCGATCTGGTCCTTGCCGGTGATCTTTTTGGTATTAAAGGCGTTAAAGCCTGCGAAAGCCTCGCTGTTCATATTCACTGCCAGCCAATGCCGGTTCGCCGTCTTGCTGATATCCCAGAAGAATTTCTTCTTCTGGCGAATGCCCTCAATAGAGACCTGGAGACAATTCGGGAAGAGGTTCGTGAATGTCCAGAGGATATCGTTCACGGCCTTGTCCAGGAGCTCGAAATCCGTCTTGGCTGACTTGGCCAAGTCGCGTGCCCGAGCGGCCTCGGGACCCGTCTTGAATTCGCCATAGACGATCTCGCCGTCGCGAATGTAATCTTCCGTAATGACTTGGGGATTGCGCAGCCACTTGCCGTCCGCTTTGAGGACCGGGACCACCTTGCTCAGCAGCCCCTTGTACTTCATCTTGTAGGCGCTCCACAGTTCGCAAGAAATGCAGTTCCACATGGCATCTTCAATCCCCAGCGCCCAAGGCAAAAAGTCGGTCGCACCACCCACCGGGGCGCTGCCGTGACGGGGCCCTGCCTGCCCGTACACGGCCATGTCAGAGGAAAGACTGATGTCGCAGGCCATGCCCACTTCCTGGCCGCCCGCGACGCGCATTCCGTTGACCCGGCTAATCACCGGTTTCTTGCAATTCAAAAGACCATCGACCATGGTGTTAAAAAGATCCATGTACAAGCCGTACTCTTGGGGACGCTTGGAATAGTACTCGGCGTATTCTTTTGTATTTCCGCCCGTGCAAAATGCCTTGTCTCCGGCGCCGGTAAGGACTACCGCGACGACGTTGCGGTCCATGCTCGCCTTGTTTAAACCGGCGATCACTCCTTTGACCATCTTGGTCGTGTAGGAATTGTACTGCGCAGGATTGTTCAGCGTGATCCAAGCGGAATATACCCCTTCGACGGGCTTCCCTTCAGGATTCACAATGGGTCGATTCTCGTAAATGATGCAGGGTGCTTCCGTGCCGAAAAATTCATTTCCCCACAGATCATGGTCCTTCAGGCCGTTTTCTCGCGGCAGCCAGTCCAGCGCCATCTTCAAACCTCCCTGTTTGGATTCAATACACTCGGGCGGGTGTGTTCGAAACTGGTTCGGTCGTCCTCACCGTGTGAGGAACGGAAAACCCGCGTGGTTGCTCGTAGACCGAATAAAAGAACGCGTTGGCTTTGCTCGCCAGCTGGTCGTGGTAATGGCGAAACAGGGCCGCGGCTTCAGTTCCGCGCCAGTCGGTCGGCAGCAGTTCTGCCGGCAACTCTGGATCGATGTAGGGAAAACGGCGGTATTCGTGGATGAGCTTAAAGCGCCGGACAAAGTACTCGCTCGGCTCCAGGTCGGTGCCCAATTCCAGACGGCGACAGTACTCCTCGTACTCCGGCTTGTGTTTTTCGACAAAGGCGATGTAACGAGAGTTGATCGCCGCCAGATTCCAACAGCGGGCCACAATCATCGCGGCGTCGGCAAAGCCGTCGTGGCGTGCCGTGAACAATTCGACGCGAGCGCGCAGCCCGAGCCCTTCCGCCAATTGCTCAATCTCGCGCCGATAATCGTGTGGCGAGATCCAGAGCGCGTTGGTCAGCATGCCGAATCCCATCCACTCGAGTTCTTGGCGAAAGCGGTCGCGAGCTTCCCGTTCGTTCTCGGGGACCGAGTACGTCACCAGATGCCACTGCCCATCCCATGCGTCCCGCGGAGAGTGAAAATGGAAAATGCGAGCCGCGCCCTCTTCCATCATCCTGGAGCTCTTGTCGGTCAAGGAATAATAGCTGCGGGTGCCGACCCGATCGATCCGGAGCATCCCACGGCGGGTCATCCGAGAAACGGTCGACCGGACGGCCTGCTGTGACAGCCCGAAATAGCCAAGGAGACGGATAAGGCTGCCTATCCAGATGCTGCCGCCGACATGCCGGATATAGTCCCCGTACAGGGTTATGATCATGGATTGGGGGCGAATGCTGTTCATGATTCTAAACAAAAAGCCGACGCTTGAAACTCATTTTGGGCATCAAATTGGCCTAGTCGAGTTAACAGCAGATCGGCTTTTCTTCCTGAGGAGTATTCGCGCGAGGCGAAAAATATGTCGTTTATTCTACGCTAGATAAATTATAGCGATAAGATGATCGCACGTCCATACCCAGGATGATAGGATTTGAGGCGAGATTGGGCAGTTGCAAGCCCCGCCATTGTGGGTAGCGGGCGGCCTACCCTTACGGGTGGTCAACGCCACTGGGCTGCCGTTTCGCGAACGGCGCTGTCGGATCCATGGAGGCCATTTCATCCATATGATCCATATGATCCGAGGGGGTACAAAATGCTGACAGGCACCTCCCTTCAAATCTGAATTGCTTTTGGCGCCCCTGATATGCTATACTGGATCGGCTTTAACTGGGAATCGACTAAAGTAGAAAGAGATGGATTTGTCGCGACCTATGATTACGGACAAGACACCGATCCTCCACCGCCTCCTCACCGATGCACAGGCTCAACTCCTCCGTGACGAGAGACAAACTCTCGCCGATATTCGGCTGGCCCTTGCCGATCTTGACCTGCCGCGCCAGGACCTTGACACCCTCCAGCAAGCGACGCTGCAATTGGACGAGCTATTTCTCCTCGTCGTCGTCGGCGAGTTCAACGCCGGCAAGTCCGCATTGGTGAACGCCTTGCTCGGCGAACGCGTCCTTCCCGAGGGTGTCACCCCGACCACCTCCAAGGTGACTTTGGTAAAATGGGGAGACCGGATCAATGCGCAGGCAGCCGGGGACGATTTGGCCCTCGTGACCTATCCGTTGGGCTTGCTGAAAGAAATTAACATCGTCGACACCCCCGGTACGAACGCCGTTATCCGCCATCACGAGCGCTTGACCAGCGACTTTGTGCCGCGCAGCGACCTCGTCCTTTTTGTCACTTCGGCCGACCGGCCCATGACCGAGAGCGAGCGCCAGTTCCTCGAGACCATCCGTGCCTGGGACAAAAAGGTCGTGATGATCTTGAACAAAGTGGATATCCTTCAGAACGAGGCGGAGTTGGCTGAGGTCCAGACCTTTGTTCAGAGATACGCAGATCAAGTGCTAGGAAGCTCGCCCGAGTTCTATGCCGTTTCGGCGCGCTTGGCCGAGCAGTCATACACGGAGCGCAGTCCGGAGAAAAGCGCTCAGCTGCGCGCGGCCAGCCGCGTCGACGCCCTCGCTCACTACATTGAAACCACGCTCGACGATGCCGCGCGCTGGCGCCTCAAGCTCGCCAGTCCTCTCGGCGTTGCCGCGCACGTTGTCGAGCAAGCACAATCCGCCGCACAAACCCAGGCGGAGGAATTGAATGCCGATAAAGAGACCGCCTTAGCCGTCGAGGCGGTCATCTCCGGCTATGAGCACGACCTCGGCAGTGAGCTCGATCCGCGGCTCGCCGAGATTGATAACATCCTCTTCCGCATGCAAGAGCGCGGCCTCGACTTTTTCGACCGCACCCTCCGCCTCACCAACATCGCAGCCCTGGCGCGCGGCGACAAGATACGCGCCGAATTCGAGAGACAAGTGTTAGCCGATGTATCTCAGCAGATCGAAGGCAAGGTGCAGCGGGTGATCGATTGGCTCGTCGACAAGGACTTGCGTCAATGGCAGTTGGTCATGGACTATATGCAAAAACGGCAAGCCCGCTACGCGGACTCGCTCATCGGCGAACACATAACTCCCCTCGACAACCGGCGTCGCACCCTGATCGATTCGGTCGGGCAATCGGCCAAGACCATCGTCGAAACCTATGATCGCGATCAGGAAGCTCACGACTTGGCCGTGAACGTCGAATCTTCCGTTGCCCAGGTCGCGCTCCTCGAGGTTGGTGCGGTCGGATTAGGTACGCTCGTAACGACCGTCATTGCTTCCTCTGCCTTGGATTTTACGGGCATTCTCGCCGCCAGCACTCTCGCCATCGTCGGTCTCTTCATTATCCCTTACAAGCGCAACCAGGCCAAGACTCGCTTTAGGGACAAGACGCAGACTCTCCGCGAACGCCTGTTGCAGGCGCTCGAGACCCAGTTCAACAGCGAAGCGTCAAATTCCGTGACCCGCATGAAAGAGGCCGTTGCTCCTTATACCCGGTTCGTCCGAGCAGAACGTGAGCGAATCGAACAGTCCCAAGCCCGGCTCGCGCAGCTCCGCGATCGCATCTCCGCAGTGCAGGCCCGCATCGGTTCCTGACGCTTGTCGCTCTCCCGCGACGGCGGGGATTTGGTATGCGCGGGGATCTAGTGTATGATGTTGGCCGAAAGAAGAGAATCCAACGATGGCAAATCGCCGACGCATGCTTCAGTCCGGGTACATGGCTTTCTCCGCAGCGCTGCTCCTTTTATCGCTTCTTGCTCTGACCCATCTACCTGGTCCCGGCCGGCAGTATTCCGCGCGAGCTGCCGAAGCAGCCCAATCCGTCCAAATCTACCTGCCAGTTGTCTACAACAGCGCTCGCTCGGGCTTGTTCGGCCACGTCACGGTTGCGGGCAGCCCTACTGCCGGCGTCCCATTGAATCTGCGGTTCTATAATGGCTCCGCTTGGTCGACGGTCATGACCACCACGACCGACACTCAGGGCCTGTATCAGTTCACAGACGTACCCAGTCTTGGCTCTGGACAGAAATACCAGATCGAGTATTTGAATTCCAATCCGCGGGACTCGACACGGTTGTGGACCTGGACAACGCGGTTACTGACCGACTATACTGCGGGAGAAGGTGTAGGCATCGGCGATTTCGATCTGGCCAACCTGACTTTGGCGGTTCCGGTTCCCAGTTCGGACGTCACCCTCCCCATCACTTTCCAGTGGTATCCGCGCACGGCAAGCCCCAACGACAGCTACATATTTGAACTGTATGAGCCATCCAGTTTCACTCCTCACTGGAACACGGCGCCGCTCGGCTATGTGGGAAGCTACACGTTGAACGCGCTCCCCACCGGCTTTGCCACCGAACATCCGTATAGCTGGACGGTATACGTGGCCGGCCCCGACGGCAGCGGTGGTGCGGCTTACTACTCGTCCCTAGTAACGTTCACGAACGCAGGAAGCGGTCCTCGTTTGCCCCTCCCTTCAAGCCCATCTCCCTACTTGAGACCGGGCCCCTTGCTCAATACGCCGCCCACCAAGTAGAGCCCGCCCGACAGAGACCTCTCTCCGCAAGGCGCGCCTGCCTCCAGCCTAGCCCACCACCCTAGTAATCACTCTTCTGACGATGAAGAAAAGCGCCGCAGATGCGTACATCTGCGGCGCTTGCGTTCGCTTCCTATTATGGACCCTCTTACTCACGCAGAAACTGAATCATCAGCTCATTCACCCTGTCTGGCTCATCATGCTGCACCCAATGCGTTGCCCTTCCCAGGAGCTCGAGCCGGCCCTTGTCGCATAATTGCGCGCTGGCCGGAGCCATCTCTTGACTGAGCGCCACATCATGCACGCCCCAGATGATGAGAGTCGGCACATGAATGCGCGGGTCTGGAAGCGGTCGCGGCGGCTTTTGGACGATCGCGCGATACCAGTTCAGCATGGATGTCATCGCCTCCGGTCGAGACCAAGCCTCACGGTAGCGCTCGAAATCGGCTCCGGTGAAAGAGCCCGGCCGGCTGCTTCTTTCCATTGTCTCCACCAGCGCCCGCCAATGACCCGCCCGGGCTAATAGCTCGGGAGCCCGTGGAATCTGAAAAAAGACAATGTACCAACTCTTGAGCATCTGCTTGGGTCGAGTGCGTACGGTCTTGAGCATTACCGAAGGGTGCGGCACATTGAGGATCACGAGCTTGTTCAACCGCTCAGGGAATTGCGCGGCCACATACCACGCCACCGCCGCACCCCAGTCATGGCCGACAAGAAACGCCGTTGTCCTCCCTGCGGCATCAATCAATCCAATCACATCCGCCGCGAGCTGGTCGAGATTGTATGCCGCAATCCCTCTCGGTTTGTCACTCAGATTGTACCCACGTTGGTCTGGCGCCCAGACCTGCAATCCTTCTCCAGCCAGCGGCTCGATTTGGTGCCGCCATCCGAACCAAAACTCGGGAAAGCCGTGCAGCAGAATAACAAGCGGGCCTGATGACGGGCCCGCCCTGACGACGTTAAGATAGATGTGATTGGTCGCAATACGTGCTTGTTGCATGGTTTTCTTCCTACCGGATCTCTATTGACCCCGCTCCCATCTCTGCATCCCTTCAAAATGACCAAGCCCGACGAGTATCCGGACGATCCCCCAAAAGATGTCCCGTTTACGCGTGGCCCCCTCCACTCTGCCGAGCCGGAATAAGCGAGCGAATGAGAAGGATAGCGCCGAGCGCGATCAGCAGTACGGGCCAGTACGCGCCCAATAGGTTCGGGCCACCCAGGAAAGAAGCAAAAACGACGAAAAGGACCAGACTGATGACGATGAGCCAGATCGCACCGGTAAGTGCACTCCTCCGGTTTTCCAAAAGGCCCGTGAGCAGCAGACCGACCCCCACGAACCCGGGAATCAATGTCCAGCCATAGGCCCAACTGTCCCATCTACCCGTAAGGTTCTGATAATAAATCAGACCGCCGATGCCCCAAAAAAGGCAGACCGGCACCGCCATTCCCGGCGTACGCGTGAGCAGCCCGATGATTAGCAAAAAGACGCCAAAAGCGACGATCAAGAGCGGCCAGGCCTGACTCAATGCCAGCCATTCGCGCAGTCCGGGAACCAATTCCCCCAAGAGCAACCAAACGCCGATGAGAATGAGAACCAGGCCAAAAGCCAGTCCCGATCTCTGTCGTTGATTCATGCGGACCTCCTGGCACGCAGCCTCCCAAAGCGGGTTGTCGCCCCATGCTCCCTCTAAGAGAAACCGTTATTTCGCTTTACTCAATTCTTCGATTACGGCACCCGCCACCTGGTCAGTCGTGTTAGTGCCGCCCAGGTCGGGCGTGCGGACACGAGCTTGCGCGACCACTCTCTCCACCGCACGCATGACTAGATTCGCGGCCGTGTGCTCTCCGAGATGATCAAGCATCATCGAGCCTGCCCAGATGGTCGCCAGCGGGTCGGCGATGCCCTGACCCGCAATGTCCGGCGCCGAGCCGTGAACCGGTTCAAACATGGAGGGATAGCGCCGCTCGGGGTTCAAGTTCGCGCTTGCGGGCAGACCGAGGCTCCCCTGCAAGGCGCCGCCCAGGTCCGTGAGGATATCGCCAAACAGGTTCGACCCAACCACCACGTCAAGCCGTTCAGGATGCAGTACCATCAATGCCGCCAGCGCGTCCACGAGCATGCTCCGCCAGGGCACGTCGCTGTATTTGCGCGCGACCTCTATGCACACCTCGTCCCAGAATACCGAGGCGTATTGCTGCGCATTCGACTTGGTCGCGCTGATCAAGGGTTTCTCTTGCTTGACTCCGCGCTGCTGCGCCAACTGAAAGGCATAGCGGACAACTCGCTCAACTCCCGTTCGAGTAAAAACGGTCGTCTGAGTGGCCACTTCCATTGTCCGTCCACGATGGCTCCGGCCGCCATGACCGCTGTACTCACCCTCGCTATTCTCACGCACCACGACAAAATCGATATCGCGCGGCCCCTTGTCTCGCAGAGGTCCGACTATTCCTTCCAACAAGCGAATGGGGCGCAGATTGATGTACTGGTCAAACCCCTGGCGAATGGGGAGAAGCAACCCCCACAGCGAAACGTGGTCTGGTACCCCCGGGGAGCCGACCGCGCCCAGATAGATCGCGTCAAATGCCGCCAGGCGCACCAGTCCATCGGCATCCATCATCCGGCCGTGCTTTAGGTAGTACTCGCAGCCCCAATCGAAACTCGTCGCGCTGAGTCGGAACGAATCCGTCAATTCCCCGACAGCCTGGAGCACTCGCAGTCCAGCGGGCACCACTTCCTGGCCGACGCCATCGCCTGCAATCAACGCAATCTCGTACTGGTTCATATCTCCTCCCTATGAAGACCAATCTCGCCTGCGCTCTTTTCATCGACGATCTGTTTCGAGTATATCGCGCCGTGGAGAAAAGTCAACCAGGCAAAGAGGTAGCAGCGGTTTTTGACGAGAGTAGGTGAACATGGTAATATCGTGTCGATGGCGATTCCCCTCAACCCATCTCGCTTCCCAGCGTACATCTACGGCCTACACGATCTCGGTGGGCAGAATCTCATGCTCGAGGCCCAGCGCCCCGGCTGGCTCCTGGATTCTGTGGATCTTCGCTCCCAGGTCAGCACCGATTACTCTTCGCTCGCCGACGCCGGCTTTGGTCTGATCATCCGGCTAAACCACGGCTATGATCCGGTAGGCACCATTCCCCCATCCGATCAATACGATGCTTTCGCCGCCAAGTGCGCGGCCTATGTCGCCGATTCTCCCGGTCCGCGCATCTGGATCATTGGCAATGAAATGAACTTGGGGGTCGAGCGACCCCAGTTTCGTGACGGCGCGCGCGAAGTAATTACGCCGGACAAGTACGCTCAATGCTTTTTAAAGTGTCGCCAAGCCATCCGCGGCTTGGAGGGACATTCCGACGACTGGGTGATCCCCGGGGCCGTCGGTCCTTACAACAACGAGACGGTCTATCCCGGCAACGTGCGTGGCGACTGGGTCCAGTACCTCGTCGATCTTTTAAACCTCCTCGGGAACAACACCGACGGCATCGCTCTCCACTGCCACACGCACGATTATAACCCAAATCAAATCACTGGCGACCGGTTGATGGATCCTCCGTTCAACGATCGGCGCTACGATTTCCGTACTTTCCGCGATTTCCTCGAAGCGCTTCCCGAGCCGTTTCGCAACCTGCCCGTCTTTATCACCGAGGCGAATCCCTACATGGGCTGGCGCGATGCGAACCTTGCGTGGATCCAGACCGCCTACGATGAAATCAACAGTTGGAACGCGGACCCGTCCAATCAGCCGATTCAGGCTCTCATCCCGTACCGTTGGCAGACGCTTGAGGACCATCCCGAATGGGGAATGCAGGACAAGCCCGCTCTCGTCAGCGACTTTCGCATTGCCCTGAGGTCGAGCTATCGCGTGCGCTGGCCTGACCCTAGGCGCAAGCCGGCCAAGCCTACCCCTCCTCCCGACCTACGCGCCCAGTGGCTCATCACAGTCAACATACCCAATCGCATTATGGTCGCCAACTCTGTCGTCGTCGGGCATGTAGCGGTCAAGAATATCGGCGGCGCGATTTGGAAGGCAAGCGGTCCGAATCCCGTCAAGCTGGGGTATCGCTGGTTTGACGCGGAAGGTAAGGAGGTTTTTCTCCCGCAGGCCGAAAGCGTTCCACTGCTCAAGGATGTCCGGCCCGCCGAAAGCGTAACGTTCGAGCGGGTGGAGCTGCGAGCTCCGTCGGTCTCCGGCCCCTTTACCCTGCGCTGGGATATGATGGTGGACGGAATCGTTTGGTTCAGCGCACGCCAGAGCCCGACACAGGATATCGAAGTCGACATTACCGCCCCCGCGACTCGTCCATTGCCGCCCCCTGATGCCGAGCCTTCCGCGACCCTTGCCTTTGTCCCGACGGCGGCCGCTGGCCTTGATACCTGGGCCGCGCTCTTTCTCGGCCACGACACCCCGATCAGCATGGTGGCGGGCCAGGCGACGAGTGTCAACCTCCGCATCAAGAATGCCGGCGCAAGCACCTGGTCGCGCGATGGCGGAAATCCGGTCCATGCCGGCTACAAATGGTTCACCTCCTCCGGCCGGCCGCAGCTGGACGTGGAGGATCGCCGTACAGCTCTACCAATGGATATCGCCCCGGACCAGGAGGCCGTTTTCGGCGCTATTCTTGCCGCACCCAAGACCGCCGGTGATTACTACCTCCGCTGGGACCTTGTTTCAGAAGGGATGACGTGGTTCGCCGATACGGGCAATCCACCCCTCGTGATACCCGTGCATGTCACCTCACTCCCGAGCGACGTCGATTTGTGGAGAGCCGAGGCGAGCTTGAATCCGTCTGAAGTTGTGTTCGCCCTCGACGGCAACCCGAATACGTTTTGGGACAGCCATACTCCGCAAGCGCCCGGCCAATGGTTCCGCCTTAATTTCTCTTCGCCCCGGCTCGTCGACGGCTTTCAGTTGCTCAGCCCCGGCAGAGGATTTCCGCGCGGCTATCTCCTGAACGTCTCTCAAGATGGCAAGACGTGGATCGAGCTCATCCGGCACGAGGCAGATAACGAGCGCGACGTGATGGCAGTCTTTGCCCCTCAACTCGTACAGTACGCTCAGCTCGACCTTGTCGCCGGTCCGGATTCCGAGATGAGCTGGATGATTTCAGAGGTGCTTTTTCACCCCGCCGTTCACTGGACGGCGAATGCGAGTCACAACACAAAGACGGCGGCTCTGGTGATTGATGACCGCCCGGATACAGAATGGACAAGCGGGGTCGCCCAGCAGGTGGGGATGTGGTTTCAAATCGATCTGGGACGCGAAGAGGCCGTGAGCGGACTCGCTCTCGTCGGTTCACCGGAAGAGGCTCCCGCCAACTTTCGCATTACCGTCTGGAATGCGCGCTTGAGTAAATGGCAGGTCGTGCACGAGCAGGAAGGAAATGTCGAACCCGTGCAGGCCAGTTTTGATACGGTCAGGACGCAGTTCCTCAACATCCAACTGCTCGACGCAAGCCCTCAGCCGTGGTCCATTCAAAACGTGCTTGTCTCCCGCGACCTGAATCATTGGCTCGGTCCCAAGACCTAGCCGATGGATGGTATGCCAGACGCGCAGGGGCGAGGCATCCTTTGGCACAAAAGGATGCCTCGCCCCTTTTGATCCTTGATCGGCTGCTACTTTTCAACCTTGAAACCGTTGGGCCCATTGATAAACCTGATCAGGCGTTCTCCATGCATGGTCTCGAGATAGACGGGGGCCTTCCACAACTCATAGAGGTACCCGAGCGTCTTTTCCGCATAGCGTTGATCGAGATCCCCCAGCGAGCCCTTCTCGTGCCGCAGGTGCAATTCCCCCCGCTCCACCTCCGTGATCACGATCTTCGGCGCGCCATAGTTGTAGCGCGGGGCG
>JAMDCU010000026.1 GCA_023489485.1 Chloroflexota bacterium
ACTGAATCTGCTGCGAAGCGTTCCGGGCCGAGACCGTTTCTCCTTCTTCGTGCCCAACCCCGAAGGCATCGTTCAGCTCGATTTTCCCAATTTTACGACTAGCTATACCACTCTCCAGGACACTCTGGGTCAAATGATCAGCGACTGGGCCGACCTGGAAGTGCTCTAGGTGCAGCACCCAGGTCGCGCCCAAGGGCAAACAGCCTCGGCAAGTTCATCATCGATGTCTTCGGGAACTGGCATGTGAAAAGTACAGAGCTATGACTGCCCGTATGCTGCCCCATTCGACGTACCCCGTCCCAGTGCGGCCCCCCGCCGCCGCAAGCGTACGTGCAGCTCTTGTCCGCCTATCGCGTCCGCGCGCGGCTTTCCTCTGTGAAAGCTTCCACCATCAATAGGGAAGATGAGTCGCGTCTCCAGTGGTCCTTGGACGCGATGCCAATTGCCCGCTTGCTCCGAGGCAAGCAGAGCCCCCCAAAAAACAGCTACAGCGGTGGTTCTTGGCGAGCAAAGTGCTATGGATCAAAGGAAAGGTCCTTGCCGAACACTCCGCCCCGGTCTTGCTTCCGCTGCAGAAAATGTCAATCGACGAGGGACGGTTTGATGAAAATCACAGAGGTCAAGGTCTATCTGATTTCAGTGGGCGGACGACATCCGGTCTTGACGCAGGTGTTCACGGACGAAGGCATCAGTGGGATTGGAGAAACGGCGATCGCGTACGGCGTCGGCGCGACCGCAACCGCGGGCATGCTCAAAGACCTAGCGGAGCAATTTCTCTTGGGCAAAGACCCCTTCCGCATAGAGGCATTGTGGAGCGAGATGTACGATCACACCTTCTGGGCCAAAGGGGGCGGCCCTATCATCTTTGCGGGCATCAGCGCCCTGGAGCAAGCGTTATGGGATATCAAAGGCAAGGCATTTGGCATTCCGATCTATGAGATGCTCGGCGGTAAAGTCCGGGACCGAGTGCGCGTCTACGCAAACGGCTGGTCCTACCGTTGTCTTCAACCGGCGGATTATGCCCGGGAAGCGGAACGCGTGCTCAAGGACGGCTACACCGCGCTAAAGCTGTACCCGCTTGCCACCCCGGAGATGGATGCCCACAGCCGTATCCGCCACGTGTCCATGCGCACCCTCGATCGCGAATCCGAGGCGCGCGCCGTCGCGAGTGTCAAGGCGGTCCGTGATGCCGTGGGACCGCAAGTGGAAATCATGCTCGATCTGAGCTGCGAGCTGACCACAGACGCGATCATCCGTTTCGGTCAACGGGTTCAAGAGTTTGATATCCTCTTTTTCGAAGAGCCGGTGGACCCGTTCGACGTGGAGGCGCTCAAGAAGGTTTCGGAGCATGTGAACATTCCGATTGCCGTCGGCGAACGCGTCTATACGCGTTATGGTTTCCGCCGCATCCTGGAGTTGCATGCCGCGGATATTCTGCAGCCCGACATTGGCAACACGGGCGGCATCATGGAAGCCAAGAAGATTGCGGCGATGGCAGAGACGTACAACATGCGTGTGCAGCCTCACCACTCAGCCGGCCCGGTATCGGCCGCAGCGGCTCTACAACTGGATGCTTGCATCCCGAATTTTATCATTCAGGAGATCTATCCCTATCGGCCTCCAGAGCATTTCGCGATCGTCGATCACGCGCCGGAGTTAGATGTCCGGAATGGATTCATGCCAATTCCGGACCGCCCTGGCTTGGGCGTCGAATTGGTCGAAGAGCGGGTCCGACCATTTGTGTGGGCGGATTGCAAAATGGGAGCTCAGTAGCGCCAGGCGGGTTGTGAGCCGGCCGAGTTTTCTCTTCCTGAGCAGCACACACATTTGAGTGCACGGGCGATCGGATTCTTGCCGTTGATTCAGCTGAGGCTTTTGACGGTCGTCGCGCCATTGCGCGGCGACCTTTGCTTTTGCCTTACCATTGTGTATAATAGCTCACATGGTCTCATTTTTCCGTCGCCCGCAACAACTGAAAGAAAGCTTGACCAAAACGCGCCAATCGCTCATGACGCGCCTCACGACTTTGGTCCAAAAGAACGAGCTAGATGAAGAATTCTGGACTGGGCTCGAGGAAACCCTGATCGGTGCGGATGTCGGCGTCGATACGACTCTCGCGCTTGTCGGCAGGCTGCGCGAACGGGCCGACAGCGAGCATTTGCGCACCCCGCTGCAAGCGGAGCAAGCGCTCAAGGAGGAGATGGTTTCGCTCCTGAACACAGCCGCCCAGGCGCCCGTACGCAGCGCGACTCCCCCGAACCCGGACGTCATCCTCATCGTGGGTGTCAATGGCTCTGGCAAGACTACCACCATCGGCAAGCTCGCCCATTTTTATAAAGATCAGAAGAAGAAGGTTGTCCTCGCCGCCGCGGACACGTTTCGCGCCGCTGCCATTGACCAGCTCAAGATCTGGGGACAGCGCGTCGGCACGGACGTCGTGGCGCATCAACCCGGTGCCGACCCAGGTGCGGTTGCGTTTGATGCTTGGCAGGCGGCCGAGGGACGCAAGGCCGACATCCTCATCGTGGATACCGCCGGCCGACTTCAGACAAAATTCAATCTGATGAAGGAATTGGAGAAAATCGCCCGAGTTCTGAAAAAGAGCGACCCCACCGCGCCCCACGAAACCCTGCTGGTTCTCGACGCGGTCACCGGCCAGAATGGCCTCCTTCAGGCGCGGGCCTTTAAAGAGACCACTCCCCTCACCGGGCTCATTCTCACCAAGCTCGACGGCACGGCCAAGGGCGGAATTGTTTTTGCCATTGCCAGGGAGTTGAATCTGCCGATCAAATTCGTCGGCACCGGCGAATCGATTGACGATTTTGCCGAGTTCGATGCCCAAGACTTTGTCGATGGGTTATTCGAAGAGAAAGGATAGGACGCGTGGAAGACTTGAAATCAAAATTGGCCGAGTTAAATACCCGCATCGCGACGCTCATGGAGCGTCTTTGACATTGCCGGCAAGGAAAAACGCGCCGCAGAACTGGAGCATGCCTCGGCAGAGCCGGATTTCTGGAATGATAATGTCGCGGCTCAAAAGGCAATGCGGGAACTTGACACGCTCAAAGGGGAGACCGGCACCTGGCGCGGTTTGGAGCGCCAAGCGGGTGATGCCGCCGGGTTGCTTGATATGGCCATCGAAGAGAACCACGCCGAGATGATCGACGAAGTCGCCCGCGAGGTCCCCGACATCGAGCATCAGCTCGCCAAGCTCGAATTCAACTTGCTCTTTTCGGGCGAGTACGACCACAACAACGCCATCCTTTCCGTCCACGCGGGGGCAGGAGGAACAGAGTCCAACGACTGGGCCCAGATGCTGATGCGCATGTACCTGCGCTGGGCCGATGCGCGAGGATTCAAGACCGAAATCCTCGAAGAGATGCCGGGAGATGAAGCGGGGATCAAATCGGTTACGATCCAGGTCATGGGCGAGTACGCCTATGGCCGTTTAAAAGCGGAACGAGGCGTTCACCGCCTCGTTCGTCTCTCTCCGTTCGACGCGAACCATCGTCGCCACACTTCTTTTGCCCTCGTCGAGGTCATGCCCGAGATTGACGAGACCGTCGAGGTCGAGATCAAGCCGGAAGACGTGCGAATTGACATCTACCATGCCTCGGGCCATGGCGGCCAGAATGTCCAAAAGGTCGCGACCGCAGTCCGGCTCACACATGTCCCGACTGGAATCGTCGTCACTTGCCAGAACGAGCGCTCGCAGCTGCAGAACAAGGAGAACGCTTTCAAAGTGCTCCGCTCGCGGCTCGTAGAGCTAGAAATCGAAAAGCGCGAGCAGGCCAAGGCACGGATCAAAG
>JAMDCU010000085.1 GCA_023489485.1 Chloroflexota bacterium
TATTGGAGGAATGCTTGACCCAAAATGAGCTGCTCCGGTTGGCGGCCCGGATCGAAGGGCATCCCGACAATGTCGCGCCCGCGCTTCTGGGCGGGCTGGTGATTGCCATTCAGGATGGCAGGGAACTGAGGACCGCTCGCAGTCCTTTCCCCCGCGACTTGGATTGTGTCTTGTTCATCCCCAAACGCACCCTCTCGACCAAGGCGGCCCGTCGGGTTCTACCGGCCCGTGTACCGCGAGCGGACGCGGTTTATAACGCTGGGCGCGTAGCCCTGTGGATTGCCGCCTTGCATGAGCGACGTTGGGAGTGGCTGGATTGGGCTACACGCGACCGTTTGCATCAGCCGTATCGTGGCCGCCTCGTGCGCGGCATGGAGCAACTCTTTGCGGCCGCGCGCCGCGCCGGTGCACGCGGGGTCGCTTTGAGCGGCGCAGGACCGAGTTTGGTCGCGTTCACAGACCGGGAGAGCCAAGCCGTTGCCGCGGCGATGGCTGGCACGGCGGCGCGACTGTGCATCGCCGGAGAAGCGCGGATTGTCAAGGCAAGCACGCGCGGCGCCTATGCAACCGCCAGGGGATTTGACTAGCCGCATGTCTTGTGCTATATTTATGATACTGTTTGGAGATTGCTAGATTCAAGAAAGAGGTCACTAATCAGCGACGAGCATTTTCGAATTAACCAACAGATTCGCGCCAAAGAAATCCGCGTCATCGACGACGCGGGCAAGCAAGTTGGCGTGATTCCTACGCATGAAGCGTTGCGCCTCGCTCAGGACCGCAATCTGGACTTGGTCGAGGTGGCGCCGAATGCCCAGCCTCCTGTTTGCCGCATTATTGATTTTGGCAAATTCATGTATGAGCGGACGAAGAAGGAACGCGAGGCAAAAAAAGGGCAGAAGGCGATTGAAATCAAAGAGTTGCGCATCCGGCCCAAGACCAACTGGTATCACACCAGCTTTAAGCTGAAACGGGTGCGCGAATTCTTGAAGGCCGGCAACAAGATTCGGGTCCGTGTCCTCTTTCGTGCCCGCGAGATCACTCACTTGGCCATCGGCCGCGAGATTCTGGAAAAAGTTGCGGTCGAGCTAGCCGACGAGGCAAATATCGAGCAGGCCCCATTGATGGATGGCAAGAGCTTGGTGAAGATCGGAAGACCGGGGCCGACAAAGGGAGGCCCCGAAGCTGCCCGGGCCGTCGTCCGGGGAGCGCGGGTGGCCGCCGCTCGACCGCAGGAGCCGGCGACTGCCGCCCCGCCTCTCACCCGTTAGGCGAGCGGTATCCTGTGCAAGGAGAGCAGTGGTCGGGGTTCAACCCCGACTTCTTTTTGAAACCACAAGAGAGGACTCGATGCCGAAAATAAAGACACACAAAGCCACATCGAAACGCTTCAAGGTGACGGCCACGGGCAAGGTGATGAGGACCAAAATCGGAAAATCGCATCTGCGCCGCCGCAAGTCCAAACGCAACAAGCGCATGTTCGACCGCCGCATCCCGGTCGAATTGCACGAAAAAACGAAAAAGATCAAAGCGCTCGCGCCCACCATGGATCAAAAGTAGTTTTAGATTGCAGATTGCCGATAATTGCGGTTCGCTCTCTCAAACTGCAATCTTGATTCTGCAATCAGAAATTTGAAATTGGGAGGTTCTCTTGGCCAGAGTAAAACGCGGCGTCGCCTCGCACCGCCGCCATAAAAAGATTCTAAAGTTGACCAAAGGGCATCAGTTGACGCGCCACACGCTCATCCGGCGTGCGAACGAGTCCTTGATTCATGCCAAATTCTATGCGACCCGCGATCGCAAAGATCGCAAAGGCGAGTTCCGGCGTCTGTGGATTGCCCGCATCAACGCGGCCGCCCGGCCGCTCGGCCTCTCTTACAGCAAAATGATGGCAGGTCTCAAGCGTGCCGGTGTCGACGTGGATCGCAAGATCCTAGCGGACCTGGCGGTGCGGGATCAAAGCGCCTTCGCCAAGCTTGCCGATACCGCCAAGGGCGCATAAGGGGAAGGCACAAAGTCGTTTGCGCATTTCATTGCTAGCTGCCTGATCGGCAGTTGAGCCATTGGCCGCGATGATTACTAGCCTCTCAAATTCAAAGGTCAAGCTGGTCCGTTCGTTAGCGCGGCGCCCGGTGCGGTATGCGACGGAGCAATTCGTCGTCGAGGGCGTCCGGCTGGTCGAAGAGGTTATGGGAGCGGGGATTACCCCCGCTCTTGTTTTTTACACGCGTGCGGTAGAGCAAGAACCGCGGGCCGCCGTGCTCCTGGAACGCCTGCGCGCAGTCACCCCGGAGGTCTATGCAGTCGCCGATGCTGTGATGAAGGCGATGTCAAAAGCGGAGACTCCTCCCGGCATTCTGACCGTTGTTCCCTTTATGCACTTGCCGATCCCGCCCGAGCCTCAGTTTGTTTTGATTCTCGATGCGGTAAGGGACCCCGGCAATGTGGGGACGATACTGCGCGGGGCCCGGGCAGTGGGCGTCGATCTTGTTCTCTTTGCGCCGGACACTGCCGACCCGTATAATGAGAAGGTCGTCCGAGCGGCGATGGGGGCCCATTTTCGAGTGCCTTTGCGTGTCGAGCACTCTTGGGATGCGATCGCAGAGACCGTGCGGGGCATGGCGCGAATCTATCTTGCCGACGCGAACGGTGAAACGGTGTACACCCAGGTAGGGTGGATGCGCCCACTTGCACTGATCATCGGAGGCGAGGCGGAAGGAGCCGGGCCGCCCGCGCGTCAGGTCGCCACGGCGCGTTTACGAATTCCGATGCAAGGGGATACGGAATCGCTCAACGCCGCGATGGCGGCGACTCTGCTCTTGTTTGAAGCTGCGCGCCATCGTGAAGACGCAAAATAGTGGTATAATCGGGTTGACTGTACCCGCATAATCGGGTGGGCTGCACTCGCCGGATCGTGCTGATCAAATCCTCGCCGATGGAGACAATGGATGGACGATTCGCTCGCGCGCTATCGCCCATACCTCGTAATGACCCTCTTGTTCTTGGTCGTCCTCGCCGGAACGATCTTGCTGCTCCGCCGGCCGGAGCCTGCTCCATTAGCTGTGGTTACACCGACGCCACGAGCGACGCCAACCGTGGCAGTGGTTGTCGTGGATGTGCGAGGAGCCGTCGCCAAGCCGGGTGTTTACACACTGCCTTATGGCAGCCGAGTACGGGAGGCGTTGGCCGTTGCCGGCAACACGCTAGCCAATGCAGAGATCGGCGGGCTTAACCTGGCGCGCAAGCTCATGGATGGCGAGCAAATTTATGTCCCGACGACCGCCGAAGCGACTCGCGCTCCCCAGCCGGTAGGAGCGGCCGTCGCGACAGCGCGGCCCCGCACCACAACCCCGATCGGCAAGATCAACATTAACACCGCTACGTTGGAAGATTTGGACACATTGCCGGGAATCGGGCCGGCAATTGCTCAAAGGATTCTGGACTATCGGAATCAAAATGGTCCGTTCAAAAGGCTCGAAGATTTGAAAAAGGTGCGCGGCATTGGCGACGTCATCTTTGCCAATATAAGGGATTTGATTACGCTTGACTAGCCACCACAAGCACCGCTCGATGCCGCGCCCCCGTCTCATTTCCGGTCTTCTGTCCGACCCCCGCCGCTGGGTAGATGCGCTCGTCGTTTTCGTTCCGGTCGCCCTCGTTCTTGCCTTCCTTCATGCCGACTCGACGGCAATTTTTATCACCGCGGCCCTGGGCATTATTCCGCTCGCCGGAATTCTGGGCGAAGCTACCGATGCGCTCGCTACCCGAGCCGGGACGCGGGCCGGGGCTCTACTGAATGCGACGTTTGGTAACGCGGCGGAGTTGATCATCACGATCGCAGCAATCCGGGCCGGTCTGCTGAACGTGGTCAAAGCGTCCATCACCGGCTCGATCATCGGCAATATCCTCCTGGTGCTTGGGCTGAGCGTGCTCGCCGGAGGTCTGAGGCACGGATTTCAACGGTTCGGTCGGGGTGGCGTTTCCGTCAGTATGACGATGATGACGATTGCGATCATCGGGCTGCTCGTTCCGGCCGTCTTTGCCAGTGCGATTGCGTCGAGCAGCCGCGTGAACGTCGAGTATCTGAGCCTGGGGGTTGCAGCGGCACTCATGATTGCGTATGTGCTCAGCCTGCTCTTTTCGTTCACGGCGCTGGCGAAGAAGGAACGCGTGGCGCCACTGGCCCCCGAGCCGGAGGAAGAGGGTCTACCTGACTGGAGCGTTCGCCGCGCATTGATCGTTCTGGTCGCGGCCGTTGTCTTTATTGCCTGGTTGAGCGAGATTCTTGTCGCTGCGATCGAACCCGTGATTCTCGAACGTGGCCTGACCGAGCTTTTCGTGGGCGTCATCGTCGTGCCGATAATCGGAAATGCGGCCGAACATCTCGTTGCGATGCAGATGGCGCTCAAAAACAAGATGGACGTGGCCCTCGAGATTGCGCTCGGTTCCAGTACCCAGGTCGCGCTCTTCGTCGGGCCGCTCCTCGTTTTTATCAGCCTGGCCTTTGGCACGCCAATGAGCTTGGTTTTCAACCCATTTGAGCTGGCCGCGCTCGTCGCTTCCGTCGTCATCGCGGCGCTCATTTCACTCGACGGCGAGTCGAACTGGCTCGAAGGGGCGCAGCTCTTGATAGTGTACATTATCCTCGCCCTCGCCTTCTTCTATCTGCCAGTAGCGTAGGCAGAAAGGGACTCGAGATGAAATTTGGCATCGGTTTAACAAATTATGGTCTTGGCGTCGCCTTTGATGATCTCAGGCGGGTGGCCTTGACCGCCGAGCGATTGGGCTATGTGTCCATCTGGACGACGGATCACCTTCTCGTTCCGAAGAAGAATATCGAGCCGTATGGCAATATCTTTGAATCCGTGACGACTCTGGCAATGATGGGGGCGCTGACCGACCGCCTCCAGCTCGGTACTTCGGTCCTTGTCTTGCCGATGCGAAACCCCGTGCTTGTCGCCAAGCAGATGGCGACGCTCGACGCGGCTTCGCATGGGCGGACGATCCTCGGCGTCGGAGTGGGTTGGAACGCAGTTGAATATGCGAACCTCGGCGCGAGTTTCAGGGATCGCGGGAGGCGCCTGGACGAGGCGATCACGTTGATGCGAACGATGTGGTCGCAGAACGAGGTCACGTTCCACGGCAAGTATACAAACATCGAGAACGGCTACTCGTCACCTCTGCCCGCTCGAAAAAGCGGAATTCCGATCTGGATTGGTGGTGACGAGGAGCCGTCCTTGCGCCGGGTCGCCAATCTGGGCGACGGCTGGCATCCGGTAGGAGCATCGCCGGAAACGATCGCGGCGGGCATCAAGCGCATTCGGGAGCTCAAGCCGGCGCGTCCCATCACAGTCTCGGCGCGGTTGTCGATTGACCTGAACTCGAGCCTGTCGCCGACCTATGAATATCGCAATAACCCGCGTCATCGTCTCGTGGGAAGCGTGGACGGGATCCGCGCGCGCTTGCGAGAGTATGCTCAAGCGGGGGTTGAGCACATGGTGCTTTTTTTCCCTGAAATTGCGGACAAGGCGATCGCTCAAATGGAGCAATTCGCGAACGAGCTGCGGCCCGAATTCATTTAATTTCAGATTTCAGATTGCAGATTTTGGATAAAAGACCTCACATCGAACATACCCGGAATTCAGAGAATCAAGAACCTGCAATTAACAACCTGCAAGCTGCAATGATTGTGGAGCGGATATGTCTAGCGTCTTGATCAAGAACGGGCGGATTATTACGGCGAGCGATGACTATTTTGCGGATGTCTTTGTCGAGGATGAGGCCGTCAAGCTGATTGGAGACAAGCTCAAGGTCCAAGCCGATCGGGTGGTTGACGCGATCGGCCAGTATGTGATTCCCGGTGGAATTGACTGCCATACGCATATGGAATTGAACGTCGGAGCGGCGACCTCGTCGGATGATTTCGAAACTGGAACGGTGGCGGCCGCGCATGGTGGGACGACGACCATCATCGACTTTGCCACCCAAGCGCGCGGGCAGCCGATGCGAGCGGCGCTGGACGAATGGCTGGCAAGAGCCGAGCCCAAAGCCGTGATTGACTATGGAATGCACATGATCGTTAGCGACTTGCCCGATCGCTGGCTCCCGGACATGGATGCGCTCGTCCACGAAGGAGTCACTTCGTTCAAGTTCTTTACCGCTTATCCGGATCGCCTGATGCTGAACGATGCGACAATTTTCAAGGCAATGCAGCGGACGGGGGAGAACGGCGGGTTCGTTTGCCTACACGCCGAGAATGGCAGCGTCATCGACTACCTGGTGCAAAAGCTCCTCGCGGAGGGCAAGACGGCTCCGAACTATCACTTGCTCTCGCGCCCTCCGGAGACGGAAGGAGAGGCGACTCATCGCGTGATTGCCCTCGCCGAAATGGCCCACGTTCCCGTATATATCGTCCACGTATCTTCGCATCTCGCCATGGAAGAGATTCGCGCGGCGCGGGACCGCGGCCTGCCCGTTTTCGGCGAAACATGCCCCCAGTACCTGTACCTGGCCTATGAGGATTACGCAGACGGCAGCTTCGAGGGAGCCAAATATATCTGCTCGCCGCCCATCCGTGAGCAGGCGAACCAGGAGCCGCTCTGGCAAGCGCTGGCGGCGAATGATTTGCAGACAGTGGCCACCGATCACTGCCCATTTTGCATGCGTGAGGGTTACAAGGGCCTACCGAAGCAAAAAGAACTGGGCATCGGAAATTTCAGCAAGATTCCGAACGGCGTGCCAGGCGTTGAGAACCGAATGCACCTGGTCTACCAGGGCGGAGTGGTCGAGCGGGGTTGGAGTATGAACCGCTTTGTCGAGGTGACGAGCACGACGGCGGCCAAGCTCTTTGGCCTATTCCCACGGAAAGGGACGATTGCGGTTGGTAGCGACGCGGACATCGTGCTCTGGGACCCCAACCGCAAGTACACGATCAGCGCGAAGACACACTTTATGCGCGTCGACTATAACCCTTATGAGGGATTAACGGTTGACGGTTCGCCTTCTCTTGTCATGTCGCGCGGGAGCGTGATTTTTGAAGGAGACCAATTCCTCGCTAGTCCAGGACAAGGGGAATATCTGCGCCGCGGTACGTACATGCTGCCGTGAAGGGCGTGGCACCCCACTGGGCGAAGAGTAACCATGGGTTCGAACGATCTAGTCCTTGCGGGATCCGGACACAGACCCAGACCTTCAGATGGCTACCGACGTAGAGTCTTTGCTAAAAGAACAGCGCGTCGCTCACCTCGCGACGGTGACGCCAGACGGCCGGCCGCATGTCGTCCCGGTCGTCTACGCGTATGAGGGCAGCCATTTTTATATTGCGCTGGACGACAAGCCCAAGCGCACGTCTCCGCTCAAGCTCCAACGCGTCCGCAATATCCAGGCAAACCCACTAGCGTCAATGCTTGTGGACGTTTACGACGAAAACTGGGCCAGGCTGGTGTGGGTGCGAGCAGATGGCGTCGCCCGCATCCTCCGGCGCGGCAAGGCACACGATCGGGCGATCGAGCTGCTCCGGTCAAAGTACCCTCAGTATCGCGCGATGAGCATCGAGCCAAACCCGGTCATAGAAATCAAAGTGACGCGCCTGGTCCATTGGACGGCGAGAGGCGCGGATCGGGCACCCGGCTCTAGCCCTTGATCTCCACTTCCGCTTCGATTTCGACGGGGATATTGAAAGGAAGCGCGGCGACGCCGACGGCCGAGCGAGCATGCGTCCCCGCCTCATCTCCGTACAGCTCCATGATCAAATCCGAAAATCCGTTGATCACGGGTGGGGTCTGGTTAAAACCCGGCGCAGCGTTCACCATTCCAAAAACGCGCAGCCACGCCGTCACACGATCCAAATCGCCGAGTTCTCGTTTCAGACTCCCGAGGACGGCGAGCGCGACCAAACGCGCGGATTGGTACGCCTGCTCGGGCGTCACCTCTTGTCCCACCTTGCCCAACGGGCCGGCCACCGTGCCATCCGGGTTCAAGGGGCCATGTCCCGAGACGTAGGCGCGATTCCCGTGCACGCGCACCCACTTGAAGCGCAGCTTCATCCCCGGAGAGACGGTCTGCTCGGGCAGCGCCAGACCCATCGCCTCCAGTTTTGCCTCGATCCTCGACATTGAAATCCTCCTCCTCTTTGTACTCCTGCATGTCGTGTCTGCCAATGAGACAGATGGGGTGAAGCAAAAGCACCTGCCGTTAACGCGTCATAGCATTAGCGAGCAGGTGCCTGCCACCATTTGTTCAACCTTTGCATTCATGGGGCGAGAGGGATTTGAACCCTCACGAGGGGTTACCTCAGCGGATTTTAAGTCCGCCGCGTCTGCCGTTCCGCCACCGCCCCATATTCAGTTGAGCGCGATTCTACAACGGTTCCACCCTAATGTCAACGCGAATTGCTTGCATCGGTCTCTGAAAATGCAGCGGCGAGTACTTTTTGGGCACTCGCCGCTGGCTAGACTCTATGGTGTTGCACTGGGCGCCGGTGTCGGCAGCGCAACTGTAGGCACGATGTTGGGCGGAGCCGCACCAGGCGTTGCGGCGGCCGGTGTCTCGACGGTGAGTGTGCCCGTGATAGTTGCCGTCACGGGCGGGGTAGGTGTGAATGTTGGCGTCGGTGTGGGCTCGTAGGGTGGCGTGTTGAGCCAGCCGAGCATTTGGTCTACTACGTCGCTGCTGATGATGAATACCTTGGACTTGTCTCCCGTATAGACCGCGTAATAGCCCGACGAATCGGGCGTCTTGGCGCCGATGGTCAGCGCGTAGGTCGTCGTGTTGCTCATCGTTATCCGGGCTTCAACGGTCGCCGTCACGAATCCAAAAGGGGCAACGTCGGTTACGTTCGTAAAGACCCGAGTGGCTTTTAATGTGACCAGCTGGCCGACGACATTGTCCACCGTGGCACTGTCGGCCGCTTTTTGGATGGGCTTGTCCACCTGCCAGCCCTTGTCCGTGCGCGTGAGAACGACTTCACGCGTGGAGCGGAGATCGCGTACTTGCAGGCTCTTGACATTGCTCGTATTAAACTGGAATATCTCCGGTGCCGCGGTCGGCGCGGGAGTCCCCAGCTGTTCCGGCGTCTTGTTCTGTTCGACAAAGAACACGTACCCCAAGAGAACTGCAAAGACCGCCACAAGGATCAGGGTTACGCGCGGGTTCAAGTTAACGCCTCCTCCACCAGACTAGCCCTCCGAGCACAAGGATGGCGCCTGGAATCATCAAGAAGGTGGACCAGAACACAAACGAGGTCTGCTCGCCTGTCAAAAAGATCGGGTGTTGATCCGGCGACTTGGCCGGGATCGCGATCAGGTTCTCCTGCCCGGCGAGCCAGTTCAGCGAATTGAACATGAATTGCCCATTCCCCGTATTCACCGGCTGGCCTCCCGCCGCGGACAGACGGGTGTTGACGACTCCGTTACTGATGAACGACGAATTGCCGACTACCACAAGGCGGGCAGGTTTGTTCGACCCGGTGGTCTCGACCGCATAGGCGATATTCAACGGGCCCTTGATATCGGTGCCCTGATTGTACTGGGCGGTCTGGTTTTGGATTGAAGCAAAGTCCGTTTCACCCCAACTGGCATCGCTGGTCGTCAAGAGCGCGGTGATCGTCTTGTTTGTCGGTGCCGGGCTTGTCTCCGCGAGCGAACGCGCCCCGGGGAAGAAACTGGCGATTCCGGTGAGGTCCTGCGTAATTGTGTGGCTTCCATAATTGACAAAGACCGGGACTTGCGGCTGCCCGCTGAGGCCAAGCTTGGGATCGAACACGACGTCGTTTTGGACGATGACCCCCCACGTTTTCAGCATATCGTCTAGACCTGTATTCGTCTGGGGATCCAGCATCACCAAGACGCGGCCATTCTTGGTATTGAGATAGTCCTGAACGAGCTTGACTTCGCTGGGGTCAAAAGCCTGACGCGGCCCGGCAATGACAAGCGCCGAAATGTCCGACGGGAGGGTGTTCGTGATGGTTGCGAGATTCAGGGTAGCGACCTTGTAGTTTTCCTGCTCCAATGCGCTCTTGAAGGCGCTGTATCCGTTCTGCCCCGAGTCGTCCGGGCTGTGCTCTCCATGGCCGGTCGTAAAATAGATTGTCGGCTGGGTGTCCTGCGAGACTTGGACGATCGCATTCGTCAAACTTTGCTCATCCGTGGCCGTGACATTTTGCCGGCGGGTTCCGCGCACCATTACGATGGTGCCGTCAAATTGCACCTTGTAATCATTCGCGACCTGCGGCTCGGCCTCGGGATCGATAAAGCGGTAAGTGAATTTGTCCGTTTGGGCCGCATACTCTCTCAGAGTGTTCTCGACGTCTTGGCGGTTGTTTGATCCGCTGTTTGTGAAGAAAGCAAGGGCCTGGACCGGCTCCTTCAAGTTCTTGAGGACCTGGACCGTGAGCGGCGACAGAGTATTCGTCTTGTTGGCCGTCAAGTCCTCGGTCGCATGATAGCGGCTCCCCATAAAGTTCAAGAGCGCAATGATGCCAACGAACGCGATGCTCATGACCAACGCGTTCGAACCGTAGCGCGCTCCGCGGCTGGTGACCGCCGCACGAACCTCGCTGGGCCGCGCAAAGATATAGATGGCGAACAAGATCACGCCCACGGCGAGGAGCGCGATCAGCCGCTCCCTAGGTTGATTACCCAGGAGGAACAAGATACCGGCGGCGGCCCACAGGGCCATGCCAACGGCCGCAAAATAGGTCGCCCACGCTTGTAATCGTTCGCGCATTATCGCCACCTCCTCGTCTGCAGAACCTGGGTCGCCAGAAACAGCGCCACGGCAATCACGCTCAGCGCGTACACGACATCCGTTGTGTCGATGACGCCGCGGAAGAAATTGTTATAGTGCTGGGTGATGGCAAGATAAGAGACCATGTTCCCGATTGAACCAGTGCCGGCAACCCCGCCGGCGGCGTCGGCAATCCACAGTAGAATCAGGATTACCAGCCCGGCGAAATAAGCAATCACCTGGTTTTGGGTGAGAGCCGAGGTGAAAACGCCGACCGCGAGAAAACTGCCGCCAAGAAGCAAGAGCCCCAGATACCCGGTGAGAATCGGGCCATAGTCCGGAGACCCGAATACCTTGAGGATCAAGACATAGTAGAGGGTAGGGCCTACCAGCATCACGGCAAACAGAATCAGACTGCCGAGGAATTTTCCGAGGACGACCTGCCAGTCGTTGACGGGCGAGGTGAGCAAGAGCTCGATCGTGCCCATGCGCTGTTCATCGGCGAGGAGCTTCATGGTCAGGGCCGGGGCGAGCAATAGAAGCAAGAACATCATGTTGCTGAACGTACTTTGCATGGAGGCATCCTGCGAATTGATCAGGATCAATGAGAACAGATAACCCATCGCGACCAGGAACAAGGCACTGATCACGTAGGCAATGGGGGAGACAAAGTACGATTGCAGTTCACGTGAAGTTATGGTCCAAACGTTTTTCATAATCACTCCATGTCAATGAGCCAATTATCTAATGAGCTAAATTTCGACCGATAACTGAACATTCCCCATTTGTCATTGGCCCACTTGCTCGCTCTCCTCGGTGGTCAGCTTGAGGAAGACCTCCTCCAGGCTCATGCCCACCGGTCTCAATTCGAGCAGGCCCCAGCCCTTTTGCACTGCCATGGTGGCGATGTCGGCGCGGCGATCGGTCCCCAGCGTCGTTTCGATTTCGTAAGTTCCAGTGGCCGAATCTTTCGCCTGCACGCCGAGCACGCCCTGGACTTTTTCCAGGGCACTCGGAATCTCTGGGGCGGGTTTGGCAACCTGAAGAAAGATGTGTTCAGCTCCGCGCACGCGTGCGGTCAAGCGGGCCGGCGTATCCTCGGCGACGATCTTGCCGTCGTTGATGATCAAGACACGTGTGCAGGTCTGGCTCACTTCGGGGAGAATGTGCGTGCTGAGGATGACCGTGTGTTCGCCGCCCAAGGATTTGATCAGGTTCCTGACCTCGATGATTTGCTTAGGGTCCAGTCCGATGGTCGGCTCGTCCATAATCAGGACTTCGGGTTCGTGCACGAGCGCCTGGGCGATGCCGACGCGCTGCCTAAAGCCCTTGGACAGCTTTCCGATCAGCGTGTCTGCCCGCTCCCCTAAATTCGTCATCTCCATAGCGCGCTCGATCGCAGTATCCCGGTGGGGGACGTCGCGGAGGCGGGCGGCAAAATCGAGGTAATCATATACCGTCATCTCCGTGTAGAGAGGCACGCTCTCGGGAAGGTAGCCAATGCGCTTGCGCGCTTTGAGAGACTCGGAAAATATGTCATAGCCGGCTACGCGCGCGGTCCCACTCGAAGGGGGCATAAAGCCGGTCAGGATGCGCATCGTCGTCGTCTTGCCTGCGCCGTTCGGTCCAAGAAAGCCCAGGATTTCTCCCTTTTTGACTTCAAAGGAGACGTCCCGTAACGCCTCAAAGTTGCCGTAAATCTTGGAGAGATTCTGTACCTCAATCGTCTTTTCGGGTTCTTGTGCTTGCTCCACCGCCATAATCACCTCTTGCTCTCAGATTCCATAACTGCAGAGATTGCACTCTCGCCGGTACCGCCTGTAGCCCGCGAACGCCAGCGACGCCAAAACCTCACAGTAACGTGCGAGGGTAAAAAGAACATTAAAAACAGATTAGAGTCCGTTAATATAGAGCCAGGTCAGTAACCTGGTTTGAATTCCAGGTCAACTGGTTTCCAGAGCATGAATTGCCCAGTCGATTCGCCAAAGTGTCTTTTCCCGCCCGAGAAGCCTTATGCTGCCCATGAGAGGCGGTGACACCGTCCGCCCTGTGACGGCGACACGGAGCGCACCAAAGAACTGGGCATATTTTAGGCTGAGGCGATCGGAAGCGGTTCGCAGCTCTGCTTCGATTCTCGTCTCATCCTCGAAGGAGGAAAAAGATTCCAGTACCTCTTGGGCGGTCCGGAGAGCCGTGAGTGTCGTCGCCTTGTCCATCTTCGGGCCGACAAGCAGATGTGGGTCATACTCGAGATCTTGAACCAACAAGAAATCGGCCAAGCTGACGATGTCACTCAGCTTCTTCAGCCGCTCGCGGAAGAGTGGCACCATCCGTTGTACCGTTCCGAGGTCGGTGACCAGTCCCGCGCCCATCATAAAGGGCAAGAGACGCTCGGCGAGTTGAGCGTCGGAAAGTTCGCGGATGTAGACTCCGTTCATCCAGTCTAGCTTGTTGCGGTCGAAAACCGCAGGCGCCCGCCCGATCTTGTCGAGGGTAAACAGCTCGATCAGCTGCTCGCGAGTAAAGAGCTCGGTCTTGTCGTCGTAGGCCCAACCGAGCAGCGCGAGGAAATTCAGCATCGCTTCTGACAGGTACCCCTCATCGCGGAACTGTATGACGCTCGTGGCGCCATGCCGCTTGCTGAGTTTTTTCTTGTCGGGACCCAGGACATTGGGGACGTGACCGTGCGGCGGGATCTCCCATCCAAAGGCTTGGTAGAGGAGAACGTGTTTCGGGAATGACGGAATCCAATCGTCCCCGCGCAACACGTGCGAGATTTTCATCAGGTGATCGTCCACGACGACGGCAAGGTGGTAGGTGGGGAAACCGTCCGATTTCAAGAGCACCTGGTCGTCTACGTCTCTGTTAGCAATGGTCAGACTGCCGTGGATGAAATCGTGTAAGGTCGTCTCGCCATCGAGTGGGACGGCGAGACGTACAACCCGCGGCAAACCCTCGCGCTCACGCGCTGCGCGCTCGGCGGGGGTCAGAAAGCGACAGCGGCGATCGTAGCGGGTAGACTCCCCGCGGGCCAATTGCTCCTTGCGCATCTCCTCGAGCCGTTCGGGAGTGCAGTAGCAATAATAGGCCGCGCCCTTGTCAATCAACTCCTGGGTGTACTGGGTATAGAGCTGCAAGCGGTCGGACTGACGATAAGGACCGTAGGGACCGCCAATGTCGGGCCCCTCATCCCAGTTCAGGCCCAAGTAGCGAAGGGACCCCAAGATGAGGTCCAGGCCATTCTCCACCTCACGGGCTTGGTCCGTATCCTCAATCCGCAGGATGAATTTCCCGCCTGTATGGCGTGCCCATAAATAGTCAAAGAGCGCTGTGCGGATATTGCCAACATGCGGCGCGCCTGTTGGGCTCGGCGCAAAGCGAACCCGTACTTCCGACATTACGATCCCCCAATTTCTACAAGGGACAGCTTGCCCCGCTCAATCGAGACGCGGACGGCAAACGGCTGCCCTGCGATGCGGACGACATAGTCGCCGGCGGGTAGATCGCCTATTGCGAAATTCTCCTTCAGTTGATCGTCCGAGTTTACGGCCGGCCAACGGTCGCGGCCGTAGGTCTCGGTCTCAAACAGAAAAGTGTTATCTGTACGGTAAATGTCTACCAAGGCTCCACGAATCAGGTTCCCTTCCGTATCCGTATAGCGTCCCGCGAGCGACCCGTGTCCCGGCAGCGGCGTCATCCACAAGATCGGATTGCGCGTGTGAGAGTAATCGTTCACCCCCAAGCGGATCTCGAAATGCACATGCGGTCCCAGGGCAATGCCCGACATGCCAATTTCGCCGATAAGATCGCCTTTCTTGACGGCCGTCCCCGCCGTCACAAAAACCTTGTTCATGTGCCCGTAAAGGGCAAACACGGGCACTCCATTATAGTCTTGCGCGAGCCGTATGACAACCAGATTCCCGTAAAAGCCCTTACCGGCCGTGATATAGGGCCCGCACATGCCTTTCCCATCGTTGCCGCAGATGCGCTGCATGTCGCTCCCTGCCGTCACGACGGTCCCATCCGCAACCGCGTAGAGGGATGTGCCGATTGGATTCTCGAATTCTTCGCCGTGATGGACGTCAAGGTCCCCTTTTTCTGTTGTACCGTACAGGTAAGTGGGGTCAGGAAAGATCATCTTGGCGTTCGGCGCGACCGGCCGCCCGACGAGGAAATGCTGAACCACGGGACGCGGTGTGGAGGTAGGGGGAGCAGTCTCAGACGGTTTGGGCTTTGGGGTGCTGCTCGTCGCCGTGACGCTTGGCGCCGGCGTGGCAGTCCGCACTCGAGTTGGGAAGATGGAGGTTGGAGTTAGAGTCGCTGTTGCGGTTGCTGTAGGAGTGTGCGTCTCCGTCGGGGTCCACGTGATGGTCGGGGTTCGGGTTCTGATTCCGACCGGGTTGGCGAGCGCGGTAAGGATCGCGGGTTGCATCAGAAAGAGACTCACCACACACGAAGCGAGCACACAGCCGAGGAGGCAGCCTCCTCCTACAGCCAGCAACAGCTGCCGGAGAATTCGATCGTTAGACACCATGAAAGGCGATTATATCACAAGGGAGCAAGGATGCCAAAAGGTGAGCAGAAGAGTCCAGAGTAAGTAGCAGTAGGCTAGAGTTTCTTTGCCATGGTGAGGCGATTGCCATTCTTCGAAGAGAAATCAAATTCGACGCGGTCCATCAACTTGTGCATAAAAGGCAGGCCCAGCCCGCCTACGGCGCGCTGGGAGAGCGGCACACGAACTCGGGGCGGGACGACTTTTTTAGGATCGAATCGATCGCCATAGTCCCTTATGGTAATGATGAATTCTCGGCGGCGTCTCTCGCACGTGATGTCGATCGTTCCGTTCTTCCGGCCGTGGTAGGCATGCTGAATGATATTGGTACAGGCCTCGTCGACGGCCATCTCGACGTCATAGATCTGGTCTGGCTTTAGCCCGCTTGCGCGGCCCGCCGTTTCAATAAAGTCGGCAATGTCGGTTAAGCGTTCTGCTTGGCTGAGAATCGATAATGTGTATCGCGGAGACATCGCCGATGGGTCCGTTTACTCGCGCTTGAATAAAGCCGTTCCGGTTCGGCCCCTGGAATCCTTGGTCTTGCAGTCCATGCTGGATGCCGTGCTGTCCAGCCCACAATCGAAATCGAGCGAGGGCGCACTCGGCGGGACGGTCGCGGTCGCGGTGGGCGCGACAGTTCCGGACGCGGTGGGAGTCCCGGTGGGTGCCGCGGTGGGAGTGGTCGCGGGACCAAAATCGACGTGAAAAGTAACACGGTCACCGCGAATAGCTCCGGAGGTGATGCGTCCAACGGTCTCGGTGCCTGTTATGACCGTCTTGAAATCTCCTCGCACGGCAGTTCCGATCATCCGCACCGTTGCTACATATTGGCCGGTTGGGATCGTCGCCGTCCAGCGCCCGGAAATAGCGGCAGGCGTCGGGGTCGGCGTCGGCGTGTTCGGGATACCGATGAATCCCGAAATGATGGCCGACCGGCCGATCTGATCGTAGACATCGACGGCCTGAGCGAATAGATAAACAAGACCTGCACCCATCGGCGACCAATCGCATTGTCCGATTCTCTCAGTAGTCGCATGCGCCTCGATCGTGCAGATCAGCTGCGGGCTCAACTGGTCTTGATAATAGCCCCACAGCTCTACCCTATCCAGCTCTGCGTTGCCCTGCCCGCTAAAGACTACTCGAATGGGCCAGAGGTTTGAAAAACGGTCGGTTGGCTGATTGATCTGAGCACTCGGGGGCGCCGGAGGCTGAAGGGTAGGAGTCATGGTGGGACGCAACAGGGGAGTGCGAGTTGGCGTTGGCGTCGGCCCACGGGTGGGAGTCGCTTGGCCGGGGCGCAGAACGCTGACGATTTGCGGGGGCGATTCCTTATAGTTGCCGTTTGCATTGACCGCCCGAGCGGTCAATGTATAATCTCCTGGGGCTCCGCTTTGCCATGGCATTTGAAGAGTCATGTACGTCTGGCGGGCCGCGCTGCTGCTGCTGATAGTGCCCGATATCTCGCGCCCGGTCCAGAGCTCGACCCGCTGGATGCCGCTAATATCGACGGCTGTGATCGTAACGCTGATCGGCTCATTGGCGAGCACGCTAGTCCGGTCGAGCGCGAGGCTTACGGCAGGAGGATGGCTGTCGGTCACAAAGACTTTGAGGGGACTAGAGTCCGCAGTCTGGTTCTGAGAATCGTGCGAGCGGACGACCAGAGTATGGCTGCCCGGCGTCATGGCCCGCCAGACGAACACGGCTGGGAAAAAGGCCTGGCCATTGGGGTTCTGAGTGGTCACGTAGGTGTAGAGTTGGTTATCGACCAACAGATCGAACTGGGTCACCCCCACGTCGTCCGAAGCCACGGCCTGGACTCGCACGATGTTGCCGAGCTCCACCTGCGGCTGGCCAATGGGGAAAACGATGTTGGCCAAAGGTCGCCGGGCATCTGGCACTACGGTAACCGTCAGATCTTCGGGCGTGCTTGCCAGATTATTCACATCGTAGGCGACCACCCGCAGCACATGATTGCCTATTTGCGTCGGAGTCCATGAAAGGATGGAAGGGAAACTGGAGATGGGAGAAGGAGCGTTCTCCGAATGGACCAGAATGCCATCCGCGCTGAGATCGACGCGAGCGATTCCATTGTCGCTGGCCACTGTGGCGATGACGTAGACTGTTTGATTCAGGCTGACCAGGGCATTGTTAGCAGGGGCCACGACCTGGACGACGGGCCCAAGCGAGGATGAGGCGGTCAACACTTGGGTGGATGTGATCGTGGCCGCTGGGGTTACTGTATTTGCCGCGGAGAATGTGGGGCTGGGGGGAGGGAGGGTCGGAAAGGCCACCAGTACAGGGCCGGCGGAAGGCGAACTGCTGGGGGCTGCCGGAAGCCGTCCAGGAGATAAAGTGGCCGTCGCAGCTGCAGGAGGAGGGGGCGCTGTACAGGCACCGAGAATGATGATCAGGAGGACGGCGGAGCCAATGGCAAAACGCGCGCGGGTGGGCACACTCATCGACGTCTCAGGTCTCTGGCTTTGTATCCTGCAATGCAGTTTCTGGCATCTCTAGTTTGGAGAGAGCGACGAATCCTGTGGGCCATTATAGCCCAAAACCATGACGCGTCAAAATTATTGATTGTTGATTCATTCCAGCAGTGGTATAATCATCAGCGACGATGAACAAGTTGTCTATCGCGCTTGCCCAAATGGACATTGTCCTGGGCGAGCCCATGCAGAATCTGGAGCGTGCACGTGCCCGGATCGACGAGGCCAGCGAGCGCGGCGCAGATGTGGTCGTTCTGCCCGAGCTGTGGGGTTCCGCCTATGATCTCGAGCACGCGGCCGCCCACGCGACTCCGCTCGAGAGTGGGCTGTTTGCGGACATTGCCATCGCGGCGCAAGAGCAGCACATCGCCGTCGTCGGATCCCTGCTCGAGGCGAGTGAAGGCCGCGTCTATAATACCGCGACCTTTGTCGATGCTCGCGGCGTATGCCGCGGGGTCTATCGCAAACTCCACCTCGTTCCGATGCTTGAAGAAGACAAATACCTGACACCCGGGGAAGAGGCGGCTGTCTTTGATACCGCGTTTGGCCTCTGCGGTCTAGCAGTCTGTTATGACTTGCGTTTCCCCGAGCTATGGCGCCACTATGCCATCGGGGGCGCCGTGCTGGTTTTTTTGCCGTCGGAGTGGCCGACCCCGCGTCTATCCCATTGGCGAACGCTTGTTCCGGCGCGGGCCATTGAAAACCAAATATTCATTGCGGCGACCAACCGCGTGGGTTCCGGCAAAGGGGAAAGGTTTGGGGGTCATTCGATGATCGTTAACCCGTGGGGCGAGATGTTAGCCGAGGGAGACGAACACGAGGGTTTGCTCGTCGCCTCCATCGATCTCGACGAGGTTCAAGAGACACGGCGCCGCGTGCCTGTCTTTCGCGATCGTCGTCCTCAAGTGTATAGCAAATGGGCATAGGCAACGCAATCACCGAGATCA
>JAMDCU010000099.1 GCA_023489485.1 Chloroflexota bacterium
TGCGCGCTTGGCCGAAGTCGGGCTGGTGGACGACCAGGCCTTTGCCAAGTTTTGGGTCGAGAACCGTGAGGAATTTCGTCCTCGCGCCGCCTATGCGCTGCGGTTTGAGCTCAAGCGCAAGGGGCTCCCGGACGACGCGATTCGCGAAGCGATCGGCTCTCTGGACGAGAGCGAAAGCGCGTATCGCGCCGGTCTTGCGCGAGCCCGACGCTGGCGCGAGCTTGACCATCGCGAGTTCCGGGACAAAATGGGCGGCTTTCTGATGCGGCGCGGTTTTTCTTATGAGACTGCCCGCCATGCAGTCGAGCGCTTATGGCAAGCCGCGCAAGACGAGAGTGCGCTCTCACAAGGCGAGAGTGCGCTCTCACAGGGCGAGAGTGCGCTCTCACAAGACGAGAGTGCGCTCTCACAAGACGAGAGTGCGCTGTCCCAGGACGAGAAAGACCCTTCCTAATTGGTTTGAATTTTGGAGGTTTGATGGATTTCATTGCGATTTTAGTTGTCGCGGTCTTGGTCGGAGCTGTAGGGTTCGCCGCGGGATATTTACTGCAGCAGAATCTAGCCACGACCCAGCTCAAGGCCCGCCAGGTCGAAGCGGACAAGCGCGTGGCCGAAGCCGAAGCGCAGTCCAAGGACATTATCCTCAAGGCGAAAGACGAAGCGATCAAGCTCCGCGACGAAGCTGAAAACGAAAACAAGAAAAAGCGTCTGGACTTGCAGCGTGAAGATGAGCGATTGCGTCACCGGCGGGAGAGCATTGACCGCCGGCAGGAAATGCTGGAAGGACGCGAAAAGAAACTGGACAAGAAGGAAAAGGACCTGGACCATATCCGCGAAGCGCTGGAAGCAAACCAGAGCCGCCAACTTCAGGAACTGCAGCGTATCTCAGGGTTGACCACCGACGAGGCTAAAGCCCTCCTGCTGCAACAAGTAGAGAAGGAAACTCGGCAGGATGCGGCACGCTTGATTCGTGAGATCGAGCAACAGGCCAAAGAGGAGGGCGACCGCCGCGCCCGGGAGATTCTCACGACGGCGATTGAACGTATCGCCTCGGACCAGGTCGCGGAGACGACTGTCGCACTCGTGCCGCTTCCGAATGATGAGATGAAAGGGCGCATTATCGGCCGTCAGGGGCGCAACATCCGTGCGATTGAGATCGCCACAGGCGTTGACCTTGTCGTCGACGATACGCCGGAAGCGGTCATCCTCTCCAGCCACAACCCGGTTCGCAGAGAGGTTGCTCGTGTGGCCTTGACCAAGTTGATGAGCGACGGACGCATCCATCCGGGCCGCATTGAGAAAATCGTCGAAAAAGCCGAAGAGGAAGTGAATGCGGCCATTCTGGAGGCCGGCGAGCAGGCAGCCCTGGAGGTCGGCATTACGGGGCTGCACCCGGAAATCGTCAAATTGCTGGGCCAGCTCAAGTATCGGACCTCCTACGGTCAAAATGTTCTTGCGCATGTTGTCGAGACGGCCCACCTCGCAGGCATGATCGCCGCTGAGCTCAACGCGGATGTCCAAGTGGCCAAGGCGGGTGCGCTCCTTCACGACATCGGCAAAGCCGTGACCCACGAGGTCGGTGGCGCCCACGCGCTCATCGGCGCCGATATCGCTCGCAAGTACGGCGTCCCCGAACCGGTGGCGAACATTATCGCTTCTCATCACGGAGAGGAAGAGTCACACTCACTGGAAGCGGTGTTGGTGATTGCCGCAGATGCGATCAGTGGGGCGCGTCCCGGAGCACGGCGTGAGTCTCTGGAGCAATACCTGAAACGGGTCGAAGCACTCGAGACCATGGCCAACGCGTTCCCGGGCGTCCAACAATCTTATGCTATCCAGGCCGGTCGCGAGATTCGCATTATTGTCAAACCGGAAGAGATCGACGACCTGGGCGCTATCAATCTTTGCAAGCAGATTGCCCGCAAAGTCGAAGACAATCTCGAGTATCCGGGTCAGATCAAAGTCACGGTGATTCGTGAAACCCGCTCGTTTGAATATGCGAAATAGCTAGAAGGGTATTGAAGGGGCGTAACAGCAACTATTCCACTTCGTTTTACGTGTATAAGATAGGTAACCTTATTGCGCGCCCGCCACTCCCGCCCGTGCGGGAACGGGGGCGCGACTCTATATGCTGAGGAGCTATCCCATGGTGGACACCATCAAAGTCTCTGCCAAGTCACGGTCCACAGCGGTGGCAGGTGCCATCGCCGGTGTCATCCGGGAACATAAACATGCGGACGTGCAGGCCATCGGTGCTGGAGCCGTTAATCAGGCGATCAAGGCCATTGCCATTGCGCATGGATATCTACAGCAAGATGGCTTGGACATCGTGTGCGTCCCGGCCTTTGTTGAGGTGGATGTCAGCGGTGAGGAACGGACCGCCGTCAAGCTGGCGGTAGAAGTGCGAAACCAAGTCTCGCCCTTGCCCGAATCCGTGTCCGAGGCGAACGAAGTTAATCCGCCAAATGACTCGCCCACTGCCAGCCAGTAGCAGCTTTGGGCGACGACACGGACACTGGCGCTCCACACTGACATGGAGAATCGGACCTTTGGAGGCGCCGCCCCCGCGGGCGGCGTCGACCTTCACACTCATTCCACAGCTTCTGACGGCGAACTGTCCCCCCCGGAACTGGTGAGTCTGGCGCGCGCGCGCGGTCTGGGCACCATCGCGCTGACGGACCACGATTCGGTCGCCGGCATCGATGCCGCCCTCGAAGCTGCGCGGAACATGTCCATTCAAGTCATCCCAGGCGTGGAACTCTCGGCGGATGTCCCGAACAGCGAGGTTCACGTTCTGGGGTACTTTATCGATTGGCATGACACCCGTTTTTTGGGCATGTTGGACAAGTTCCGCGAAGGGCGCTACGGGCGCGCGGAAAAGATGACGCGGCGGCTCGCCGCCCTCGGCGCGCCCGTCTCTTTTGATCGTGTCAAGGAAATCGCCGGGGATGCCGCGATCGGCCGGCCGCATGTCGCTCAAGCTTTGTTGGAGGCCGGTCACGTCACGACGATTGCCGAGGCCTTTGACAGGTACATCGGAAGAAACGGACCGGCCTATGTCGAGCGCTTTCGCTTGACCCCCGAGGATGCCGTCGGGCTCATTTTGCAGGCCGGTGGAGTGCCGGTTCTCGCGCATCCGCGCGAGGTTACCAACTACATCCCACCACTTGTCAAGACCGGACTCTTGGGGCTAGAAGTGTACTATGGCGCGTACGACGATGCTACCCGCTCGGCCCTGCTCCATCTTGCGGACGAAAATGGGCTGATTGCGACGGGAGGAAGCGACTTTCACGGCCTCGACAAAATGGCCCACATGAGCGGTCTGGGCGATGTCGGCATCCCTCCCGGAGTTGTCGACGCACTCAAACGAAAGGCAGAGGCGATCCAGAAGGAAAGAGCGAGGAACCGTTGATGGTTCCCCGCTCTTTCCTTGGGTGTGGATTGCAGGAGCTAGCCGTCCGCCTCTTGTTCTTTATCGCCGGGGTCGCTAGACCCCGCGCCTCCCACATGTGCCGCGGCATCTGAGACCCCGTTGGCGCCCCCTCGCCCTGTCCTCTGGACCTCGCCCGCGCAGACCGTCACGGTCGCGCCATCCTCGAATTGAACCGTGACGCAGTCTTTGAGAATGTTGCGCGCAATCACGCGTCCGGAACCGCGTGCCGTCGTGACTATCTCCCCCACCCGCGGCACCCGTGGTTTGGCTTCCTGGTACACCTCTTGCTCAAAAGCCAGGCAGCACATTGGCCGCCCGCACACTCCGGTAGCCGCATTAGGCCCAAGAGGCATGTCCTGGTCTTTGGCCATTTTGATGCTCGCCTTGGGGAAATCCTCTAGGAACTTGCCGCAGCATAGCTCGCGGCCGCAAGGAGCGAGCCCGCCGATGAGCTTGGCGCGGTCGCGGGGACCAATCTGCCACAATTCTACCCGCGCCGGAAAGAGGACGGCCAAGTCCCTGACGAGGGCGCGAAAGTCCACGCGTCCGTCCGCCACAAAGTAAAAAGTAATATGACTGCCGTCAAAGTTATACTCTGCCGACAGCAACCTCATGGCTAGACTGTGCTTTATGACCTGCCCCTTGCACTCGGCGAGCGCCTCGGGTTCATGGATTTTCAACTGCTGCCACTGAGACAGATCAAAGGCGTTGGCGCGGCGGAGAATTTGGGGTAAGGGCGTGTTGACGGGCGGGGTTTGTAGCTGGCGGGGTGCGATGACGACGCGGGCTGCTTCGCGGCACCTGTCCGTGTCTACAATCACAAAATCATTCACGCTCAGGTCCTCATACCCGGTAGCGTCGTAGTAGATTATTTGCGGCAGGCGTCGGACGCGAACACCTGCGACGGCATGAGCGGTCATATTGGACTCCTATATTGTCAGGCAGACGGGCCACTCTAGAGCGTGTGCGCCAGCCAGAGCCGGCGAGCAAAGTTTTCTCAAGACCATGGCTTGCACAAGCACGTGCGCCTTCCTTCACACGGCTCGTGACGTGCCCCCAGTTTGCTACACGTCTATCAGTTGCCTCGATCCCCCGGTAAATTGAGCAGCAAAACCTCTATAGCGAGGCGGGCGTTCACGTTCTGCTCGAGATAACGCATCGTCGCGCGGGTGGCCTTGAGACCTGCGTGGACCTCCTCCAAGCTCAAGCGCCGTGCCTGGGTGCTCAAGCTCTCTTCGAAATCCACATTCGTGATCCGGTCCCGCTGCCCACTCTGAATCAGAACCAGGTCGCGCCACCAACCCATCCACGCCTCGAGCAGATCGGGCAGGTCTTCTTTATTCCTCTTGTCCTTGGCGACCTCGCCCGCAAAAGTCAATCGTTCGGCATAGCCAATCTGCAGCACGCGATTCAAATCTTCCAGGTGAGCTCGGCGCTCCTCCAGGAGCGTGTGCCCGTCCACTCCCCGTGTCTCTGGGGTGGCCGCGCGTACCGCCCAGCCTAACCTGCCTCCGGACAGGCGAGCCAAAAGGTGCGCTTGAGACGGCTCCACATGCCACCGTTTAACGAGCGCGTCTTCGACTTGGGGGAGAGGCAGTGGGCGCAAGGCAAGCACGTGGCATCTCGAAGCAATCGTGGGCAGGACGAGACTGGCGTCGCGCGCAGTGAGTATAAAGCGGACATGACGTGGCGGCTCTTCAAGGCTCTTCAGAAACGCATTGGATGCGCTATCGTTCGCCTCTTCAAAACGGCGCAGTATGATGATCTTCCACCGCCCTTCGAAGGGAGTCCGCGCGATCGCACGGCGCACAGTCCGAATCTGCCAGACTTTGAGAATTCGGCGCTCACGGTCGTTCTTGCGCGGCGGTGGAGGCGGCAAATCTTCTTCAGATTCCTCCGTGTTCTCCGGTCCATAGCCCACCGGAACTCCTTCGACCACGAGGACGTCGGGATGTCGATCCCGCGCGACCTTCCGGCACGCGGCGCATTCGCCGCAGGGTCGGACGCTGCCCGTGCATTCGAGCGCCTGCGCGAGAGCGTGGGCAAGCGTGGTTTTGCCGATGCCATGCGGGCCCGTAAAGAGGTAGGCGTGAGCCACCTGATCGGCGGAAAGGCTGCGAGCCAGGCCGCGGATGGCCCATTCGTGTCCAATCACCCCCCAATTTGGATACTCTTCTGGACGCCCGGCCATCAGGGCCATTTTATCACCTTGCAAACCTCAGGGCAAAAACCGCAAACGGAGCTGGAGTCATTTGGGGCGGTTTCTCCACCTGGCCAATGCCTCACGATGGGTCGCAAACGCGAGCAAGTTGTCCGGGATCTCATCAGGGCGAAAGTAGCGAGCCTCGAGCGAGTCACTCGCCGCGCGCGGCGTTCCCTCGACGGCGTGCGCTGCATACAAAATCAGCACCCCTGAGCTCTGTTTCGGCTCGTGATAATACGACCACACACCCCACAGGCCGTCCAGTTCCACCGTCACGCCGGTTTCTTCAAGACACTCTCTCCGCGCCGTCTCCTCGGCCGTCTCGTCGATTTCCATAAACCCGGCGGGGAGCCCCCAGAGACCTCGACCGGGGTTCTCCGCGCGCAGGACCAAAAGAATCTCTCCATCGGATCGCTCTGCAATTACTCCAACCGCAATCGGCGGATTGAGATAGACGATATAGCCGCAGGCGGGACAGACCGGGCGGACCCGGTCATTTCTCACCTCACGTACTTGTAGCGCGTGCCCACACCGTGCACAGTATTGGGGATCCATTCACTCACCTCGTTATCCCTTTGGCTATTCTAGCCTCAATGGCCCTCAAGCGCAAATGAAGCGCCTCTTCCAGAATCGCTTTGCGAAACGCGGCAAGATAAGGTATAATGGACGATAGTCATTCTCAATCCGAGGAGCCCCGTTTGCGCGCGCTGATTACGGGTATCAACGGCTTTGCCGGCAGCCATCTCGCCGATTTTCTGCTGACGCAGCGCGATTTGCAGGTTTTTGGTGGAGTGTATGGCGATTGTGACAACATTGTGCATCTCGAAGGTCGCGCGACCTTTATCGCCGGTGACCTGCGAGACCCGCATTTTGCCGATTCCCTAATAGAGCAGGTCCGGCCCGACCGGATCTTCCATCTGGCCGGCCAGGCCTTTCCCCCCGCGTCGTGGCAGGACCCCTGGGCCACCCTCGAGGTCAATCTTCGCGCCCAAGTCAATCTTTTCGAAAGCATCGCCCGGTCGGATTCTCGGCCGCGCGTCCTCGTCATTGGGTCGATGGAAGAATACGGTCGCGTGGACGAAAATTCACTGCCGCTGACTGAGGAAACCCCGTTTCACCCTGACAGTCCCTATGGAGTGAGCAAGGTCGCGCAGGACCTGCTCGGGCTGCAGTATTTCCTCAGCCGTCACCTGCCGGTCGTCCGCGTGCGCCCTTCAAATCACATCGGCCCGCGGCAGAGCGACCAGTTCGTCACTTCCAATTTTGCCAGGCAAATTGCCGAGATTGAAGCCGGACGGCGGCAGCCTGTCATCCGGGTTGGCAATCTGTCGGCGGCGCGCGATTTCACCGACGTTCGTGACATGATGCGAGCCTATTGGCTCGCGCTCGACCGGGGGATTCCGGGCGAGGTTTACAACATCGGGAGCGGCCATGCCAGGCCCATCCGCGAGGTGCTCGAGCGGATGCTCGTAGAGAGCAGCGTTCCCATTCAAATCGAACAAGACCCGGCGCGCCTGCGGCCCTCGGATACGCCGGTCCTGTACTGCAGCGCGGCGAAACTGCAAGCGCAAACCGGCTGGCAGCCGACCATCCCGCTGGAGACAAGCCTCCGTGACATCCTCGACTACTGGCGGGCGAAAATCCAACTGAGGAAAGAGGAATGACGAAAAGAGTTCTCATCACCGGGGTCACGGGGCAAGATGGCAGTTATCTCGCCGAGTACCTCCTCGAGCAAGGCTATGAGGTCCTCGGCATGGTACGGCGCACGTCGACGATCAACTTTGAGCGCATCCAAGACATCCAGGACAAGATTTGCATCGTTCAAGGCGATTTGCTCGATAACGTCTCTCTGATCGACATCATCCGTGAGCACCGCCCCGCCGAAGTCTATAACTTGGCCGCGCAGTCATTCGTTCCGACTTCGTTTAAACAGCCGGTGCTGACGGGCGAGTTTACGGCGCTCGGCGTCACACGGATGCTGGAGGCCATCCGTATCGTCGACCCCGAGATTCGGTTCTATCAGGCCAGCTCCTCGGAGATGTTTGGCAAAGTCGTCGAGGTGCCGCAGACGGAAAAGACGTCCTTTCATCCGCGCAGCCCTTACGGCGTCGCCAAAGTGTACGGGCATTGGATCACGGTAAACTACCGCGAATCCTACAATCTATTCGCGGTCTCCGGCATCTTGTTCAATCATGAATCGTCGCGTCGCGGCCTGGAGTTTTCGACCCACAAGGTCACCTATCACGCCGCCAAGATTGCGCTGGGACTGGCCGACAAGCTTCCTCTTGGGAATCTGGATGCTCAACGGGATTGGGGCTGGGCGCCGGACTATGTCCGAGCTATGCACCTGATGCTCCAGCAGGACAAGCCGGAAGACTATGTGATCGCGACCGGCCGGACACATTCGATTCGCCGCCTCTGTGAGGTGGCCTTTGGTTGCGTCGATTTGGATTGGGAGCGCTATGTGTATGTGAACCCGGCCGACCTGCGTCCAGCCGACGTGGACCTCCTCATCGGGGACGCAACCAAGGCACGCACAAAGCTAGGATGGGAGCCGACCGTTTCCTTTGAACAGATGATTGAGCGGATGGTGCAGGCAGACATGGCCTCGCTCAAAAAGATGCATCACCTCTAATGGCTAAACTCTTTGGGACCGATGGTATCCGCGGGGTCGCGAACCGATGGCCGCTGAGCCCTGAATTCATTACACGCATCGGGGCGAGCATCGGCTCCGTGCTCCGGCAGCATCCCTTTCGAGAAGGGTACCATCCTTCCGGATTCGCTCTCATCGGACGCGACACGCGTTTGAGCGGCGGCATGATTGAGAATGCCCTTGCCGCGGGGCTCTTGTCACAAGGTTTGAGCACCTTGCACGTGGGAATACTGACGACTCCGGGGATTGCCTATCTCACGCGCGCGCTCGGGGCAAGTTGCGGTATTTCCATCTCCGCCTCGCACAATCCGTATGAGGACAATGGCATCAAGGTCTTTGGCAGCGATGGTTTCAAGATCCCGGATGTGCTTGAAGACGAGGTCGAGGCGCTCGCGCAATCGGCAGCAAATGCAGAGTCTGAGGTTTCCCCGGCTGACCTGGGCCGCCGCCGCGATTATCCGCACGCCGTCGACGCCTATACGGATTTTTTGCTCGACGCCGTCGGCCGGCGCTTGCTTTTGCAGGGGCAGAGAATCGTCGTCGACTGCAACCACGGAGCCACTTTCGAGCTGGCCCCTCAGGTGTTGACCGAACTCGGGGCCGAGGTCATTGCGCTCAACGTCGACCCGGATGGCGTGAACATCAACCAGGGCTATGATGCGCTCGAGCCCAAGTGGTTGCGAGAGACGGTCCTGCTGACCGACGCTCACTGGGGCGTCCAGTTTGACGGAGACGGCGACCGTGCCGTTTTTGTGAATCACGACGGGGCCTATTTCGACGGCGATTTTGTCCTTGCCATTCTTGCGCGTGATCTGGCGGAGCGGAACCGGCTGCAAGTGCCCGTTGTCGTCTCGACGGTCATGGCGAACATCGGGCTCGAAAAAGCGCTCGCCGAAATGGGACTGGGGCTGGAACGCACGCCGGTTGGCGACCGTTGGGTGACCGAGCGCATGCGTACCCTCAGCGCCCAGATCGGGGGCGAACAGTCAGGGCATGTCGTATTCCTGGACGGCGGGCATACGACCGGAGACGGGTTGTACACGACTTTGCGACTCGCCGAGGTCATGACACGACGCGGCGCCGACATGGCGGCGTTGGCTCAGGGGATGCGAAAATATCCCCAAGTTCTCGTAAACGTACGCGTGCCGCGCAAGCCACCCCTGGAAGACCTGCCCGAAATTCAGGCTCGGGTCGCTCAGTCGCAACAGGCTCTCGGGAACGGCTCGCGCATCGTTCTGCGCTACTCGGGAACCGAGAATCTGGCGCGCGTTATGATCGAAGGAGATGATTTCGACCGCATTACGCGCGAGGCCAATGCAATTGCCGACACCATACGACGAACTATACCATAGAAAGGGGTGATCCCCATGGCAGCACCCATCAAATTCGGGACCGACGGCTGGCGGGGCATCATTGCCGAAGATTATACCTTTGAGAATCTGCGCCGCTGTGCCTTCGGCATGGCAAAATACCTCGTGGACAGCGGCCGGACCGCGCGCGGGCTAGTCATCGGTTATGATACCCGCTTCGAGTCCGACCTCTTTGCGATGGCGGCGGCCGAAGTTGTCGCGGCCCAGGGCATCAAGGTCTGGCTGGTCGATAAAGCCACACCCACGCCCGTGATTACGTACGCCATTCTCGACAAAAAGACGGAAGGCGCGATCAATATCACCGCAAGCCACAACCCCGCGATTTGGGAAGGGTTCAAGGTGCGCGCGGACTATGCCGGGGCAATTGCGCCAGAGGGCTTGAAGCAGATCGAGGCGTGCATCCCAGAGCCGGAAGCGGTCACAAGTTTGCCTTTGAAAGAGGCAGTCGCGCGCGGGCTCGTCGAGTTCTTTGATCCTGCTCCCGCTTTTCTGAAAAAGATAGGGACGCTCGTGAATATCGAACCGCTGCGGCAGGCGGGAGTGACGTTGGCGGTGGATTCGATGTGGGGCGCCGGCGCCGGGTGGTTCAAGAATATCCTGGCCGGCGGCAAGACTCGGGTGGTCGAGATCCATGACGTCCGCAACCCGGCCTTTCCTGAGATGGATCACCCCGAGCCGATTCCGCCTAACGTCGACGGGCTGATGCAGCTCGTGCTCCGCGAGCACGCCGACCTCGGCATTGCAACCGATGGCGACGCCGATCGTGTGGGGGGCTCGACCGAGAAGGGAGTTTTCATTCATCAGCTGCAAATGTACGCCTTGCTCGCCTTGTACTTGCTCGAAGTCCGCGGTTACCGCGGCCCGATCGTCAAAACACTGAATACCACTTCGATGCTCGATCTGCTGGGCAAGAAATTCGGCGTGCCTGTCTATGAGACCGGAGTCGGATTCAAATACGTGGCGCCCAAGATGCTCGAGACGGATGCCCTGATCGGAGGGGAAGAGTCCGGCGGATACGCTTTCCGTGGGCATATCCCCGAGCGCGATGGCATTCTGGCGGGGTTGTACCTGTTGGATTTCGTCGTCCAGACCGGCAAGACTCCTTCTCAGCTCCTGCAGCACCTGTTCGACCTGGTCGGACCGCATTATTATGAACGCATTGATACCGATTTTCCTGAAGACCAGCGCCAGGCCATTCAAGAGCGCTTGGAGAAAGCACATCCAAAAGAGGTCGCGGGTTTTGGCGTGACCGGCATCAATACGATGGATGGCTTCAAGTACTTGCTGAGTGATGGGGGCTGGCTTATCATCCGTTTTTCCGGCACCGAGCCCATCATGCGCTTTTACGTCGAAACGACGCAAGAGGACAAGAGGCGCGAGATTTTGGACGCCGGAATGCATATGGCCGGCTTGAAGTAGAGAGACCGTGCTCGTCGACGCTCATTGCCACCTGGAGGATGAAGCATTTGCGAAGGACCTCGACGCCGTCCTGGAGAGGGCGGCCGAGGCCGGCGTCACCGCGATAGTGACAGCGGGCGCCGACGTGGCTTCCAGTCGGATCGCGGTCGCGCTCGCCGAGAAATATGCGAACGTCTTTGCCGCCGTCGGTATTCATCCGCATCACGCGGCTTGTTTCGATCAAGCGGCGCTGAACGAAATCCGGTCGCTCGCGCAGAATGAAAAGGTCGTCGCCATCGGCGAGATTGGGCTCGATTTTCACTATGCCGACGGCGCACCTGCAGAGGTCCAGTCCAGAAACCTGCTTGCTCATCTGGACCTGGCCGCAGAACTGGGCAAGCCGGTCGTCCTCCACGACCGTGATGCCCACCGCGAACTGTTGGAGATTTTAAAGCAGCGGCCTACTGCTGCCGCTCGACCGGTGGGGACGATGATGGGGATGCTGCACTGTTTTTCAGGCGACCTGACCATGGCGCGCCAGGCTGTCGAGCTGGGCTATATGATTTCTTTTGCCGGGAACTTGACCTTCCCCAAGGCGCAACGGCTGCGTCAAGTCGCGCAGGAGCTCCCTCTCGATCATGTGCTGGTCGAAACGGACGCGCCTTATCTGGCGCCCCAGCCGCGGCGAGGCCACCGCAATGAACCGGCCTACGTCGTCTATGTGGCTGCGGAACTGGCCGCGGTTCTGGGTGTAGAGGCTTCCGTCGTCGCGCAAGAGACACGACAGAACAGCCAAACCTTGTTTCATTTGTAGGATTGAGAGGACTTTTGGGCACCAATTCCATTCTATCTCCAATTCAGAACGATCTACAGCAAGTCGAAACCTTGCTGCGGGAGTCAGTGCAGGTTGATTTTGCCCCTCTCTCAGGCGTTTTTGAAACGTTGATCGAGAGCGGTGGCAAGCGAATTCGGCCGGCGCTCGCGCTGCTCGCGACCAAGCTTCACCCGACGGACCCGGACCAAGCCGCGACCCTCGCCGTGGCCATCGAACTGGTCCACGCCGCCACGCTGATTCACGACGATCTGATCGACAAGTCTCCCGTGCGTCGCGGCAGCCCCACCGTCAACTCGCGCTGGAGCGGCACGGCGACCGTGCTGGCCGGCGACTATTTACTCGCCCGTGCGGCCGATATTGCGTCCGGCATTGAGAATTTGCGCGTGATGAGGATCTTTGCGCGCACGCTCATGATCATCTGCGATGGCGAGATCCGTCAGGATTTCGGCGGCGTCCATTGGCCGCCGAACCGCGAAGAGTACTTTCGCCACATTCAAAGCAAGACAGCTTCCCTCTTCAAAGCTGCGACAGAAACCGGCGCCGTTTTGAGCGGCGCGCCCGAGGCAGAGATTGATGCCTTGGCCGCCTTTGGCCACAACCTCGGCATGGCCTTTCAGATCGCGGACGACATCCTCGACTTTACGGCAGATGAACAAGCTCTGGGAAAACCGGTAGGGAGTGATTTGCGCCAGGGGACGCTGACGCTGCCCGTCTTTTATTTCATCGCGCAAGACCCCCGGGGACCCCGAGTGGAAGCGCTCCTCGAGCGCAGCGACCGCGATGGGGACGAAATGGAGGACTTGGTCCAGGCTATTCGTAATTCCCCTGCCGTTGTCGCGTCAGAGCAAGAAGCGCGTCGCTTTGCGCAGGCCGCTATCGATGCGATTGCCATCCTGCCGGACAATATCTATCGTCGGGCCATGACGGAGCTGGCTCAGTATGTCGTGGAGCGGACGCTGTAGAATGTCCAGGAAATGGACCTTTCCTTTCTGATCGTCAGTTGGAACGTTTGCGATCTGCTCCAGCAGTGCCTCCAGTCCATTAATGGCGAACTGGAGGCGCTGGCTAAAGACTCGCCTCTGCCCGATCACCATCCTCTGAACGCACAGATCATCGTGGTCGATAATGCTTCGAGCGATGACACCCTCCGGATGCTGCAAGTTGATTTCCCGCAGGTGCAAGTGCTCGCGAACTCGGAGAATGTCGGGTTTACCAGAGGGAATAATCAAGCTCTCGCCGAGGCGCGGGGACGTTACCTCTTTTTGCTCAATCCAGACGCCGAGCTGCAGCCCGGGGCGCTGGCCGCGCTGCTGACCTTTATGGAGAGCCATCCACGGGTGGGGCTCATCGGCCCGCGCTTGTGGTATGCGGATGGTTCTCTCCAATCCTCTCGCCGGCGCTTTCCGACGCTCGCGACCGCCTTTTTCGAATCCACAATCTTGCAACTTTGGTTTCCGCACAACGCTACCCTCGCCCATTATTACATGCTCGACACTGACGATGATGCAGCACAAGAGGTAGATTGGGTCACCGGGGCTGCCATGTTCGTACGCCGCGAGCTATATGAAAAGATCGGGGGATTGGACGAGGGCTTTTTCATGTATTCGGAGGAACTGGACTGGTGCTATCGCGCCAAGCGGGCCGGCTGGCAAGTTGTCTATCTTCCCGCGGCGAATGTCCTCCACCGCGAGGGGCAGTCGAGCGGTCAGGTGCTCGCGCAACGCGACATTTATTTTCATTCCAGCAAGGTGCGTTTCTTTCGGAAATATCACGGCTCGTTTGCCGCCGGGGTGCTGCGTCTCTTTCTCCTCCTCATGTTTGCCTTTCAACTCCTGGAGGAAGGTGCGAAATGGCTGCTCGGCCACAAGCGCCCCCTGCGCGCCGCCCGCGTGAGAGCCTATTGGCAAGTCCTGGCCAGTGGGCTAAAATAACGAATGGTGAAACCAGGTTTCTAAGAGGATTTCCCATGCAACTCGAAACCGTCGAATCCAGTTCCATTCACGCCATCGGCTATGACGAGGCGGAGCGCATTCTCGAAGTCGTGTTTAACAATGGCGGCATTTACCAATTCGTGGACGTGCCGCCGGCCGAATTCAAGGCGTTGATGCATGCCGATTCCAAAGGGCGCTATTTGAACGCCAATATCCGCAATCTCTATCCCTATTGGCGCCTGTACCGACCGAGGCGGCAGAGGAAAACCAAGTAGATTCATGCGTGTCCTCTTCATCACCGGCGAGTTCCCTCCCATGCACGGGGGTGTGGGCGATTACACGAAAGAAATTGCCACACGGCTCGCCGCGCGCGGTGTCGAGGTGCGCGTACTCACCTCACAATCGGCAGGCGCCCCTACCCCGGTTGTCCCTGCACCCTTCGTCGTCTCTCCGGCGATCGGCAAATGGAACTGGTCCGCTCTCACCGCCATCCTCAAGACCATCGGCGAGTTTGCACCCGATGTGGTTCATATTCAGTATCAGACCGGCGCGTACGCGATGCATCCCGCGATCAACTTTCTTCCCCGTAGGATCAATCTCTCCTCCCAAGCACGGCCTCCGAAAGGAAAGAGAGAAAGCAAGATCAGGTCCGTTGTCACCTTCCACGACTTGCGCATTCCCTATCTCTTTCCGAAGGCAGGGCCGGTGCGAGATTGGGTCACGCGTGAACTGGCCCGCTCGAGCGCAGTAGCCATCGCGACTTGTGAACAGGACTATGGCCAACTGCAGCGCTGGGGGGTGCGCGGCCTTTTCCTGATCCCCATCGGTTCTAACATCCCCGCCGTCCCGCCCCCCGATTACGACAGGATCGCGTGGCGCGCCCGCCTTGGCGTCGCCGATGACGAAACGCTCTTGTGCCATTTCGGATTTGTGAATCCGGATAAAGGGGTCGAGACGCTTGTGCGCGCGCTGCACCTTCTTTCCACCGACGAGCAATGGCGTTCGATCCGCCCGCGCCTCTTGATGATCGGCGGGCGTGTGGGCGCAAGCGATCCCGCGAATTCGCCTTACCTCGCACGCATCCAGAGACTCGTCTCCGAATTGAGCCTGCAAGAGCGTGTACTCTGGACGGACTATGCTCCCGCCGAGATTGTCACAGCTAATTTCCTGGCATCGGATATGTGTGTGCTGCCCTATGTTGAGGGTGCCACCCTACGGCATGGCACGCTCATGGCGGCGCTCGCCCACGCCATGCCGATCATCACCACTCGACCGGAATCCGATCAAGTCCCTTCCGCGACGTCTCTGCCCTCTACACTCCCTCGCCTGCGCGATGGCGAGAACTGCCTCGTCGTGCCGCCGAATGACCCGAGCACAATCGCCCAGGCTGTCGAGAGGCTGGTCGCCTCGCGCGATCTCCGCACGAGAATCTCGAAAGGCGCCGGCGACCTCGCGCAGCATTTTTCCTGGGATACGATCGTCCAGCAGCAGCTGACCGTCTACGAGCATCTGTTGCGCGCATGCTAGGCAAACGATCGCTCCCCTCTCTCTCTCCGCGTTTTCGTTCTTTCGCTTTACCTGTAGTATAATCGCGTCATCCCGAGTTTATCGCAGGAGCCATGGCATCTCGCAAAACGCGCGCCAGGTCGAGAGAGCAAGGACGCTCGCGACCTTTCATCCAACTTGATCCAGAACGCTGGGAGGAGATTGCGGGGATTGCAGTTTTGATTCTCGCCGTGCTCACGGCGCTCGGCGCCTTTAATCTCAGCGACGGATTTCTCCTCGCACCCTGGGTTCAGTTCCTGCAATGGGCTCTAGGCTGGGGCGTCTACCTGGCGCCTCTCGTCCTGTTTGGCTTGGCTGTCTGGCTCTTCCTCGATGCACTCGACAAGATCGTGGATATCGGCTGGGAACGGCCCATTGCGCTCGCCAGTCTCTTTCTCATCGCCCTTTCCGTTTTCCATTGGATCGGCGCGTTCGACAATCCTGCGCGCAAGCCGGGCCCTTTTGAGGGCGGCGGTGTGGTTGGATGGGCGCTCATGTCGCAGCTCATTCAAGCGTTCGGCGAGGCCGGGGCGCTCCTCGCGCTCGTCGCCGTGGCGATCATCGCCGTCATCGTCTTTTTCAATGTCTCGCTCGCAGATCTGCTCCAAGGCGGCGTGACGGTCGTTCAAACATCCGCCGGGACGCTTGGTCGTTTTCCGCAGCGCTTGCTCCGCCACCTCCCGCGCCGGCTCCCGCGCCTCATCCCTGGGCACCAGCCGCAAGTACAAATCCGGACCGCGCCGGCGGTCCGCGAGCGGCCTCGACCCCCACTTGCCGCGCCCTCGCGTCTCGCGCCTCCTCCGTCAAGGAACAATGGAGAAGAACGAGCCGAGCCGACGAATGGTGATCGAAGAGTGGAAGACGTAGGAACGAATGGTGCCCTCCGCTCCGCTTCGGGGACCTCCGCCCCGTCGTCCCTGCCCGTGCGCATCATTGGAGAGGAATCCGCCTCACCGCCCCCTCCGCCTCCCCCCGAGTGGCATCTGCCCGAATGGACAGAGATACTCGAACAGAGCGGAGAACAGGAAATCAGCCGCGACGAAATCCGCAACCGGGTCCGCCTCATCGAAGAGACTCTGTCCCATTTCGGTCTGCCCGCCAAGGTCATCGAGGTGAATCAGGGACCGACGATTACCCAATTCGGCGTCGAACCGGGCTTTGTCGAATCTCGCGGCGCCGACGGCAAGCTCCACCGCATCAAGGTCAAGGTCAGCCGCATCAGTTCCCTCCAGCACGACCTGGAACTGGCGCTCGCCGCCGCCCCCTTGCGCATCGAGGCGCCCGTCCCCGGCCGCAGCGTCGTCGGCATCGAAGTGCCCAATTCGCAGGTGGCGATGGTCAGCCTCCGGAGCGTCATCGAGTCCGAGATCTTTACCAATATGAAAGGCAAGCTCAGGATCGCGCTCGGCCAGGATGTCTCGGGCCAGCCCATCTGTGCCGATCTGACCTCTATGCCGCACCTCCTCATCGCCGGCGCGACCGGTTCGGGCAAGTCCGTCTGCATCAACGCTATCGTCGGGACGCTGCTCTGCACGATGACCCCGGCTCAGATCCGTTTCATCATGATCGATCCCAAGCGGGTCGAACTCGTCAACCTGAACGGCATCCCCCATCTTCTCCAGCCGGTCGTGACCGAAGTCGACGGGGCGATCGCCGCCCTCCAGAATGTCGTCCGGGAGATGGACGATCGGTTTCGCCTGTTCGCCTCCAAAAGTGCCCGCAATATCGAAACCTACAACCAGATGGTGGCCGACAAGCCGGAAGAGCAGCTGCCGTACCATGTCATCATCGTCGACGAATTGGCCGATCTCATGATGATTGCGGCCGACCAGGTCGAGCATGCGATCACCCGTCTCGCCCAGATGGCACGCGCGACCGGCATCCATCTCATTCTCGCCACTCAGCGCCCTTCGGTCGACGTCGTCACCGGTCTCATCAAAGCCAATTTTCCTGCGCGCATCTCTTTTGCCGTCACCAGCCAGATCGATTCTCGCGTGATCCTCGATTCGCCGGGGGCGGAAGAACTCCTCGGGCGCGGCGACATGCTCTACATGGCGAGTGATTCGTCCAAGCTGCACCGCCTGCAGGGCTGCTATGTCTCCGACGCCGAAATGGAAAGGCTCGTCGATTACTGGAAAGCCTCCGGTCCGCCTCCCGAGTCCCCCAATCCCGCACGGGCGCTTCCGGCGAATGGCCCACGAGTCAACACGGGCGTGCAAATACCCCTGGGCTTTGAGAAAACGGCCGAGGAGGACCTGCTCGCGAGCGCCATCGAGGTGGTCAAGAAGAACAACCGGGCCTCTGTCTCCTTGCTCCAGCGCAAGTTAAAGATCGGCTATTCGCGCGCCTCGCGTCTCATGGACCAATTGGAGGAACAAGGCATTGTGGGGCCGGACGAGGGACCGAGCCGGGGCCGCGCCGTCCTCGTGCAGGACAAGACGCCCGCTCCCGACTCGGAGGAACCGCCGCCTCCGCCCGAGGAGTTGTCCGAGGACGATTTCTCCGACTGGACCGAGGATGACTGGGCCGATTTGGAGAAAAGCTAGAAATGGAGCGCGCTCGATTGTTGTCGGAATGGCACCAGGCCTTTCAAGGCCTGGTGCCATTTTTCGGAAGAGTTGATCGATCCGCGCCCGATAGTCCGCGATGCGCTTGCCGTCGATGAGAAGAGGCAGAGCGACGTTCTCTTCCGCGGTGGGGGTCGGGACAAGGTTGTAAAACTGGAAGATAAAACCGACGTCCCGCCGGCGGACGAGAGTGATTTGATGGTCTTTAGATCGCAGCGATGCCCGGCATAATCCCGCACGCGGTCAAGAGAGTGCGCGTTTTGCGAACCCAGAGGTTCCGCAGGGCGAGCGCGGACAGGTGATTCACCTCGGCGGTCCGGCCTATGAAAAGAAACGGCGCCTCTCAACGCGCAAGGCGTGTCAAGGCGTCCGTCGCCATTGGATGAATCTGCGAATCCATCCTATCCCGCTAGACCGTTACCGTCAAATAAGGCTATACGAGGAGGGGAGGCCCCTGCGCGATGCGTTCGTGGAGAGCTTGGAGACCCTTGGCGCCGCGCGGGGTTTCCCACATGGCTTCCAGCCACCAGGTGGCGCCTGCTTGAGCATACGGACGCACAATGGCCGCGCTCTGGCCGCGATCATCACCTGGCGTTTTTCCCTCGACGACAATGTCGAAGGGGGTTGCCTCGGTGCGATTAGAGTCGATAAATGCCTTGATTGCGCGAATCTCGTCCGGAGTGGGCGGAGCCATGCGAACCTGGCCGTTGTCCCCCATGATATTCGGGAG
>JAMDCU010000118.1 GCA_023489485.1 Chloroflexota bacterium
TCGTATTCCCCTGCCCGATATATTCCTGCTCGAACCTGTCCGCAAACGCTAGATACCTCCGGTCTTCCGCGCTGAGCGCCGCCTCGCCGATGATCGCAACCAAGCGCCGCAGATCGCGCCCCTGCGCGTAGAAGGAATACAATTGATCGGCCACCCCACGATGGTCTTCTCGGGTCTTGCCCGCGCCGATACCCGCATTCATCAAGCGGGAGAGACAAGGGAGCGCGTCGATGGGAGGATAGACGCCGCGGCGGTGGAGATCGCGCGAGAGCACGATCTGACCTTCGGTGATATATCCGGTCAGGTCGGGAATCGGGTGCGTAATATCGTCATCCGGCATGCTGAGGATGATGAGTTGCGTGATCGAGCCGTTCTTGCCCTTGATGCGGCCCGCGCGCTCATAGATGGTCGCGAGGTCCGTGTACATGTATCCGGGATAACCCCGGCGGCCCGGCACTTCTTCCCGCGCGGTCGCGACCTCGCGCAGTGCCTCACAATAGTTCGTCATATCGGTAATGATGACGAGAACGTGTAGATCGTTCTGATACGCCAGATATTCCGCCGTCGTCAGAGCGGCCCGCGGTGTCATCAAACGCTCCACCGTCGGGCTGTCGGCCAAATTGAGGAACAAGACCGTGCGGTCGAGGGCACCGCTGGCCTCGAAATGACTGATGAAGAAAGAAGCTTCTCGGTGCGTGATGCCGAGGGCAGCAAAGACAACCGCAAACTTTTCGCCGGTGCCGAGCACTTTGGCCTGGGCGGCAATCTGGGCGGCGATCTCGTTCGCGGGCAGCCCATAGCCCGAAAAGATCGGCAGCTTTTGCCCGCGCACGAGCGTATTCAGGCCGTCGATCGCCGAGAGGCCGGTCTGGATGAATTCCGACGGGTGATCGCGCGCCCACGGGTTGATCGGCTCCCCGTTGATATCCAGAAATGTCTCGGGCACAATCGCGGGGCCTCCGTCGACCGGCTCGCCCGCGCCGTTGAGCATGCGGCCCAGCATCTCCGTGGACACACCCAGACGCGCCACATCGCCCGTAAAGTGGACGCGGGTCGCGTCGACATCCAGGCCGCGTGTGCCAGTAAAAACCTGGACCACCGCACGGTCCCGGTTCACTTCCAGCACCTGGCCTCTGCGCATGACGCCGTCGGCCCCGGCAATCTCTACGATTTCGTTATAGCCGACATCCTTGACGCGCTCCACAAAAACGAGTGGCCCCGAAACGTAGGAAACAGTGCGATATTGTTTCGTGAGTAAAGCAGGTGGTTGAATGACACTCATCTCAGCGCTCCCAGTTCGCGTTCGATATTCTCGATCGAGGCGCGGCCGCGCGCCTCAGCCTCGGCATACGGCCACTCTTTCATCCGGGAAATGTCCGCGACCACGGGCAGCCGCATGGCCCGCTCCAGAATCGTCCCATGCTCCGAGGAGGGTTTGGGGGCGCTCCCCGGTTCGACCGCTCTTTCCAACCCTCCCGCCGTGCTCTCTTCCTGCGCCTTGGTCGGTACGCCACCCGTGTCGATGGATTCCACAACGCTCGTCCCGGTCTTGATTGTCAGAGAAATGCCGCGCTTGATAGCGTGCGCCAACTGATCGTGGAAAGTGAGGAGAACACGCAGCATCCAGTATTGCTTGGCCGGAGGACAATAGCCGTCCAGGGGATCGAGCGCGAACTGCTGCAAATAGTCTTCGCGGAGCATACGGGCCACCTGCAAGAGCGCCTTTTGATCTTCCGGCAGGGCATCGCTCCCGACGAGTTGGACGATTTCCATCAATTTGGCTTCTTCCTGTAAGAGCGCCATCGCCTGTTCCGTCTGCGCTTCCCAATCGCTTGCGACGTGGTCCACGAACCATTTCCGCAGGTCGTAGAGCGAGTAGCTGGTGATCCAGTTGATAGCGGGAAAGTGGCGCCGGCGGGCCAGGCCGATGTCCAGACCCCAGAAAGCCCCTGCGACGCGCAGGGTGTTCTGTGTCATCGGTTCCGAGAAATCCCCGCCGGGCGGTGAGACGGCGCCCACAACCGTGACCGATCCAATCCGTTCTTCTTTGCAGAGAGTAACGACACGTCCGGCCCGTTCGTAGAAATCGGCAAGACGGGTGGCGAGATAGGCAGGATAGCCTTCCTCACCTGGCATCTCTTCCAAGCGGCCGGAGACTTCACGCAGCGCTTCCCCCCAGCGTGAGGTCGAATCGGCCATCATGGCGACGTCGTAGCCCATATCGCGGTAGTACTCGGCGAGCGTCACGCCAGTGTAGATAGACGCCTCGCGGGCGGCGACCGGCATGTTCGAGGTGTTCGCGATCAGAATCGTGCGCCGCATCAACGGCTCTCCTGTACGCGGGTCTTCGAGATGAGGGAATTCTTCGAGCACGTCCGTCATCTCATTCCCGCGTTCGCCGCAGCCGACGTAAACGACAATGTCCGCGTCGGCACGTTTCGCGAGCGTCTGCTCCATGACGGTCTTGCCGGAACCAAAGCCGCCGGGGATCATCGCGGTGCCGCCTTTGGTAATCGGGCAGAAGGAATCGATCACGCGTTGGCCGGTGAGGAGCGGTGTATCAGGGTCGAGTTTCCGCACATAAGGACGGCCGCGGCGAACGGGCCATTTATGCGTCAGCTTGATCTCGACCGGTGCGTTGTGGTCGCCAGTTGCGCGGATCACGCCGATCACGTCGTCGACGGTAAATGAGCCGGCGTGGATTTCTTCGATGACCCCCTGCACGGTCGGCGGCACCAGCACGCGATGCTCCAGGTGCTTGGTCTCTGGCACGGTGCCCAAAATATGCCCCGGGCCGACCAGATCCCCTACACGCACCGTGGGCGTGAACTCCCACTTGGCGCTGCGATCCAGCGGGCTGGCGCTGATGCCGCGTGCAATGAAATTGCCCGCCTGCTCGCGCAAGACCGGGAGGGGGCGCTGAATGCCGTCGAAAATGCTTCCCAAAAGGCCGGGACCCAGTTCGACTTGGAGCGGGGCTCCCGTCGCTTCCACGGGATCGCCGACCCGCAGACCGGAAGTATCTTCATAGACCTGTATCGTGGCGCGGTCACCTTCCAGGCGGATGACTTCGCCGATCAGCCCGAGGGCGCCCACCCGGACAACTTCGTACATCTGCGCGCCGGCAAGATTTTGGGCGACCACAACAGGGCCTGCCACGCGGATAATAGATCCTCGCATTGCTGCTCCTTGAATACTCTGGTCGACTATCCGACTCTCTGACGATCCGTCTAACTACCCTCTTCCCTAAACGTCATTCGAATACCGATGGCCCGCCGGATGAGTTCCGCGATCTGGCGGCTGCGCCTCTGCTCGGGCAGAACCTCCCCCCCGGGGGGGAGCGACACGACGACCGGCTTGACCATTTCTTCGATGCGTCGAGCGGTCGCGTAATCGAGTCCGCTCAAGAACGGTGCATCAATCGCAATGATCCCCGCCTCGCCTTCGTCGAGTAATCGAATCAGCGCATTGCGCGCTCCCTCTTGGCTGTCGGCGGCAATCACGTCGACTCCCGCCAATCGAAACCCGGGGGCGAGCGTGGGGTTCGTCACGACCGTCAGCTTGGCCACAGCCGCAACTCCTTTTCAATGTTCTCCCGGCTCCAACCAGTCGACTTGCCACGGCCGATCAAGCGTAGATTGCGAACCTCGTTGACGAGCGCGGCGAGGTAAGCCACGGCGACGCCGATGGAAAGAGGATCTCCCCCAAACAATCCATAGTCGGCCCGGCTCATCTGTCCCTCGATCCCATCCTCGAAACCAGCCACCGAATGCTTTTCGTTGTAGCCAGCCTCGGCCCCCGTTAGGGCGGCGCCGAACTCGGTGTTGTGCAAATCCCGCACGACTTGCTCGACGGTCGGGATTTCTTTGTACTCCATCAAGCGTTGCGTCGCCGGTCCGCCGCCCTGGACGAGAACCTGCTCAGGCAAAGTCGTACCATAGTGCGCCGCAAAGCGGGCTCCACTCATCCCCGATGCGCTCAGCCGGATGACGGTGAGAAGGTTGGTCGCATCGATTTCCCTGCGCAGCACCCACCGGACCAAAGCCGCGTTGTCCTCATCATCCACGTCCGAAAGTGTTTCGAAGGCGGACCGGTAGCTCGCCCGGTCGAGCGCAAGCTCGAGGACGGCGAGATCGGCGCGTTGAGCGTAGGCTGGCATTGCCTCGAGGAGAGAGCGAGCAAGCGGGTGATTCCAGGTGGCAAGCAAATCCACAGTCGCCCTCACCGACGTCTGCTGAACGAGCCGGCTAAAATCGGATTCTTTCAAATCGCCCGCGGGGATGAGCGCGTTCAGGATCTCGTTCGCGGGAATGTTATTCGCCTGCCCACGGAGGATCGTTTTGAGGTTATAGACTTGCCAGCGCCCAATCAGGACCTTCCACAGCCGTTGAGAATCGCCGCCAAAGAAGCCTGTGATCTTGGCGAGCGTCTGCCCGAGATGATTACGCAGCCCCTCGGATAGACATTCCCAGCCCGTGGCCTTGATGAGCGCGGCTTCGAGAGCGGGTTGATAGACCGTGTGGATGAGATTAGCTACAACGTCCTCTACGGTCGCTTCACTCAACAGCTCTGCGTAAGCGCTGCGCGAAAGCAGGCGACTCTTCATTGCCCTCAGGCGGGCGTTGGGATAGCCGTAGTCGTTGTCCATTCTTGTTCCGATTTCGATTTACCGGATAGAATCGCTGCGACCGGGCCCCGCAGGATGCTCCGGGCACGGTCCAGCCGCGAGGCAAGCGTGTTCACGATAATGACGCGCCCGTCCCGCGTTCCGATCTCCAGACCGCCGAGCGGAATGGGCACCTCTTGAATCTCTGCGCGGAGGCCCAATTGAGCAAAGACGGTCGTGGCCAAGGGGGCATCGTGCGGATCGACGCGCGCGACCAAATCCTCTCCCAATCCCTCGACGGCTTCCTGGACGAGGGCCGTGAAGATCGCAGTGTACTGCTTGGACCGGCGAATTTCTGCGAGGCAGTCCTCGGCGTGTCCGAAAGAGTCAGTCAAGAGCTGCTCGCGCGCGTTGGCTATCGCGCGCAGCGCGCCGAGCTTTGCTTTGTTCTGTAGGCTGGCGGCTTCGGTGATGAGCATTGGCTCCGCTCGGGCCCGGTGTCGAGAGCGAATCGCCTTGCCCTCTGCCGCCGCTTCGGCAAGCAATTGAGCGGCCTCTGCGTTGGCAGCCTGCGTAATCCCACCAATTTCACTATCGGCTTGCCCTTGCATCGCGCGCAAGATATCATCAAGCGGCACGTTGCCTCCTGTGGTCAGGAGGAGCGTTGGAACGCTCCTGAAAACTATTTCACGAACAGGATGATGGCGGCGACCGCAAAGCCAAGAATGACCATCGTTTCGGGAATCGCGAGCAACACGATCATCGTGCCCACGAGCTCGGGCTTTTCGGCTATCGCGCCCGCGCCCGCGGCGCCGATACGCGACTGCGCCATACCTGTACCGATAGCAGCCAATCCTACGGCGAGTCCTGCGCCGATGGCGAGCAATCCAGCAGTGTCCATGATTCCTCCAAGGGATTTCAGATTCCTGATTTCCGATGGAGGAGGTTGAGGTTCTCCATCGGAAGTCGTAGAGCCTAGACTACAAGATGCCTTCTCTCTTAAAGGGCACAAAGCCTTCCCCACCGCCTTCGTAGAACTTTTGGAAAAACTCGACATAGTGCAAGCGGAGCGACTGGATCGTGGGGCTCAGAATGCCGAGGGCAATGTTGAGTGCATGGAAGAGCCCCCCCACGATGATGCCGATGATGATATTCCCGAAAAGTCCGGCCAGTTCATTCGCCACCATAGCCAAGTAGACGGAGGAGAGGCCGATAGCCGCAAGCCTCAAGTAGGAAAGAATGTTGCCGAGCGTCCCCAGAATCTCGATGGGGGCGAGCAGCAACCCAATCCATCCGAGCGTGTACATGAGTAGGGCGGTTCCGACCATCGTGATCGCGAAACCGGGAGTGAACATCTCTTGGGGCAAAAAGTTGGTCATCGAAGCCAGCATGGCAAAAATGCCGATCAAGGCGATCACCTTGGCCACACGATCGAGCAGTTCGTGCCGCTGGCGGAGCTTGAGCGCCTGATATATACCGAGCCCAAAGCCCAGTCCGATCTGGACGATGCCGAGCGCAATCGAAAAGGCGAACAATGGCTGGACCATCTGACCACGCGGAAAGTACGCGTGCATGCCGAACCACTTTTCGCCGAGCTCCCCAAAGAATTCGCCGTACCAAAAGCCAAAGACGATCGACCAGAGCGAGCAGTAGATGATGACCAGGGTGAGGGAACGCATTCCGCCGGGCTTGGCCCTGCGGTACAGGTAAATCGCTCCCAAGAGGACGACAATGGCATAGCCGACATCGCCCAAGATCATGCCAAAAAAGATGGGGAGAAAGATGGCCATGATCGGCGTGGGATCAATTGTACCGTAACGTGGGAGCGCCATTAGCTTGACGAGGAACTCGAAGGGTTTGGCCGGCCCGGGGTTGGACAGGACCACTGGGGCGTGCTCGCGGTCGTGCTCCGTCACCGGCAACTCTTCGAGCAAAATTCTATCGCCCACCTCGCGTTCCAGGGTCCGGCGCAACGCGGCCACACCCCGGCTCGGCATCCAGCCGACAATCACGAACGTGTATCGGGTCGCACCGAAGCGGCTGCGCACCTCTACTTCCTGCAAGCGATCCTGCAACACCGCGCTCCAGACCGCCAGCCTGACGCGCCATTCGGTCGAGAGCGCACTCAATTCCCGGTTCACGTTTTCGAGCTCACGGAGGATAGCCGCGAGCCGCGCTTCAATCTTGCCAAGCGCTTCGTTGAAGGGGACGTTGGCCAACTCCTCGGGCAGACGCACCTGTGTGATGGCTTCCCGTCCGAGCAGCGTCTGGATGGCAGAGGAATACTCACGCGGAAATACAAGGAGCGCGGCGGTAGTGTCCTTATCAATATCCTGGGAGACCAGCTCGAATTGGTCCTGTGTGATCGAGGGGAGCTGCTGCCGGATCAATTCGATAATCCCTGCGGATTTTCGTTCGACCAACAGTGCTACGGTCTCATAGTTCCTCAGGGGCGCCATGTCGGCGGCGAGGGGCATCAATTGCCGCATGGTCTTGGCATAGCGTGGCAAAGTCACCCGGTCGGACTCGAGCTCCTCGCGGCGCCGTGCGAGATTTTGGACGGGAGCGTCGAGCTGGGTCATCGCGCTCTTGACGTCGGCAATCACGTCGGCCGTCGGACGCAACGTCTGCGCATCATACTCGGCGGCAAGACCCCGAGGGGAACTGGGCTTGGCCATCAATGTCAGGAGGGCGTCGAGACGGGCGATGATCAGAGCGAGCTCGTCGCGCTGCTTGGCCGCGCCCGGGTCGAGCACGAGCGGATCGACAGCCTCCACTTTTTCTTCAAGCTGCACCACCCCGGCACGGTGCAAGCTGCGTACCGCCTTGTCCAACTCTCCCAGTGTACCGACAATCTGGATTTTGGTCATTTGAACGAGCACGGCGAATCTCCTCAGTCAATAGGCCGATGAGCCAAAGGAAAACTGGCGCCCCTGGCCTACCGGGACCTGGATTCAACAGGGGTACCGAGGCGCGGCAGGATGAACTCGACAATATAGTTGGTCGCCTCTTCAACCCGCGCGAGCCCTTCCTGGTTCAGTTTCAGAGCTTCCATCTCACCCTTCCGGCTGAGCGCGTCCGCCTCCTCCTTGGCGCGTGCCACTCCCTCCTGGTAGAGTGTCTCGGCGTCCCGCAATCCCTCGCGCTCGGCCTGTTGCTTGATCGCTTCAGCTTGCACATGCGCTTCCGCGACGGTCCTCTTGGCCCGCTCTTCCGCATCTCGGATTTGCTGCAGGAGGATGCGCTCTTTGTCTCGAATGGCGGCAAGAGGAGCAAGTTGGGTGGGTTCAGAATCTGACATGCATGGACCTCTTCGTGCGTATAAATAGACAACATCCTCGCCCGATGCAGCCGCGTCACGACTGTTCAGATGAGGATGTTTTGAGCAATAACCAAGTTGGCGGGCCGCACCGCCCACCTGCTCTAAAAAGTGAGCCCAGAGTTGGTTATAACAAAGCCAAAGCCCTGTAAATCGTTCGCTTCATCTCCATGCACGAGGCAACGGTAATCGGGAGCCCACGCCCTTCGACTGGCCAACCCCCGTTTTGAGTCGACGACGCGAACTCCCGATCCTCGATCGTAATGTCCCGCTGGTAGCGTCAGTTATCGCAAGGCCACGCGATCACTGGCACTACAAGCGCGGGGCGACGCTCGCAAGCGTGCGCCGGGGGTTGGCCTGGCTTTATTATCTGTCATTCGGCAGCGGAATGGAATAGAGCACACATACCATTCTGGGGGCTTGCGCGTACCATGTCCTTCGGCGGCAATTCGGGGAGACTTTATTCAGAGGCGTTCAAGCGCTAGGAGAGTTCGATGATCCCTTTTTGGATGGCGTACTTGATTAATTCTCCGCGGTCGTGCATCCCGAGCTTTTCCATGATATGCGCACGGTGATTTTGCACCGTCCGCACGCTCAGGTTGAGCACATTGGCGATTTCCTTATTCGTGTGACCTTCCGCAATTAACTGGAGGACTTCACGCTCGCGGTCCGTCAGCCCATCAAATGTATCCCGTTCCTGACCCGATTCCACGCGGCGCAAATAGTCTTCGACCAACCGCTTGGTAATCGAAGGATAGAGAAAAGCCTCGCCTTGAGAAACAGAGCGGATGGCGTAGACAAGTTCGCTCCCCGCGACCTTTTTCAAGACGTAGCCGGCCGCGCCCGCTTCGAGCATCTGGGCAATGTACTCGTCACTCTCGTACATCGTGAGAACGAGCACACGCGCATTCGGATTGTCGCGGCGAATCTGCCGGGTTGCCTCCAGCCCATTGAGCAGCGGCATCGCGATGTCCATCAGGATGACGTCCGGCTTGCACTCGGCCGCCCGTTCAACCGCCTCGCGCCCGTCTACCGCTTCGGCCACCACTTCCATATCCGGCTGGGAATTCAAAAGAAGCCGAATCCCCTCCCGCAAAATGGTGTGGTCGTCACAGACGAGAACCCGTATTTTTCCCATTTACGATTTTCGATTTAGGATCTGCGATTTAGCGCCCACGCTACATGATCGGGCTTGCCGGCGCCGGCCCAAGAATCCTAAATCCCTGGTGACAAATCAGAAATTCAGTTCGCGGGGATTTCCACCCGCAAGCTGGTTCCCTTGCCCGGACTTGAATCAATATTGAGGGTTCCCCCCAACAGCTCAACTCGCTCCCGCAAGCCGAACAAGCCCCAGTGGTGATTGCCATTTCCAATGTGCTCGGCCTGTTGAGTGTCGAAACCGCATCCATCATCTTCCACGACAAGCACCCATTTCGACGCTTCACGGGACAATGCCAGACGGGCGTGGTGCGCTTCTGAATGCCGCACAATATTCGTGACGGCTTCCTGGGCAATCCGAAACAGGGCTGTCTCGACAGTCGCAGAGCCGCGACCGAGGTGTGGGCTAGCCTCGAACACCACCTGAACCCCGGCGGGTTCCAACGTGTTCTTGGCATACCAGCGAACGGCGGGCGCCAATCCCAGATCGTCAAGCAGAGTAGGGCGCAAGTCGAAAATCAGCTTGCGCACCCCTTCCAGGGTTTCCTCGGCAAGGAGACCTGTCGCCAGCATCTTTTCGCGAATCTCGCCCAGACCCTCCGGCAGCAGCTCCTCACACATTTCAATGTTGAGGAGCACCCGCGCAAGCGCGCCGCTCGTATCGTCATGTAGCTCTCGAGCGATCCGTCTGCGCTCGTCCTCTTGGGCGCTCAAGACCTGCCCGGACAGCAGGCGCAACTGCGCACGGTTCCTTTCGATCACCCGCATGTGCGCGGTGAGCCGCTCGAGCATCGTGTTGAGGGCCTGAGCAAAGCGTTTGAGGTCTGGGTCTCCAATCTCCTCGACCGGTGCACGGACCGCCGTATCGCCTCGGTCGATATGTTCAACCGTCCGCTGCAAGAGTTCCATCGGGCGGAGAGCGCTCCGCAGGATATAGTAATTGATGATGAGGCTGAGGAGAATGCCCACCGACGCGAAAAAGAGCGCCAACGCCGTTCCGGAAACATCCACCAGCATATCGGTGAGATAAGTCCCACCGATGGCGCCGACAATGATGACAGCTCCGTTCCCGATGAGTACTTTGTGGAGAATGGGAGCCCGTTCCCACGAGCGGCGCGATTTACTCAACCACATAAATTAGCTTTTCGTTGCCTTTTCGACACTGACGGCGCAGACTTTGAGCTCTGGACTCTGGGCGACTGGGTCAACCGCCGTATTCGTCAGCACATTGCTCAACGCCTCGGCATAGTGAAAGGTCATAAAGACTAGGCCTCGCCCAACGCGATCGGTGACCCACGCGCGCGATTCGATGGTGCCGCGCCGTGAGCTCACTCGCACCCAATCTCCATCCGCAAGGCCCAGACGAGCGGCATCGTCCGGGTTCACCTCGACTCGCTCTTCGGGCGCCAGTTGCTCCAGCCCTGCCACCCGGCGTGTCATCGAGCCTGTATGATAGTGCTGAAGAATGCGTCCGGTTGTGAGGGTGAACGGATAGGTGCTGTCCGGAAGCTCCGCCGGTTCCTGGTGCTCAACCGGCGAGAACAGGCCTTTGCCGCGTGAGAATTTCTCCGTGTGCAGAAGCGGAGTGCCGGGATGAGTCGAATTCGGCACGGGCCATTGCAGACCGCGTGTTTCTATCCGCTCGAATGAGATCCCCGCATAGCTCGGGGTGAGGGAAGCGATTTCGTCCATGATCTGAGAAGGAGTCTCATAGTTCCAGGTTTCCGGTTTCAAGTTGTCCGAACCTTTCAACTCCAGAGCCTTGAAGCTGGAAACTACATGCCGCGCCACATCGCAGACAATCTGCCAATCTGCCCGCGCTTGTCCCGGCGGCGCGACCGCCTTGCGCACGCGCTGCACACGGCGCTCTGTGTTCGTAAAAGTTCCATCTTTTTCTGCAAAGGAGGCGGCCGGCAGAACAACATCGGCCAACTGCGCGGTCTCAGTCATGAACAATTCTTGGACCACGAGGAAATCGAGGTGTTCCAGGGCCGCCCGGACGTGCGCCGCATCCGGGTCGCTCATGGCGATATTCTCTCCGACTATCCACATGGCCTTGATACGTCCGTCGTGCGCCGCGTTCAGCATCTCGCCGACGGTCAACCCCGGCTGAGGGGATAAACTGGCGCCCCATGCTTTTTCAAACTTGGCGCGTGCTCCCTGGTCGGCCACTCTCTGATAACCCGTATAGAAATTGGGCAGGCCGCCGACGTCGCACGCGCCCTGGACATTATTCTGGCCCCGCAGCGGAGCAACACCCCCGCCAGGCTTTCCGATATTGCCGGTCAGCATGGTCAGATTCGCGACGGCGAGGACGTTATTGTGGCCGACGGTATGCTGGGTGATGCCCATCGCATAGCAAATCGTGGCGGGGGAGTTGGTCGCAAAGAGCCGCGCCGCCGTGATGATATCTTGCGCAGGCACTCCCGTAATGTCGCTCACGCGCTCGGGCGTATAGGCCTCTACCGTTGAGCGCCAGGTCTCAAAGCCCTCGGTGCGGTTCGCAATGAATTCCTTGTCTTCCAGGCCTTCTTTCAGGATAACGTGCGCCAGACCATTCAAGAGAGCGAGATCGGTTCCGGCGCGGTGGCGCAAATGGATGGCGGCAATATTGGCCAGGTCAATCGCGCGCGGGTCGGCGAGAATCACTTTCGTGCCCTTGCGTGCCGCCCGGCGGATGCGCGTGCCGATCACCGGGTGCTGTTCGGTCGTATTCGATCCGATTACGAGGATGGCTTTCGCATTTTCCAAATCGGCGATGCTATTGGTCATCGCGCCCGAGCCGAATGCGGTGGCCAGACCGGTCACCGTGGCGGCATGTCAGAGACGGGCGCAGTGATCGACATTATTCGTCCCCATCACCACCCGAGTGAATTTCTGGATGAGGTAATTCTCTTCATTCGTCGCCTTGGCAGAGGCCAGCGTGGCAAAGGCATCGGCCCCATTTTCCTTCTTTACCTGGGCAAACTTTTTCCCAATCAGACTCAATGCCTCCTCCCAGGTCGTCTCGACAAAGGCGCCGTCCTTCTTCACAAGCGGCTTGGTGAGGCGGTCCGGGTGGTGAATAAACTCATAGCCGTAGCGCCCTTTCACACACAGGGCCATGCCGTTCACCGGCGCTTTGGGATTCGACGTCACTTTGACGACCCTGCCGCTGCGCACGTTCAAATCGAATTGACAGCCCACGCCGCAGTACACGCATGTGGTCGTCACCTTCTTCATCTGATACGAGCGTGCCTGCCCACGTGACGGCTTGTCTGTCAGAGCACCCGTCGGGCAGTACGCGGCACAGGCACCACAGGACTCGCAGCCAGCTTCGAGCATCGTGACGTCAGCGCCCGCGACGATTCGGTCGTTAAATCCGCGGAAGGCAACTCCCCAAACATTGCGGCCCTGGATTTCGGCACACGCCCGTACGCAGCGAGTGCACAGAATACACTTGTTGAAATCGGTAAAGACAAACGGATTGGGGTCAGCGCCAGCTGGGTAATTGTGCCGAGCTCCCTTGTGCTCCGGCCAGGGCACCTGATACTGGTAGACGGCATTCTGTAGCTCACAATCGCCGTTCGATTCGCAAGTCATACAATCGTTCGGATGATCGGTCAGGAGCATTTCGAGGATGAACTTGCGCTCCTCCACGACCTTGGGCGTTTCCGTCCGGACGACCATTCCCTCGGTCGCCGGCAGTGTGCAAGAGGCAATGAGGCCGCGCATTTTTTCGACCTCGACGACGCACAGCCGGCACGCGCCGACAGGCGTCAGATCGGGGTGATGGCAGAGCGTCGGGAGACTGATATGGTTCTCCCAACATACCTCGAGGACAGTCTGTCCTTCGCGTGCCTGGACGGGCTTGCCATTAATCGTCAGGTTTATGGGCATTCGCTCTTCCTCCATCAATGGATACTTCTAATAGGTCAATTGGCAGATTAACCGGTATGACCATGGACCTCTGTCGTTCGTCGTCACTTCGTAAGCCTCGTCAAGAGGCGCCTATACGGCCCGCCGCGTCCAGTTCCTACGCGGCGGTGGCCAGCTCCTTCCGCCCGAATCGGCGTTTCGCCGCGGGCGGCTCCCCTCTCATCGGACATACCCCGGCCAGACAATGCTGCTCCGCATGGGCAACAAACTCGTTCCTAAAGAACCTCAATCCCGTGAGAATAGGCACGGCCGCTGCCTGTCCGAGCCCGCAGAAAGCCGCCGCCTGCATATTGTTCGCGATGCGTTCGAGTTGATGAATGTCGTCCAAAGTCGCACGGGCATCGGCCAGCCGCGCCAATATCTCCTTAGCCCGAGTCGTTCCAATCCGGCACGGCACGCATTTACCGCAGCTTTCACTCGCAAAGAACCGCAAGAGGACATGGGCGAGATCGACGACGCAGGTGTCTGGACCGGCAATCAAGAGAGCGCCCGACCCGAGCCCGCCTCCACGAGCAGCCAACTCGGCAAAATCCATCGGCACGTCGAGGAAGGAAGCATCGATAATCGCGCCCGCGGAGCCGCCCGTTTGTGCAAGCTTGAACGGCTTGCCCTGCTTCATCCCTCCACCGTACACCTCAATCACCGTCCGCAAGGTTGTCCCCATCGGCACCTCGATGAGCCCCGTGACATTCACATCCCCCAGCATCGTGTAGACTTTGGTGCCGGGGCACTTGGCCGTGCCGATTGAACGATACCAGGACGCGCCGTTCTTGACGATGGGAGGCAGATTCGCCAGACTCTCCACATTGTTCACTGCGGTCGGTCGCCCCCAAACCCCAACGGTGGTGGGGAAAGGGGGACGAATGCGCGGCTCGCCTCGCTTGCCTTCAAAGGATTCGATCAGTGCCGACTCTTCCCCGCAAATATAGGCGCCCGCGCCCGAGTGAACATGGATATCGAACGTAAAGTCGGTAGCGAAAATTCCTTCTCCCAAAAGCCCCATCGCCCGCGCTTGACGAATCGCCTGCTCCAGGCGCTCGCGCGCGAGATGGTATTCGCCGCGGATATAGATATAGCCCACGCGGGCACCGATCGCATAGCCCGCAAGCAGCATGCCCTCAAGGACCGAGTGCGGGTCTCCCTCGATAATCAAGCGGTCCTTGAACGTGCCCGGCTCCGATTCATCCGCATTGCACAGAACGAATTTCTCCTCGCCCGGAGCCTTCGCGACGAGGTTCAGTTTCTTCCCGACCGGGAAGCCGGCCCCACCGCGTCCTTGTAAACCAGCATCCGTGATTTCCTGGACCACCTGCGCCGGGGTCATCCGCGTGAGCGCGTGGCCGAGCGCTGCGTAACCGTCGTGCGCGACATAGTCTTCAATGGATTCGGGGTTGATGATGCCCGCCCGAGCCAATACAACCCTTTGTTGGGCGAAGAGCGCTCCCTCGCGCGCCGGCACCCGCACGATGGCACCCGTGAGGGGCTTGGTCGTTATCTGCAGCGCGTCGACGATCCGCCCCTTGTACAGGTGCTCGGAGACAATGAGCGGAACGTCGTTCAGCGTGATGGGCCCATAAGTCACATCATCCGGGTAGATGACAGCGGCCGGCAGCTGCTCTGGAGCGAGTCGCAGGTTTCCCGAGAGTGCTACGGCGACTTCGTCCGTCAAGGCATAATAGGCCAACTCGCTCTCAACAGCTCCTTTGATCGCCTCGGCACCCCGCGCGAGGCTCACCGGGTCACCGGAAATAAGAATATGAGAACGTAAAGTGGGCATAGTCGATAGTCCCATGGTCGGGTAGTCAGGCAGTCTACTGAAAGACTCCCGCGTAGATGATGCCCATCTGTCCGGCCACGTACGTCAGCCAGACCCAATCATTAGCATTCTTGAGGTGAATGCCTCCAATGTCGGTGACTCCGATAATGAAATCGGAGGCGACGAAGAAAAGGCCGCCCAGAGCAGTGAGCCAGAAAGCGCCGCCGAGCGCGAGCCCGAGTGCCAAGGCAAACGACGCCATCACGCTAATCCACAGACCGTATATGAGCGCACCGATATTGATCGCGATCCCTTTCTCTGGGTTGCGGATCAAGAACCACCATCCGAGCGCCGTGACCAAACCATAACCAACCAGTCCAATTGCCAGACCCGTATTCCACCTCTCGTATGCACCGATGGAGGAGATGGTCTGGATCGTGTTCACGTACGCCTTGATGTACAGTCCATGCGCGATCGCGAAGGCAAGCATGCCTCCGATCAGCCGATTCGGGACCGGGATCAGCCGGGCCATCACCAGGTCGCCGACGAATGACGCAATCATCCCGAAAGCAACCCATTCGCTGTAATAGCCCGGCATTCCACCCGTTCGGCTGCGCCAGATCAAGAGCGCTGCCGCGACGAGGGAGAGACTCAACAGCATCCGCGCCGGGCGAGGCAGCCGGCCCGCATTCTTGAGCGCGGGCGCATCCCGCCACGGGCCGAGCCAGCCAATAGCAAACAGAGCAATCTGACCGAGCCAGAGTGAGCCTATCATCATCTCTTGGGCCGCCTGTATCCTAGTTCTTGTTCTTCAAGATCTCTCTCACCCGCTCGGGATTCACATTCCCAAAGACATCATCGTCCACCATTATGACGGGGCCCACCCCACAAACGCCGATGCAACTCGTCATCTCAAACGTCCAGCGCCCATCGGGCGAAGTCTGCCCCGGCTCGAGTCCCAGCGTCGTCCGAATCGCATCCAGGACCGCCCGTCCACCCGCCACATGACAGGGCGCATCCTGGCAAAAGCGGACCACGTGCGCCCCACGCGGCCGCGTACTAAATAGGGAGTAAAAAGTGGCTGCGCCGAACACCTTGGCTGCGGGCAGGCAAAGTTCCTTAGCCAGCTTTTCCACTTCGCCGCGCGGGATATACCCTATCCGCTTGTTAATGTCCGTCAGTCTTGCGACAAGATCTTTGTTGGCCAACTGGTCACCTCGCCCACCACCTGACGTCAAACAGTCCCTGCCGGGTCACCAGCACCAGTTGACCTCTCGCCAGTCGCTCCCGTGTCGCCTACGCGTCGGCTAGGCGACGATCTGACTCTTGGACTATTCGACGACGATGGCATCAAACTTGCAGACGCTCATGCAGATGCCGCACCGCTCGCACAGGTCCGGATTAATGACGTGAACCTTTTGCTTTTCGCCCGTAATCGCGTTGGACGGACAGTTCCGCGCGCAGACCATGCAGCCCGGGCACGTATCGAGGATACGATACGAAATCAGACCTTTACATACCTTGGCCGGGCAGCGCTTTTCATAAATATGTGCCTCGTACTCATGCCGGAAATGCTTCAGCGTTGTGAGGACTGGATTGGGTGCGCCCTGACCGAGACCGCAAAGGCTCCCCTGAACGATGTATTTCGATAGGGCTTCCAACCGCTCTATATCGCCGTCCTCGCCCTCGCCCGCGCAAATGCGTTCGAGGATTTCGAGGATGCGGCGCGTGCCGATGCGGCACGGGACACACTTGCCGCAGCTCTCATCTTGGGTAAAGTCCATAAAAAAGCGGGCAATATCCACCATGCACGTGCCCTCGTCCATGACGACGAGGCCGCCCGATCCCATGATCGACCCGACGGCGCCGAGCGATTCATAGTCGAGCGGAGTCTCGAGGAGCTGCTCGGGGATGCAGCCGCCCATCGGGCCGCCGGTCTGGATGGCCTTGAAGCGCTTGCCGCCTTTGATCCCACCCGCCACGTCAAAGACGACCTCGCCCAGCGTGATCCCGAGCGGCACCTCGATCAGACCGGTGCGATTCACATCGCCGGCCAGAGTAAAGGTCTTGGTGCCCCGGCTCTTTTCGGTGCCGTATTGCGCAAACCACGCCGCACCGTTGCGGATGATATTTGGCACGTTCGCGAGGGTCTCGACATTATTGATGATCGTCGGCTTGCCCCACAGACCGGCCACCGCCGGGAAGGGGGGCCGGGGACGCGGCTCGCCGCGTTTTCCTTCAATCGAGGCCATGAGCGCGGTCTCTTCGCCGCAGACAAAAGCGCCCGCGCCCATGCGCAGCTCGACATCAAAATCAAAGCCACTGCCCAGGATATCCTTCCCCAAAAAGCCCATCAGGCGCGCTTGGCGCATCGCAATTCTGAGCGTGCGAACGGCAATGGGATACTCGGCGCGGCAGTAGATATAGCCCTGATGCGCCCCGAAGGAATAGCCCGCAATGATCATTCCCTCGAGGACCGAGTGCGGGTCGCCTTCGAGGACACGCCGGTTCATGAACGCGCCCGGGTCGCCCTCATCGGCGTTGCAGATCATGTACTTTTGCTCGGAATTTTGTCCCGCGGCGAATTCCCACTTTTTGCCGGTGGGGAAACCCGCGCCGCCCCGCCCGCGCAAGCCCGAGCGCAGAACCTCGTCGATCACCTCGCGCGGCTTCATCTCCAAGAGGGCCTTGGCGAGCGCCGCGTAGCCGTCTTCGGCGATATAGTCCTCGATGTTCTCCGGGTCAATCACGCCGCAGCGCGACATGATGACGCGCACTTCTTTCGCCGTCGGCGCGCGCAGTTCTTCGTCCTTGCGTGCTTGCCCGGTGAACTGGTATTTCTTGACGACGCGGCCCTTGAGCAAATGCTCCGCGACGATCTCCTTCACCGCCGCGGGGGTCAAGTTCACATACGTCACGCCCTCCGGATAGATCACCATCTCCGGGCCGACACTGCAGTGGCCGAGCCGCGACGTCTCGAGCACATTCACCTCGTCGGCAAGCCCGTTCGCCTCCAACTCACTCTCCAATACCGTTTCAATGTCACTCGCCCCCTTCGCGAGGCATTCGGGGTCCGCGCAAATGAGAATATGAGAGCGATAGAAATCCCTGGGCATCATCACCTCTTGTATTCGTCGACTAGCGAGTCACTACCCACTCTTGAATGACCTTGTTCCCGACGACGTGCTCGTCGACAATCGCGCGGGCGCGTTCGGGCGTCACCTTGCCGTATGTCACCTGTGGACTATCGCCGATTTGCACGTGGACGATGGGCTCGAATTCGCACAGGCCGATGCAGCCGGTCTGAGTGACGAGCACGCCGGGCACGGCATCTTTTTCAATCTCGTCCAGTATGGCCTTCATCGTATCGCGCGCGCCGGCGGCAATGCCGCAGGTGCCCATGGCCACCGTTACGCGAGCTCGCGCGTTCGCGTTGCGGATCTGGCGCTTGGCGAGCGCTTCTTCTTTGATTTTCTTCAGGTCCTCTAGAGATTTGACTGGCATGGAAACCTCACGTAATTTAAGATTTCAGATTTAGGATTTGTGATTTTACGACTCGGTCACGGAACAGTGAGATGCTCAGGTCACAAATTCTAAATCATGAATCTTTAATCCTAAATGTCCCTGAGTTCTTGTTTTAGATAGGCGATCACGGAGGGCTCGGACAGGCTGACGCCTTCGAGCTCTGCCTTGATCGGGCGGGTATCGAATTCAAACACTTGCCCGTTCACGGTGTGACGAAAGACGAAATCCGCCTGTGGGTAACCGATCACGAGGGTGAGGAGAGTTCCAGACAGGTCTCCCATCGGCATGCGATCAACATGACTGTTTTGAAAGATGGCGGTGACCGTCGTCCCTACGCCCACCGTCGATTCAAT
>JAMDCU010000158.1 GCA_023489485.1 Chloroflexota bacterium
CCGTCTTCGTTTGTTCCTGGTATCTTTCGATAGGAGCTGACGGGTACGCCCGCAATTGTCTCGGTGACCCCTTGAGGGCATTGGCCAGCCGTCACCTGATGCTGGGGCTGTACGCCGGGCCCGACTGGGATATCAAGGAAGCCAAATTGCACAAGGTCAGGGGAGCATTGATGATGGGATCCGATTGCCCGGGTGGAGGTGTCGCCCGCAAGATGACCCAGATGGCCTATGAGGCGGCAGGAATCCCCATGTTTCTCATCGACCCAGTCTGGGATGAAGAAACGGTGAAAGCAGAAGTCTCGCACTTTATCGAGACGCGATTGGCCTGACCGGAGAAACTGGTATGGTTACGTCCACGGGAGATTATGCTCGCTCAATCGATCGTCTCAATCCGCGCACGCCCCGCATCGAGGCGTTGCTCCGTCGCTTTTTTGAGAGCAAAGTGCACATATGTCCCGAACGGTCGCATCTCGCCACCCAATCTTGGAAAGAGAGCGAAGGCTATCCTCTTGACATTCGACGAGCTATGCTCTTCGCAAAGATCTGCGACGAGATTCCGATCGCGATCTTTGATCGCGAACTCATTGTCGGGTCGCAAACACACTATTTCCGGGGCGTCGGCCTACAGCTGGACTACAATCCCATCGTCGGTTTCGAATTGGAGGAGGGCGACCGGCGCTTGAGGGCGGAGCAGGCCGAGGGAATCCTCAGCGAGAAGGATTTGCAAACGATTATCGAGGACAGCCTCTATTGGAGGGGAAAGAGTCCCGGCGAAACCATGTGGCAATCGATCCGAGAGATCTTGGGCCCAAGCTTTGAGCAAGCAACCTACTCATGTACTCAATCTTATGGCAAGTTCACCAATTTCGCTCCGGATGCCGACTACGCCAAGGTACTTGAGACGGGCCTCGGTGGGATTATGGCCGAAATCGAAGCCGAGATGGCGGCGTTGGACTTTTCCTCGCCGGAAGATGGGCGGAAATATGTGTTCCTGCAGGCCGCGCATCTTTCCTGTCAGGCGGCGATCCGGCTGGCTCGGCGGTATGCGCGTCTCGCGTGGGAGATGGCAACACGTGAAGACGATGCGCGACGTAAGCAAGAGTTGGAGACAATCGCCGCGGTCTGCGAGCGCGTCCCTGAATATCCCGCTCGAAGTTTCTGGGAGGCCCTACAATGCGTGCGTTTAATTCACCTCGCCCTATATCTTGAGGATGGAAATGGCGCCGGGGCGCTGCTTGGGCGACTAGACCAGAATCTCTATCCATTCTACCGGGCGGATATTGATCAAGGTGTGCTGGAAAGAGAGCAAGCAGCCGAATTGCTTGCAGCCTTTTGGCTGAAGGTTGCGGCCACGGACCGGATACCGCCCGGCTACGTCAAGACAGCAGGCGCGGGCTATGTGCAGACGCGCGCCATCTTGGGAGGCGTGGACCGCAAAGGCAACGACGCCTGCAACGAACTGACGTATTTAATCCTCCACGTGGCCGGAGAGCTGAAACTGGATGTTCCGCTTTACCTGCGCTGGCATTCGCAGATGAGCCGGGAGATTATGCTCAAGGCTGTCTGGACCAATATCGAGGTTGGCTCAGAGCCCGCCTTTCACAACGACGAACAAATCATTCCCGGCTTGGTCGCCGATGGGGTGGCGCTCGAGGATGCGCGTGACTATGTGCTCCACGGCTGCTCCCATCCGTTTCCCTATGGATCTTGCTACGGCACGGTCTTTTTCGTGAACGGAGGCAAGGTGCTGGAGCTCGTCATGAACAACGGCGTTGACCCCAAGACGGGCCAGCCAATCGGACTTGCGACTGGCGCCCCGCGGGAGTTTACAAGCATCCGGGATTGGGTAGAGGCGTTTGCCCGCCAATGGGAGCATCTCTACGACACAGTGATCCACGGCTTTAACATCGGTGAGATTACCCAGATGCAGGTGTACAGCCAGCCGTTTGCTTCGGCAATCATAGCGGACTGTATCCATAAAGGACTCGATGTCCATGCGGGAGGATGCCGCTACAACCAATTCATCGGCGACATTCAAAACAAAGTCTATGCCGATATACCGGACGCGCTCGTCGCGATCGACGAACTCGTCTACACGCAGCACAAGCTTACCGTCGCGGATTTGCTCGAGGCATGTGCTGGCAACTTTTACGGTGAAAAGGGTGAGTACATCCGGCGCCTATTGGAGGCGGCGCCCAAGTTCGGCAATGACCTGGGGAAACCCGAGGCCATTTATCGCCAGCTCAATGACCATGCGGTATCCGTCAGCCGCTCGCGCAAGGGATATTTCGGTTTTCCAAAACGAGATACGCGTGTGGGGGGCGCGGTGCACATGGCGCAAGGGAGGGATGTGGGAGCCTTACCCAACGGTCGGAAATCAGGCATGCCGCTTTCAGACGGAGGCATTTCTCCTGTGGCTGGCTGTGATACGCGGGGGCCAACGATAACACTTCGTTCAGTAGCGCGTGCGCTGGACTTTAAGACGAATCGTTCCTCGGTCCTGAACCAAAAGATGCCGCGGGCCTTGCTCCGCACCCAAGACGAACGGAAGCGACTGGTCGATCTGATCGAGTCCTATTTTGCAGGCTATAACGGGTACCAGGTGCAATGGAACATCCAGGACCGGGATTTCTACCTTGCGGCTAAAGCGAACCCATCGGAATACAAGAATCTCATCGTCCGCGTAGGCGGGTATAGCGCCTATTTTGTCGAACTCGATCCCGAGCTGCAGGACCAGATTATTGCACGAACTGAACAGCGGATTTGAATTGATTATCGGGCATGGACAGACTCAAAGATAAGATCGCCATTGTTACCGGAGGGGCGAGCGGGATTGGCCGAGGTATTGCCTCTCTCTTCGCTGCCGAAGGCGCACGGGTCGTGGTGGCAGATGTTGCTTGCGATCGGGGTGAAGAGACCGTCAGGCATATTAAAGCCTCCGGGGACGTGGCCGCCTTCGTTGAAACAGATGTGTCCAGAGCGGCGGATGTCGAGCGGATGGTTCAATTCACTGTTCGCCAATTCGGCAGACCCAGCATCCTCTGTAACAACGCGGGTGTGATGAGCATAGAGCCACGTCTCATCAGCGACCTCACCGAAGAAACCTGGGATCAGGTGATCAACATCAATCTCAAAGGCATCTACCTGTGTTCCAAATACACGGTCCCCGAGATGATCACCGCCGGGGGCGGCGCGATTGTCAATGTCGCCTCCATTGCCGGGTTGGTCAAATCTCCGAACTATGCCTACGCCGCTTCCAAAGGGGGAATCATCGCGCTGACTCGTTCTCTGGCGTTCGGGTGTGGGGACCACAACATTCGTGCGAATGTGATTTGCCCCGGCTCAATTGACACACCCGGTCGGGCTCGGCTGCGCCGGAATCGAACAGATAGGCAAGATCTCAGCGCCCGGGTAATCCAGAAAGACGGCACTCCCGAAGACATTGCGCACGCCGCGGTTTATCTTGCATCAGATGAGTCTTCCTTTGTCACGGGTTCTGTCTTGGTAGTGGATGGTGGCTCATTGCGAGGCTAGGATGCACGCTGAAGGATTGGGTCAGCTGAACGATGTCTATCCAAATAAAAGAACTGAAGGAGGAGAGGTGAGCACCAAAAGTCTAACGCGTCGAGAGTTCTTGCGTTATGCTGGCGTTACGAGTGTGGGACTGGCGGTGGCTGCATGCGCCCCATCAGTTGCTCCAGCCCTTCCCACGACAGGACCGGCGACTGCAGCCGCCGCCGCGGCGACAGCGATAACCGGACCCAAGAGCGGTGGTGTGCTCAAGATTGGCATTTTGGCGGACGTGGCGACCATGGGAGATCCGGCCAAGATGACAGTGGTGAGCAGCACGACCCAAGCTGCCCCTGCTATCGAAACCCTATTTCGCACCGACAAGTCAGGTAAACCCGTGCCCTGGCTCGCCACTGATGCCATCAACGATCTGGCCAACAAGGCCATTACCATTCCCCTTCGCAAGGGGGTCAAATTCCACGACGGCACGGATTTTAACGCCGATGCCGTCAAGTGGAATCTGGAACAGTGCATGACGGGAAAGACCGGAGGAACCGAGAACTTTAAATCCATCGACAAGGTGGATGACTCCACGGTTCGCATCAACCTGACTCAGTGGGATAATACCGTCACCGTCAACCTTGGACAGATCATCGGGGCGATGATTTCCCCAGCGGCCTACAAAGCTAACGGCGCCGAGTGGGCAGGTAGCCATCCGGTTGGCACTGGTCCATTCAAATTCGTCTCGTGGGAGAAAACCAGTGAAATCGTCTATGAGAAATTCGACGGCTACTGGCAAAAGGGCAAACCGTACCTCGACGGCATTGAGATCCATGTGATCGCGGATCCGGTGACCCGCCTGATCAGCTTCAGAAAAGGGGAGGTCGACTTTCTGACGTTCATTACGGCGAAAGATGCTGCGGATCTGGAAAAAGAAGGTTTCGGTGTCAATCGTGCTCGCGCGGGGTCGGGCGCGCTCGGATGGGTCCACGACTCGATCAAACCCGACTCTCCATTTGCCAAGCTCGAGGTCCGTCAAGCCGTCCAGCATGCCATTGATGTCGATGCCATTGCGAAGACAATATTCTATGGTTCCGCCGAGCCGGCGAACCAATGGATTTACAAAGGGCACTGGGCATACAACTCATCTATCACCGGCTACCCCTACAATCCCGACAAGGCGAAGCAGCTCCTCGCGCAGGCGGGCTTTGCTAACGGCTTCAACACCAAGCTCGCCTATATCACGAACAACGCGGATTATGCGCCGCTTTCGACTTCTGTTCAAGCGTTTCTGAAGAACGTAGGCATCGACGCCCAGTTGGATCCGGCCCCGATCACACGATGGAGCCAGGTCGCGTTGAGCGGGGGAACCTGGGATGGCATGTGGTGGGCAGGCATCTCCCCGAATCCTGACGTTGCCGCGGCACTTGCCTCCAGGTATATGGGGGGCGGAAGATACTACAGCCAGATGCTTGTGCCAGACGATTACGTGAAGGCAATCCAAACTGCTTTGGCCGCAGGCGATTTCGAGAGCAAAGCTAAAGCCACGCAGGATGCGATGAAACTAATGATTGACAAGTACTGTCTGCGCACTGTCGTTTGCTGCACATCCGACATGGGAGTCTACGACAAGAAAGTACACAATACGGGCTGGTTTGAGACGCCCGTTTCAGCGTGGTGGACGCCCGAAGACGCGTGGATTGGATAGTCAATTTCACCCGGAGGTCGAGATTGCGCTCGACCTCCGGGTTAATCTGAGAGTTTCTCTCGGTCCGTTTCACCCTGCTTCACGCTGCATGAACACGTCGACTCGAAGCCAATCTGGAACATGGGCGCCCGCTGGCAGGTTGAATCTTTCTGTGTTCGCCTCTCGAAATGAAGACGCGACGCTCAACCCATTTCGTCTGTCCTTTTATCAACCTATTCGGAAGTTGGGCAGAGTCATTCAGAATGAGATTATCGGAAGGATGGGGCACGGGTCCAATTGAAATACTCGGTTGGGAGGTAACCGATGGCTACGATCTCAGAAACAGGGTCGGATCCATCTGCCAGTCCTGGGCACGTGATTGAGGCGATCAACGCCATCGACCCGAAGATGCCCCGTATCGTCGGCTTGCTCGATCGCTTTTACGATAGCCCGGTGCAGATTTGCCCCGCACGCTCGCATCTTGCTACGGAATCGTGGAAAGAAACCGAAGGGCAACCGCTCCACCTCCGGCGCGCCTATCTCTTCGCTAAGGTCTGTGACGAGATCCCGATCACAATTTTTGACCGGGAGCTCATCGTCGGTTCGCAAACACCCTTTCCACGGGGCGTTGGCTTGCAGCTGGATTTCAGTCCTCAGATGGGCTTGGAGATCGAGGCGGGCGACCGCCGCCTCCGTGCCGACCAGACGGAAGGCCTCCTCACCGATGCTGACTTGAAAACTATCGTAGACGATGCCCACTATTGGCAAGGACGCAGCCCGGGCGACGTAATGTTGCAAGAGATTCGAGCGGTGATGGGGTCCAGGTACGAAGACGTCTCGGTGGATGTCTGTACGCGCTCCCACGGCAAGCAATCGCTCTCTTCTCCCCATCCCGACTATGACAAGCTCTTGAGAGTTGGCCTGTGCGGCATTATCGCCGAGATTGATCACGAGATCCAAAAGATCCAGTTCTCCTCGCCGCGTGATGGGGACAAGTATCTGTTCCTGCGTGCCGCGAAATTGGGATGCGAGGCGCAAATCCGTCTGGCACGTCGGTATGCGCAGCTAGCGCGCCAGATGGCAGCTCAGGAAGCGAATGACGTGCGGAAAAAAGAACTTGAAACGATCGCCGAAATCTGCGAACAGGTCCCTGAGAATCCACCGAGGAATTTCTGGGAAGCGCTGCAGAGCATTCGGTTTATCCATCTAGGATTGTACCTCGAGGAGGGAAACGGGAGCGGCATCCCCCTCGGCCGGCTTGACCAATACCTTTATCCCTTTTTCCACGACGACCTGGAACTCGGCAAGCTGACGATAGAGCAAGCGGCCGAGCTCTTATCTGCGTTTTGGATCAAGATGGCATCCACCGACGCCTTTGTCGTCGCTGGCGTCAAAATCAGCGGTGCTGGTTACTTAAATACCCGGACCACGTTGGGCGGGGTGGACCGGTCGGGGAATGATGCATCCAACTCGCTCACCTATCTCATTTTGCATATCGCCGGGCACTTGAAGCTAGGTGTACCCATCTACCTGCGGTGGCATTCGGGCACTCGGCGTGAGTTGATGCTCAAAGCCGTCGAAACGAATATGCAGATTGGGTCCGAGCCGGCGTTTCACAACGACGAGCATATCATTCCTGGGCTCGTGGCGGACGGGGTTTCACTGGAGGATGCACGCGATTATCTCGTCGATGGGTGTGCGCATCCCTATCCGTATGGAAGTATCTATGGGACTTACCATTTCATCGACGGCGCCAAGGTGTTTGAGTTGGTGATGTATAACGGCCACGACCCCCGCACCGGCAAACAACTGGGCATCCAGACCGGCGACCCCGTGGAATTCGAAAGTATCGAGGATTGGATTGGCGCGTTTCAAAAGCAATGGGAATATGTCTACGATACTGTACTCAAGGGATTCAAAATCGGTGAGTTGGTCAAGATGCAGGTATACAGCCAGCCGTTTGCTTCGGCCCTCTCACCCGACTGTATCCAGAAAGGACAGGATGTTCACGCCGGCGGGGTCCGCTACCCTCAGTTCACGGGAGATGTCTACAACAAGATCTACGCGGACGTTGTCGATTCACTGGTCGCCATCAACGAATGGATCTACCGGAAACGCACTCTCTCTGTCTCCGAATTGATCCAGGTGTGCATGAGCGATTTCGCCGGCGAAAGAGGTGAGGTGATTCGACGAATGCTCGAGTCTGCGCCCAAATTTGGCAACGACCTGGGGAAGCCGGAGGAGACCTACCGGATCTTGAACGACTACGCGGCAACCTGGGGACGGTCGCGGAGGGGGCAGTTCGGTTATCCGAAACGCGATGTCAAATTGGGCGGTGCCGTTCACGGGTCACATGGCCGGATTGTGGGCGCTTTGCCGAGCGGCCGCAAGGCGGGGATGCCGTTGGCCGACGGCGGGATTTCTCCTTGTGCAGGGGTCGATACCCAAGGCCCCACGGTGACAATGCGTTCTGTCGCCAAGTCGTTGGCGTATGAAGGTAATCGTACGGCGGTCCTGAACATGAAAATGCCCAAGAGCCTGCTCCGAACTCGAACTGAGCGGGAACGCTTGGTCGATTTGATCGAGTCCTACTTCGTGGGGTATAACGGCTATCAGGTTCAGTGGAATATTCAGGACCGCGAATTCTACTTGGCCGCCAAGGCGCATCCATCCGAATACAAGAACCTGATCGTGCGCGTGGGCGGCTACAGCGCCTATTTTGTTGAGCTCGACTCGCTGTTGCAAGACCAGATCATCGCCCGAACTGAACAGCGCATTTGTTGCTAACGGGAAGCAAAGAAGTTGAGATGCGGGTTCTAGTCACAGGGGGTGCGGGGCGGTTAGGAATTCGAGTTTGTGAAACGGGATTGAAGCACGGATTTCAGGTGAGGATCTTCGACGTTGAAACGCCGAAAACCCGTGCAGCACTGGGCGGACTTTCGGGCAAGGCTGAGATCGTCTGGGGAGACATTACCCGTCCTGTTGATATCGGCCGAGCCTTGAAGGATGTCGAAGCGGTCGTCCACATGGCGGCTGTTCTGACAGCGACGACGGTAGTCAACCCGGATTTGGCGACCCACGTCAATCTGGGAGGGACCCGGCTTCTCGTCCAGGCCCTTCAATCTTCTGGCCGGCATATTCCCTTTATTTATACTTCCTCCGTGGCCGTGTTCGGACCCACTCCGGATGCCACCGAACCTCTTTGCCCAGAGCGAGTGACTCCCCATCCCAAAGGGATATACGCCGAAACGAAACTGGCCGCGGAAGAGCTCATCAGGGCGGCCGGGATTGATTTTGTCATCCTGCGACTAGGATCCCATTGGCAGGACCAAATCTTTTCAAGAGCGGAACTTCGTTATATGTTCCGGATTCCGCTCGACAATCGTATCGAAACCAGTCACCCGGACGATACGGCACTGGCGATCATCAAGGCGATCAAGTATTTCGACTCCATGAACGGCAGGACACTGGTCATCAGCAGCGGCCCGCGCGGACGGATGCTGCATCGAGAGCGCGTGCGTGCAATCCTTGATATCCTTGGGCTGCCTCTGCCGCCTGCTGAACGTTTTAGCCGACAGCCGGCGCCCATGGACTGGTATGATACCACCAAGTCGGAGCAGATCCTGCACTACCAGACTAGGACTTTTAGCGACAGCCTCCTTGATTACCGAGCGGCATTGAGCAGACGGTATTCCCCGCTATTCGTCCCGCTCATGCGTTACCTGGTAGGCCCTCGCCTGGGCCGATGGATCGTGCGTTGGATTTAAACGGAATACAGAGGAGATCAAGCGTGCAAGCGAGAATCGCCAAGTTGACCCACGCGCTACAAGCCGCCCGCGCCAACGGGATTCCGGTGAGCACTGTAAAAGGACAGCTAATAACTGAAGCTTTCCAAGACACTGAAGGCCAACCCCAGATTATACGGAATGCCCTTGCCATCGCAAAGGTGCTGGACAACATTCCCATCTTCATTGAGGACGACGACATGTTGGCTGGCAACCTGGCAAGCAAGCCCGGAGGGGTTGAGCTTACCTGCCTGTGGGGGACCTGGTCTCCCACGGACCTCGATAGTCTCATCCAAGATGGTTTTAGCATCTCGGCCGACGAGCGTGCAGAAATCGCCCGAATGAACGAATACTGGCGACGAAGGACCCTCACGGGCAGAATGGTGCAGCTCTATGACAACGAACGCCTCTGGCCCTATGCGCAACTCGGCGTCGTGCTGCCCGCCTTTCGCAGCAAGGATGAGGGCTGGGGACCTGGAGGAATGATCGGCTGCGGGTACGGCGTCCGTCACGAGATCAGCCAGATTCTCGGGATCTTTGATTTTGAAAAGGTGCTAAACCAAGGGACCCGCCAGATCATCGAGGAGGCACAGCAAGAGCTACGCTCAACTCGAATTTTGAGCGCGGATGCCGTCAAGAAAGTGGATTATCTCAAAGCGGTGATTCTCGCGCATCAAGCGCTCATTCGCTTTGCTGGCCGGTTCGCTGTGCTTGCGAAAGAAATGGCAGCGAAGGAACAGAACCCAGAGCGCCGGGCTGAACTAGAGAAGATGGCGGTCACCTGCCGCTGGGTTCCCGCGAATCCGGCGCGCACGTTCTATGAGGCGATGCAGTCTTTCTGGCTCACGCTGTTAGTCCTGCTCCCTTCCGGGGTCCTGTCGTTAGGTCGCTTTGATCAATTCATGTATCCCTTCTACAAGCGGGACAGGGCGGTCCGCAGGATCACCGACGATCAAGTGTTGGAAGTACTTGAATGGCTTCGGTTCAAAGATTCACAGATTATTGTCACGGCGGGTTCTACCCATCGCAACAAATACGGCGGGCACGCGAAGTGGCACAATATGACGATCGGGGGTCAGACAGGAGACGGCCGAGACGCAACGAACGAATTGACCTTTCTCGTGCTGGAAGCAGCCAGGGATTGCCCGACGCCTCATCACACGATTACCTTGCGCGTCCATGACGGCATGCCTGCGGAGCTCATGCGGAAGGCGCTTGAATTGGTTCGGACGGGCATTGGCATGCCTGCCTTTATCGCCGACCAGTCCTGTATTGATTATTTGCTTTCGCATGGCATACCGTTGCGGGATGCACGAAATTACGCCATTGCAGGCTGTCTCGCCATCAACGTTCCTACCCAATCGCGCACGATTGCTCACCCCATGTTTGTCGTACCGATGGTCTTTGAGTATGCGCTGAACAATGGCAGAGATCCGCGAACCGGGAAACAAGTGGGTCCCGAGACGGGCGAGTTTGAGAGTTTTGATTGTTTTGAAGATTGGATGAAAGCGCTTCAATCCCAACTCGCTCATTTTATCGAGCTGCAGGCTGAGTTCAACAACATTACGATTCGCGCCTATGGCGAATTGTACCCGCAGCCGATCGAATCGTCGTTGATGATCGATGGGATTCGAGCGGGCCGAGATATCCTTGAACGCACCCTGCCTTTGGAGAATGGCTCGGTGCTCAATCCTATTGGAATGATCAACGTTGCGGATTCGATGGCGGCCATCAAGAAATTGGTCTTTGAGGAGAAAAAGATCTCACCCCGAGAGTTGATGGTAGCGCTTGCCGCCAATTGGGCGGGCGAAAGGAACCAGGAAATTCACCGCCTGTGTCTCGCCGCGCCCAAATACGGGAATGATGATGACTATGTAGATGACATTGCCCACGATCTCTATCAGTTTTGGGCGGCCAAGACGATGACGCTGGGCACCAGTCTGGGCGGGAAACAAAAGCCTGCTTCTATCACAATTGGGACATGCCAGATTCCCGGAGGAGCGGCAACCGGAGCGACGCCAGATGGCCGGTATGCCGGCGAGAGTCTTGCGGACGAGTCAATGGCGGCAATGCGAGGTCGGGATGTATGCGGACCCCGGGCACAGATCAAGAGCGCGGCGAAAATTGACCAGGTTCTGTATCAATCGACGTCACTCGATTTGAAATTCCATCCCGCGGCACTGGCGAATGAAGAAGGTTTGCAGAAACTGGGCGATTTGATCCTCACCTACTTTCGGGCCGGCGGCAAGCACATTCAATTCAATGTGGCGAGCAACCCGACATTGCTGGATGCACAGGAACACCCGGAGCAGCATAAGAACCTGATCGTCCGTATTGGGGGGTGCAGCGCGTATTTCGTCGAACTGACCAAGCCCGTCCAAGATGAAATCATCAAGCGGACTGAACACCAGCACGTGAGCTGAAGTAACAATAGGAAGGGAGCTTGAATATATATCCGATTCTGTCGCCGAAAACTGCAATTGAGGCCACGCAGGAGTCTCCCCAGGGCAAGGGCCTCGATTGTGAGCTGGGAACAAATCACGCAAGTGACGGCCTAGCCGGATCGCATCGGGGGAATGCAGGTGTTCATCGAGAAACGTCAGCCAAAGTTCAAAGGTGAAATGGCAAAAAAGTCTGTGGATCGGCACGTAAGGCACGGGCTGTCATGAGCACGCGTTGATAGAATCCGTGGGGTTCCTGCGAGAACGAACAAACTACCCGTTGTGATTGAAAAATCACTCCGCTGAGAGAGAGCAGACCTCCTGAGCCTCAGCCTCTCAGGAGGTCTTTTTTGTCGGCACCCGATTCCGATTTGAAGCCGGTCATGTCTAGGCCCGTAAGAGTTCTCCATTCCAACACCTGTAGTCGCTGAAAGCCTTGTCCACCCCAGTTTAGGTAGCCCTTCGTGGCTCACGCTGCCAACCGGTAATCATGGTGCAGCCTGTTGAGAACGGGAGGGCAATGATCTTGCCTTTCTTCTCTTTCTCTGGAACCGCCGTAGCCCCCTCTGGAATCTGTTGGCCAATTCTCTGACGTGGCCGCGCTCGGTTGAAATACGCCATGTATTCCCGGATCACCCGATACAGATGTTGTTCCCCCAATACCAGGCTGTGATTGAGGCATTCTCTTCGGACATTCCCCAAGAACCGTTCACAAATTTCATTCGCTTTTGGCGCACGGTAGGGCGGCTTCAAAACCTCGATTGATGTGCCGACGGCGACCCGCGTGAAGGCTTCGCCATATCTGCTGGCCCCGTATCAAGAAACGCAGTGCCTGTCCGAACGGGGCGGCCTCGCGCAGTTGTTGAGCTACCCACTCATCCGTTGGTGAACGCGTGACTTCAAAATGCACCATTCGCCGTGCAGCGAGCTAAATGATGAAAAAGAGATAAAGGGGACGGAACCACAGGTCGATGACTGGTAGGAAAAGACGGGCTTCTTGATTTGGCGGTGAAGGACGCTGAGTTGTTGGCGGAGCCGGCCATTTTCAGCGATGGGGTCGGCTTTGTTCCGTGTAAGGTCCGTGACGGTGCTGAGGGCAATCAAGTGGCGCGAAGGTTGGGTGAAGTGCAAGTAGATCCGTTCAAGAAAAGCGATGGGGCGGCTGAGCCATAGGGTCTGCCGCTGGCAGCGGGTGAACACAGGATTGGACTCCAGGAAAGCTGTCAAAGACTATCAATGGAGTCAAGTCCCGGACGAGTGGGGCTTTCAGCCAGCACAGGCCTAGGTCATTGGCAAAGTCAGATGGACAGACAAGACAAACGGAGACGCTCCATGAGGAAAAAGTGGAGAAGGTCGCTCATCGGAAGAGAAAGGCAGTAAAGGCCTTCTCCCTGCAGCAACCGCAGCATTCTCCGCTTCGGCGAAAACAGGAGAAGGCCGGTAGCCCCGGGCGCTTGCCGATCCGCGAGGAGTTGGGATAATCTCGCGTCTGGAAAAACAAGAACCAGCCTGAAAAATAGGCTGGTTTTGATCTCAAGAGCGGAAGACGGGATTTGAACCCGCGACCTTCTCCTTGGCAAGAATCCCCTAGCACTTAGAAGAGAAGGACGATAGAGAAAGTTACGACCGTCTTCCATCACGCAAAAGCCAAAACATTTCGTAAGAGAGAATGACGCTCTTGATTATATGCAGATAGCAATTGCAGTCAAGAAGACGAATTGACTCATCAAGAATGTCGGTGAAATGAATTCGTTGACTCACGGATAAGTGTCGTCCAAATTCGCTCGTTGCCTCGCAAATGATTGTCGGTGAAAGGACAGCTCGGTTTCAACGCCGCCAACCGCCGATCCACCTCTGCTTTTACTTTGGACAGGCTCAAACTCGCATACCGGGCTTTCTGTTTGCCCGCGGGACAGTACCTTGCAATCGAGCAAGCGCTGACACGGCGTCCTGGGGTCATCATAAATCTTCTTGATTTTGCTCCCCACCCACCGCTTGCTTTTCAACCTCATGACGAGTTTGAAAAAGTTGATAAACAAACGAGCCATGGCATAGATGGCATTCAATTGATCGACCTGCGCTTGGGTGGCGTAGCCTCCGTACCCGACCAGATGGCGCACTACCGTCCGATTCTTCTGCTCCACCCGCGCATTGCCATTTTTCTTGCTGGCACGGCTGCTTGTGAACCGGAGGTGCTCGGCTTTACAATACCGATGCAGTTGGTCGTTAATTGTACGGTCTAGCGACATCGTTTACACATTTGAGTATTACGCTAGTTAAAAGGAGTCTTGCAACATCGTTAACACCTCGCGCCGTCGCTACCGCCGTAGAAACTCAGGATGCAAGGGCACGACCGGTTCACGCAAGCGATAGGCCCAGATCTTGAGCAGTCGTGCGGGCCGGTGCGCCGAGCGTCAGCGATACACCAAGAGCTGCTTGTGCCACGTGTCGATCACGTCCCCGCCCAAGTTGGCGGCACTTGGAACTCGCTCGCTGCAGCTGGGTCAGCACAGGAGCTTTTCACTGATTTCTTGCAAACACTTCGAACATCTCATCTTGGTTTCCTCCAAAACTCAATATAGATCGTATCTGAATCATTGAGGAACAACTCATGAATATTCGCCACGGCATCCTTGAAGCAAAGCCTCCCGGGCCTTGTTTTCTTCCGTCTATTGGAGCTCAAGCGAAGCGTTGATGCTTCGCACCGGCACATCCAGGGGCGACGTCTGTATCCCAAGTTCAACGAAGCCACGGTTGGGGTCCACCGGCACTTGAAATCGAAAGGCTTTCCATTCACCAGTATTCGTCAAGCGAACCGAGGCGTAGTTGTAAAAGGTGCCGCCCGGAACCTCCAAATTAAAGGCCACCCATCCGGTGCCGATGTCGAGGGCGACCATTTGGACCCAGACCCATTTGGCAGAAGGGGGTGTCTCTACATAAAGCCCGGCGGCATTTGAGTGTGCCAGAACCGACCTAACGGTGCCATTTCCAACGCTCTCGGGACCTGACCAGCCATCAGGCGACAATGAAACAGCCAGTGGAGATTGCGCAGTGAGGGCTTCGTCCAGCGGGCCAACATGGTAGATCCCGGTGTTATCCCACGACTGAAAGACGATGGGGAAGTACTTGGGAGAACCCAGGTAACGATTGAGTGGCAGGTCATTGTACCGCTCCCAGACTTGCCACCAGATCACATCGAAGACCACGCTTACGTTATTTGCCCGAAGATATCTCTCAATTTGTTCGGGGTCCTGCATCTTGTACAACTCGCGGGCTTCCCACCCATCCAGGTAAAAAAAGTAATCGTTGTCAGCATCTTTGATGTAATAGATCTGGGTGTCGTACGTGGCGACCCGCTGTCCTTTTTGCAAATGCTCGTCCAACCACCTCCAACCTCTGGCCCCGCCTCCATAGAAGCTGTTTACCGCATCCCATTTATCCATGCCCGGATTCCTTAGATAGACCAGATAATCCGGTGCAGGGGTCGCCCAATCGACCGCCGGGTAGTTTTTCCCCCCGAAAACAACCAGAGATGTCGGGAAAATAAAGGTCAGTGCAATTCCAATTGCGAGGGTTGCTTGTACCGGGCGCCGGCTGGTTAGCTCCGATTGCCCCTGTCGCACTGCCCATCCCATCGCCTTTGCTATCGGCAGTGCCGTCAAGAGCGCGATACCCGGGAGAAAGGGAATGAAGTACCTAGTGAAGATGTTGGCAACGCCGCTGAGAACGATCAGGGCGGGGATGAGAGTGAAAATGGCGGCAACCCACCAAAGAGATCTCGATCCTTTGCAGAGAGCGAGTATGATGCCTGGAATCGTCAATATAGTTAAGGTGGGAAAGCTGCTCCGGTTGACTAAAAGTGTGCCAATCCATTCCTGCCAGCTTGGATAATAAGTGCCGAAAAAGGAATGATAGCTATCGAGATTTACGCCTCTGATCGTGGTGGCCAGAATGCCGGGCTCGATATTAATTCCGCCCAAAACGCCATAGGCAAACGGATAAATGGGATTCCCCACTAAAAGTAGGTTTCGCAGATACCAGACCGAACCCGTAAGGATGGTCGCTAAAGCCAGTAGGAAAGCGTTTCGCAGGTTTCTCATTCGTTTTTCTGATTCTGCCCACGCAACAACTGACAGGCATGCAGCCGCCGCCCCCACTGCATAGAAGAATCCCTGATACGAGGTCAGGAAGTCAAAACCAAGAAAAACACCAGAGGTGATCCAATAACGGGCCCTGTTCGTCTTGACGCCATAAAGCAGAAAGAGGAGGCTTGTGCTCACGAAAAAAGCCTGCATGAGGTAGCTAATTGCGTACATGGCATGGACGAGATAGATCGGACTGATGGCCAATAGGAGTACGGAGATTTTCCCGTAGCGCCTGTCCAGCAAGAACTCGCCAATTTGATAGACGACGAACAACAAGAGGACGGCCACGATGGGTGGAATTAGACGCAGGTACATGTCTTCAATCTGGCCGACCTGCACATCGTAAAAGGCCCCCAATGCCGAAAACAGCGGAGGGAAGCTATCGCTCATTTCGAGCCCGACCCCTGGTCCTGTAATGACAGGAATGCCGTGATGGTAGAACATGATCTTGGCCATCACGGCATGGTATGTCTGAGCATCCCAATGAACGATCGGAGTTGCAACCGCATGATAATAAACCGACAAGCAGAGGAACGCTACAAAAGCCAAGAATAGCCAGGAGCTTTTGCTTTGTCTAGGGTGATCAAAGCGCCACATCAAGAACGACTCTTCCAGGTGCACTAGATATGGCCGGATGGCGAATCGATCACGCATCCCTTGCAGAATCAGAAGAACAAAGACGAGGTAAACCGTGGTGGCACTGATTGCCATCCAATATAGCTGTCCGGCAATCCCCAGCATGATAGTAACCAAACCCGTGAATCCGAAACCAAAACCCGCCGCTGCAATCCGTCTCAATGCCAAGCTGCTCTCATCTCGGAGGATCAAGCCGGCAGCCAGAGTCCCGATAACAACAATTTCGGCGGAAGCCACTAGCGCCGAAAGTGGACCAGCCACCTGAATTGGCGTGTAGTGGATTTCAGGTTGGCTCAGCCAGTCAACGATCTGCCCGAGAGGCTGTAACCAATCCTGATGGACGTAGAGATTGATCATCCAGGAAAGGAACCACGTCGCGGCAATAGCACCTGCCAGCCACTGCCGTAGTTCTGAGCGAGTCATGCTTGCCGCGAGCTGTCTAGCGTCCGAGAAGATGTTACTTGCGCGCGGGAGAGGAATGTTCATGTGGGTTGAGTCTCACCTCTGGCTTGGATGAATTCTCGTCCCCATCTGTACGCTTGCGCCAGTCCTCGGGGAGATCGAATCAATTTCAGGTTCCTCCAGATCACGCGGGGCCGCAAATAGAACTTGCGATAGGCCGAGGTCTTCATTGGCAGCACAAGTTCGGGCCGGAGGACATGGTTCGAAATGACGTAGGTAGAATAGTCATATTTGGACCAATCTCGCGTCGCCAGCCATCCCCTTGATACGCATTCACGGTAAAAAGCCGTCCCGGGGTACGGAACAGCCGGGTAAAAGGCCGCATAATCCGGATCGATTTGCAGAGACAGTTGGATCGTTTGCTCCATGGTAGTCTGATTGTCTCCGAGGTAGCCGAGGATGAAAAACGCGAACGAAATGATGCCGGCCTGTTGGAGCCACTGGAATGCTAGGCGGATGCGATCGCAGTCGAATCGCTTGGACATGGTCTTGCGGATATGATCATCACCTGTCTCAACTCCCACGGATAGCATCCAACAGCCTGATGCTTTTAGCTTCTGAACAAAGTCATAGCTCGGCAACGTATCCACGCGTGCATTGGCCATCCAGCGGATGGGTAGGCCTCGGCGCTGTACCTCCGCGGAAAACTCTTTCAGGAAACGATGCCCCATCGTGACAGTGTCGCCCCAGAGGTAGATATACCGCGTCGCGTGTCGCTTATACACGTCTTCAATTTCATTCACAATGGATTCTGTATTACGCTGGCGGAAGACGCGACCGTGAGTCAACGGCACGACACAAAAATCACAGGCGGGCGGGCATCCTCGCGACGTTTCTACGAGAACATAGGGCTCATCAATGAGGGGCAGTCGATACAGATCCAGGGGAAGCAAATCCCAGGCCGGGCTAGGGAGTAGATCAAGATCCAACACGTGGCTGGGGCCGGCTCCCGAAAGAATGGCATCTCCGCTTCGAGAAGCGATGCCCTGCACCTCTGAAAGTATCACCCGGTCGAACTGAGCACAGAGTTCAACTATCGGCAGTTCGGGTTCACCTACGACGGCAACATCCAGCCACGGAAACTCTTCCAATGTTTCTCGCGGGATCCCGGAAGTGTGCGGGCCAATCGCAACGAGTAACGAACTCCATTGCTCTTTCAATTCCCGTGCTACCTGCATATCCGATTGAACCGTGGGCGTCGTAGTTGCCAGGACGATGATGTCGGGCCGCTCTATGGCCTTGGCCGTCTGCCCTACGATGGCCCGAGTGGACAAACGGCAGATGTTTGCGTCTACCAGCGCGACCGCATGACCCTTGCTTCTCAGGAGCGAAGCGAGGATCGCGAGCGATAACGGCGGTTTCGCCGTTCCCAAGACACTTTCACGTTCCTGACAGCGTCCCTCTCTGGAATAGCGTATATTCCTTACTGGAGGTGGGTTGAGCAGAAGAACTCGGCTCATGGCGATGCATCCTGTCTGCTTGGAATAACGCGTAGGCAGACGCTACTGAGCAGGATTTCTCCAGATAGATTGCTCCAGTGAAAGAGCTATTACTGGCCGTAGACGGTGCGAGGCTGCCAAATGAACTTTCTGACATCTCCCTGCGGGCTGACGGGTTGGCCTTGTCCATCCACGATGAACAAGGTCCAGAGATACTCCGCGTATCCAAAAGCGTCCTGGAGGGCCAAGATGTATTTCTGCGGCTGGCTCGCTGGGTACCGCCTCTCCCAAGTCGAGCTTGCAGGACGTTTCAGGAACACCTCATAATGATCACCCGGCTGCTGCAGCGGGCCTTCTTCCCATTCGAAAGTAACTGCAAATCCCTCCTGGGTTTGCCCATTTTTCGGCTCGCGCAGGGCGACTGCAGGATAGCGCAACGGCACTTGAGAGGCCGGCGGGCTTGGAGGCGGCACGAAGATCGCCGTGGGAGCAAACGGACTCACTACCGGCTGAACGGTTACGGTCACGACGACCAGCGTTGAATAGACCGTTACAGCAGGTCGCGGCGACGGGACCAGAGTGGCCGTGGAGCTCGGCTCAACACTGGGAGTTGGAGCGCTTATTGCCGCAAAGGATACCTCGGTCGGGGTTGGCGCCGGGGGTTGCCCCTGGCTGAGAATGACAAATGCGAATATCAAAGATACCACTACAAGTGCTCCCACCCCGATCAGCACTGCCATCGGTAATGATATGGGGCCGCGTGTGGGAGTAGTCGCTACCGGTGGCGGTTGTTGAGGAGGTAGCGATACCGGCGGGGGCATAGGGGTTGGCACGGCCACCGAGGGAGGAGTGAGCGATGCCGCCGGTTGCTCTCCGATCAGAGCGGCCAACATTTCTCCCGGTGTCTGAAAGCGCTCTTCTGGGTTCTTGGCCAATGCCTGGTTGACTACCGCTTCGACAGATGCCGGCAAATCGGTGCGAAAAGTGCGAATGCTGGGCGGGGCTTCGTACACCTGCTTGTGCAGCATAGAAGGTGTACTCTCCGCGTTGAACGGTAGACTTCCAGTGAGCATCTCAAATAACACGACGCCGAGGGCATAGACATCCGTACGCCCATCCACCGGCCGGCTATCCGCCTGTTCGGGTGACATGTAAGCAGGCGTGCCAAGAGGCTGACCCGTAGTGCTCACCGAACTGCCAATGGCCAACTTGACCAGTCCAAAATCGGTCAGGACCGCTTTGTCGTAGTCATCTATGATGATATTGCTCGGCTTGATATCCCGATGGATGAGACTCTGACTATGGGCATAATCCAGCGCTGAAGCGACCTGACCGATGATCTTCTTTGCCCTCCCCAATGGAAGCGGAGCCTCAGCCTGGATGATCTTGTCGAGCGATTGCCCGGATAGGAATTTCATGGTGATATACTGAATACCCTGCTCCTCACCCAATTCGTAAATCGCGACGATACCCGGGTGCTCCAGATTTGCCTCGGTCTGGGCCTCCTGCTTAAACCTGGTCACGAACGCGGGATCGGTTAGCCGGCTGGCCGCAAGCACCTTGAGCGCGACGATGCGCTTCAGTTGCTGGTCTCGCGCCCTGTAGACGACTCCGAACCCGCCTCTTCCGATTTCTTCAAGGATTTCATACTTGCCGAGATGCTGCCCAGTCAAGGATGGAATCATAACGTCTCCCTTCACTGAGATGCTAGACGCTGCAGTATCTACATGGCCTTCCATTGCGGTACCATGATCTGCTTGTTGGAGGCCCACACGAAGCCCGTGCGCCCCAATGCTCTCAAAAGCATCGCCCAAGTTCAGGGCAACAGCAGATGAGGTAGGCTAGGGAGTCTGGATGGAGCATTTGTGTTCCATCCGGCCGTGAAGGACCAGGGCCCAGCGCTACCGGACACGCCGCAAGGAGCCGTATAACTGTTCAGTCCGTCCTCCCCATGCGCCGTTGTCGGCGAATCGAAGGTCACGTCCGCATGGAAGGATCCGCTGAAGGAGAAGTGATTGTTGATAATCGGCTCTGGCGTCGCATGCGTGATCTTGAAATTAGTCAGATTGCAGCTAGGGATATCGATGTAAGTGGAAAAGCTAGTCACCAAAGTACCATCAGAACTGACATAGAACTCATCTCGGTTGCTGCTTCGCCACAACCCGGCCTTGGGTCCCCATCGAATGAGGAAAGGCAGAAACAGATGCAGATTCTCGACCGAATAGGTCATTGATGAAGCGCTGTCAACAAAGTTATCGTCACCTGAATAGGTGGCCGTGAGGGTCTTGCGTCCCACAGAAGTGAACGTTATCTCGCAACCGCCTGCCGCAACCACGTCACTGCAACCAACCACCCCGTCGCTTATGGATACGCTGCCACTTGGAGATCCGCTACCTGGTGGGTCCGCACGAACCGCGTAGCTCACTCTCACCGTTCTCCCTACGGCGGAACTGGCAGGCGAGGGTCCGGTGATAGTTGTGGTTGTATTTGCCATGTTCACGGTATGAACGACGCTGGCCGATGTAATCCCATGGAAGTTGCCATCACCCGTGTACGTCGCCGTCAGCACCTTACCTCCAGTTGAAGCAAACGTGATGGCGCAGCTTCCCGCTGCAATTGTGCCTACACAACTACTTATCCCATCGCTCACTGTTACACTGCCCGAAGGTGTTCCTCCACCAGGCACATTGATAGCCACCATGTAAGTCACAATAACCACTTCGCCGACAACCGATGGACTTGGTTCGTGTGATGATATCACCGTGGTTGTGCTCGCCTTTTCCACATTCTCAGTCTGAACGCCAGCGCTCGCAGAAAAGCTCGCATCTCCGCTGTACAGAGCAGTGATGCTGTGCATTCCTACTGCGAGCGATGAGGTCCAGCAACTTGCCTGCGCCGTGACATTCAGAGACTGGGAACTACATCCGGCAATATCCGCGCCTCCGTCTTTAAACACCACTGTCCCAGTAGGCGTGCCCCCCGTCCCAGTAACCGTAGCTGTAAAACTTACGCCTTGTCCGAAGACCGACGGATTGAACGACGAAGTTATAGTTGTTGTTGTCGTGGGTGCAAGCGTCCCGATGAAATTCACTCCCGTGGCATTCGGTGGCACTGCAACACTGTCCGAAGCGGGAGAGAAGGTATAGCCGCTCTTCCAGGCAACAATGGAACATACGCCCGGTGGTAGCCCGGCTAAAACATAGTTGCCGCTCAAATCTGAAAACGCGGAATGTGTTGTGGCCGGCAGAGTACCAAGCTGGGTGCCAATCTGTGCCCCGGAAATGGGCGCGGAGCTCCCGTCGACAGTTTTGCCCGAGATAGAGAACGTCAATACTGTGCCGGTAATTGGTTGATCGGATGAGATTACAGCATATCCAAAATAATCCTGCGCGCTAGGTAAATTGCTACTCACATCAAAGGTGCTCGTTTCCCCAGCAGGTATCTGTATCAGGGGCGATGTGACCAGCATGCTCCCAGAGTCATCGTAAAACGTCTGGTATGTGTTCGCTGCAGCCCCGCCCATGTTCGTGACTCTGTACTGTGAGGAAAAGCAAGAGTTTTTCTCCAAGCTTGGGACGGTAAGAAGAAAAGGACTAGCAGGGCGATCGAGCGGCGGACGGGAATCTCGATCTATACGGGGTACACTACCCGCGGCAGTCGGCCGCACGCCCCAAGCCATCAACGTAATGGTGATACAGATCAGGCTCAAGGCAATCGAGACCGCAGTGCGTTGAATCTTCATCGTCTCTCCGTATGTTGTAAATTCTCTGTGGTCGCTCCGTCCTCATGGCACAAGCATTTGTTGGTCAGCGTACGTCCATCCCAGCGACGTAGCCCAGTCCTCGTAGGTTAGTGCCTGCGATGAGCAAATCAGAAAGATCAGGCCCGCCACATGCCCGTGGCGAGCATTGCGTCGCTGATCCTAAAGAGGGGCGCTCTCTCGGCTGGCTCGAATGGCCTACTTGACGAAGGGTGGCTGAGGCTGGGCAGGCCCGGAACCACTTTGCTGCTTCGGCTGCCAAGATATTTCTCGCTCCTCGCCCGGCTGGCTAACGATCTGCTGCTCAGCATCCACAGCCATCACACTCCACACGTAATCCCCATAGTCGAAAACATCCCGAATAGATAGAATGAATTTCCCGCCCGCAACAGGGAAACCCTTTTCCCAGATGGAACTAGCCGCTCGCCTGATCCGCAGTTCCAGGTGGTCTCCAGACTGTTGCATTGCAGGGTCCGTCCACTCGAATGTGGCGCTCTCGCCTTGTACGAGTTGCTCGTTCTTCGGCTCACGCAGAGCAACGGCCGGATATCGAATCGCTACGGTCGGCATTTTCGTCGGCGCCGGCGTGTTCGTCGGCGCACCCATAGTCGGAGTAGCCGTTAGGATGGCGCCGGTACGAGTCGACGTGGGCGCAGCAGGGCTTAGTGTTGAACTCGGCGTCTTCACCGCCCCCGTCGGCAGCGCCGTAACAGTGCTTGGAACAATGGCCACTACCGCAGTCGGAACGGAAGCCTGCGGGCTCACCGCTAAAACAGCCGTCGCGGCTACCGACGGGATGATCGACGCCTGAGGCAGTATTGTCGGCTGCCCCTTGGTCATGTTCACCGATGCAGATTCTGAGGCAAAAAGAGAACGGACGGCAATGCTACCAGCCACAGCCAGGCAGGCTACTATGAGGAAGGCCGCGACTCCAATAACCCAAGCTCGCCTTCGTTCTCTCTCTGCCGCTTGCTCCAGTGCCTGACGCTCGGATTCCCGTTTGGCACTCTCCTCCGCTGCCAGCCGTTCGGCTTCTCTTGCTCTCCTCTCTGCCTCTTCACGCTTCGCCTTTTCCTCAGCCAACTTTATGGCGATGCGTTCTTGCTCCTCGCGCGCTTTTCTCTCTTCTTCTCGGCGGAGTGCTTCCGCCCGTGCCTTCTTTTCAGCTGCTTGCCGCTCCCTCTCCTGACGCTGCTTGACGGCGTCCTGCTCTTTTGCCTGATCAATAATGCCCTGCAAAGCGCTACTCATTGCGCCAGCAGTCTGGTACCGTTCCTCAGGGTTCTTTGCAAGGGCCTTGTTCACGACGCTCTCAACGGCTTCAGGCAAATCGCCGCGCAGCGATCGGAGGCTGGGGGGAGGCTCGTTTACCTGTTTATAGAGCACGGCAAGAGACGTATCAGCCTTGAAGGGCGCCCTGCCCGTAAGCATTTCGAACGCCACGATCCCAAGGGCATAGACGTCTGTACGGGCGTCCGCCGGTTGGCCTTGAGCCTGCTCGGGAGCCATATACTCGGGAGTCCCAAGGATTTGTCCGGAAATGGTCGTCACGGAATGAGACAGAACCTTCGCCAAGCCAAAGTCCGTGAGAGTCGCGTGATCGCGGTCATCCACGATGATATTGCTGGGTTTGATATCTCGATGAACCAGCCCCTCAGCATGAGCCTGATCGAGTGCGGAAGCCAATTGAGTAGTGATTTTGGCAACACGCTCGAGGGGAAGACATTTCTCCGGGGCGATGACCTTGTCCAAAGGTTTGCCCCAGAGGAACTCCATCGCGATAAAGTAGGAGCCCTGTTCCTCCCCCGACTGATAAATGGTTACAATATTCGGGTGCTTGAGGTTAGCGGCCGATTGTGCTTCCTGCTGAAAGCGCTCGACAAAAGCCGGATCCTCGAGTAGGGAGGACTTGAGCACTTTGAGCGCTTCGATGCGGTTCAGGGTCGTGTTACGCGCTTTGTAGACGACTCCAAAACCTCCGCGCCCTACCTCTTCCAGGATCTCGTATTTGCCCAGGTGCTGCAGCTTGGGTGGTTCCGGCATAGAATCCTCTAGGTTCAATGGTGGTGGCATTTCGCACAATCTGAGCCGTATTTGTCCCGATGCTGCCAAGTCAGCCGTCTCGTTTCCCCTTGCTGGCTTACTATGCGGCCTTCGCCGTTGACGACAAGAACCGTCCAGGTATAATCGCTGTAACCAAGTGCTTCCTCATACGGCCATTCCTTCTTGCCTAGCCCGGTCGGATCAAAAGTCTTCTCCCAGGCTTGGCTCGCAGCTCGCTTGATAAAGACTTGATAGTGATCGCCCTCCTGCAAAGGGACTTGGTTCCACTCGAAGGTGATCGAAAAACTCTGAAAGGTCTGGCCGTCCTGCGGCTCTCGCAACTTGACGGGCGCATAGCGCGGCGGCAGCGTGGGCGTCGGCGAGGGAGTTAAGGTTGGTGCCACCGTTGGCGTCTCGGTGGGCGTGGGCTGTTGAGTGACGACTACCGTCACGCCGATCGGCCCCGGCGTCACATTGACGACCACCGTAGGTGCGTTGACGGTGATTGCTGCCTGTCCGACAACAACCGTTGGCGCGTTCACCGTGACAACAATCTGCGGAACGCCGCCCTCTGGCGGGGTCGCCGCGGGATACGGAGATTGTTGAAATGCATAGAACGCATAGCCGGCGATACCGATGACTATAAGAACCACAGCGAGGCTCAGAAGGCGGCTGGTCTTCTTCTGACGCTTGAACAACTCTCGTGCTTCGGACGACGGGCTTGGCGTGTCAGGAGAGGGTATTGTGTTCACTGGTGAACCTCCGTACGGAAAGGAGCGACAACCTGCCGAGCTTCGTCTCTCACTCTGTAACCCAATTCGCAGGCCGTTTCTACTGCACTCGAGACGTGCTGCCGTCAAATACCGTTATTTTTCCTGCAACGACTTCGATGTCTGTGTACAGCTGGTCGCCGATACCAATGGCGTATTTACCTGGAGTCAGGTCAATGACCGCGCGTCCCGTATTATCAGTATGCAAGTTGGCAACCCCCGAACCTTTGGTCGGCTTGCCGTTCACATCGAGTTTTTGTGTACTGATGTCGCACCATTGGTCTGTGTTGGCCGAGCCGTCTGGTTTCTTAAGCGCGAGAGTTATGCGCCCAAGGGTAATAATCCGTTTGGTCTCTTGGCCCGGCTGAACAGGGATGCTGTCTTCGCCCTCTGCGCCGTAGGCATTGCCCCATGAATATCCTGCCAAATCCGATGTCACTAGATACATTCCAGGAGCAAGATCAAAGCTTACTGCCCCGGTGTTATCGGTCTGACGCCAGGCCACTTGGCCCGAAGATACCCAATGGCCTGCAACGTCCTGCTGTTGCATGTAGACGGTGACGCCTTGGTTAACAATCGTCGTCCCATCCGCTCGTACAAAACCGTATGTCAACCGTCCAATCGATACGACCACTTGGGTGGTCTGGCCTGATGCGACAGAAACGCCCGTTTTTCCCTTTACATCGGCCGCGTCTCCCCAGTTATAACCTGCCAAGTCTACTGCGACTATGTACTGTCCGGGGTTGATGTTCAACGTCGCTGTTCCTGCGTTATCCGTGCTAGCCCATCCCGCGTCGTTCGCCTTTACCCATCTCCCTTGGATGTCTTGTTTTTGCGCATAGATGCTTACGCCGACACCCTGCAGCACTTGGCCGGTGCCCTGCCTCAGGGTGACTTGAATAGAACCCTGGCCTGCGGGTGCCTTGGAACCTGCTATGGTGCTAATTGCGTAGGCCTGTCCGATGTTCTTGTCTGAAATAGGCACTGTCGGTTGCTGGGTTGGCACCGGCGATTTCATAGGCGTGGGAGCCAGAGTTGGTGCTGCCGTCGGAGGTACTGCAGTCGCCAACGGCATTGCGGTTGGCGCGATAGTTGGTATCGCTGACGGCGCTGCGGTTGGTGAGCTAGCCAGCGAGTTGATCAGCGCGGACGTTGGAATCGCGGTTGGTATCCCAGTTAACGTGAGCGCGGCCGTCGCCGTAGCTGTTGCTATCTGGGTTGCCGTTGGTGTGGATTGAGGCAAAAGGAGCGCGACGAGCTTTTGAGATATGCCCGGAATTGCCGCAAACACGGCAAGACATCCGGCAACCAGTACGAGAGCGACAAGGGCCACCGCCGTGCATGCAAGCCCGGGTTTGGACCTTTTGATCGGCACCTGCTTGGCGTTCGGCGTCACTGACGCACGCAGTGCGGCAGCGAACATCTCGGCAGAGGCATAGCGATCCGCCGGTTTCTTTTCCAAGGCTTTGAGGACTGCCGTCTCAACGCTCGGGGGCACCTTCGCCCCGGACTGGCTCATTGGAGGTGGCAATTCATTCACATGCTTGTACAGAATCGCCATCGGATCATTCCCCTGGAACGGGGTGCTGCCCGTGAGCGCCTCATAGGCGACCACGCCCAGCGAGTAGATGTCGGAGCGGGCATCGGCAGGCTTGTTCTGGGCTCGCTCCGGTGCAGCATACTCGACCGTGCCGCTAAACGCTCCGCTCATGCTCATCGTCGAACTGGCTCGCACCGCCTTAGCCAAACCAAAGTCGGCGAGTTTGGCACGGCCGTCGCCCGAGATGAGAATGTTAGACGGCTTGATATCGTTGTGGAGAAGACCAATTGCATGGGCCGCCGCAAGACCCTCCGCCACCTGGCTAACCACTCTCACAGCCTCGTCACAGGGCAACTGTTTCTTCTCGGCGAGGATATCTGCAAGCGAATGGGGCAGATATTCCATGGCAATGAACAGTTTCCCCTGTTCCTGCCCCACCTCATAGATCGTCACGATATTCGGATGGTTTCCCAGACCGGCGATGGTCTTGGCTTCGCCCAGAAACGCTTGCGTGAATTGGGGGTCGGTTAACAGGACTGGCTTTAGAACCTTGAGGGCTACGTCCCGGCTGAGGGTAGGATCCCACGCCCGATACACGACTCCGAATCTTCCCTCTCCGATCTCCCCTCTAATCTCGTACTTGCCCAAATGTGGAGACGTTTGCGACGCGCTCATTGGCGCTCCTTTTGTCGCGCAGATGCTGCTAAGGATTGTTGTGCGAGTTGGTCGATCATCGCCTGTCTCTAATAGAAGGCTTCGCCGCAATTATCGCAGAACTTGACGCCTATCACCGACGGTTTGCGGCACTTTTTGCAGATTTGGACCTGTCCGGCCACCTGGCTGTGCCCATCCGCCGTAATGGGAGTCGGCTGGGTTCCACCTGGAGTGACAACCACGAGCGGCTGGGTCGGCGTGGTTCTGGAAAAAGCCGTCGCCGTGTCCCGCTGGCTATCCAGCGCCTTGTTGAACATCTCTTGCAGCCGTCGCGCGTTGCTCTCTTGGGTCTCTTGCAGACTCTTGGCCGACAGTTTTTGCTCCTCCAACATCTTGTCATACATCTGCTGTAGCTGCTTCTGCAGCTCGGGCGACTGCATCGCCTTGAATTTCTCGATGAACGCTTGAGCAACTTGCGGCGAGTGCTCCGCTGCCATGGCCAGGATTTGTTCCTCCGTCATGCCTTTCAGCGTCTCGGTGCGTTTGAGTTCCGCGAGAATCCTACCCTGCTCCGCTCCGGAGACTGAAATGAGTGCCTCCGAGGACATTTGCCCGATAACCTGCAGCCGCTGCAGTTCCTGCTCATGTGCGGCACGCTTCTCTTGCATCGTCAGCTCAGTCCGGGCACGGAGCTCCTGCAACTGAAGATCCAAGTGAAGTTTCTGCTGCTCGAGTTGGTTCATTCTCTCTTGATGCTGCAGCGCAAGTTTCTGGGTCTGCATCTGGTTCAACAGAGCGAGCCCCATTTCGCCGTCAAGCCGATCCTGCTCGCGTTCCGCTGCGCGAATTTCCGCTTCCGTCTTGGCATTTGATATCCGAATCTCGTTCGCGGCCTTGGCATTTCCGATCTCGCGCACTTGTCTCTCCGCATCATCGAGCTTACCTTGCTCCCGGCGGAACTCACTTTCGGCTCTTTGACGTTTGATCTCGCTTTCCCACCTTAGCGTATCCAGCCCAACGCGTCCTTCCAATCGCTGGCGCTCCGTGTCCAGTTCAAACCGAATTTGCGAACCGGTCAGATCTCGTTGGAGGCTCAAATCAGCCGTCTTGAGTTCATAATCGCGTTCCATATCGGCTTTTGCGGCGAGGTGAGCCCGGAGTTTGTCTTGGTCCTCTCGGCGCTCGAGGATGTCCCGTTTCAGGTTCTCTCTCTCTTCCGCCCGAAGCAGCTTCTTCTTGTCTACGTCTTCCATAAAGACATCGAAATCGTCTTTGCTCCGGATTTCATTCATCTGTTCGGCCATTACAGTGCGGCGCATACGCTCCCAAGCGGCCGCCCGCTGTTCGTGGATTTCGGCCTTGGCAGTGTCTTCTGCTAGCTCCTGAAGCCAGGTCTCTTTGGTTATATCGAACACCCGCTTGCGGCCTTGGTTCTTGGCCTCCTCCTCGCTGATTTGCAAAAAGTATTCTTCGTTGACGCCGCGGACCTTGTCATAGCGCCCGAGTTCATAATCCAGAGTACGAAGCTGAACAAGGCGCATGCCGGCGAGTTCGAGAGTGCGACTCAGGTGCGCTTCCATTTCGACCTCCATCTCACGCTTGAGTTGGAGGTTGCGGGAGAGTTCGTCCACCGAGCGCTTGCCGATGCATTCCTGGGCGGCATCCACGACTTCGTCAAACAGATAGCCGCGCAGCGACCGCAGAGGAAAGGACCGTTGGCCCTTCATGAGGTTAGTGATAAAGAGGAGCGGATCGTGCATCTGCAACACGAGTTCGCACTTCATCGAGATCTTCAGCGGGTCCTTGGTATAGAGGCCGGTCAGCTCAAAGGGCAGGTCCGCGCTGCCGACATCCGTCAAAATCGCACTAAAGGTCTTGGTCGAGTCCAGGAGTGTGTTGAGAACCGGAATGCGGTCCACAAGTGTCTGCACGGTGTACCTGCCGGGATCGACAACGCCAATGTTCTTGCCATCCGCAATCAGCAGGGCGCGCGTTCCCGGCTCGACGGTCAGATCGGTCGCCAGGACGCCTCGCAGGTCGCGTACGTCGATGCGGGTCGCAAAGTCATCCGCGCCCCGTTGCCAGCAATTGTCCACGACCATTGGCATCTGCGCTCTCGCCAAATCCTGACCGCAGCGGCGGCAAAAGTTGGCTGTGGCATCATTCTCCGTGCCGCAGTTGCCGCACTTGACCTTACCCCCCTTGGCCGGCTCGCCACAATAAGGGCAGAAATTCGATCCTCCGGGGAAATCTTTTCCGCACTTGGCGCATTTTTGCTGGAACAGGTTCATCATGGGGAATCCTCCTTGGGGATTGCAGATGAGATAAAGCCGTTTATCGTATCACAGTGTGTTGACTCAGTTGCCTTTCAAAATCATGGCGCGATTGGCGAAGCAGTTGCGCAGGTTGGAGAGAGCCGAGTTGGCAGCCGAGATCGTCTCGTCCACGGCTAGCCAATCCGATTTCTGGACCATTCTGTCGAGAGTTGCCGACTGCACGGTCAATTTCTCGGCGTCCCGGCGCAGTCCTGTGCCGAGGTCCATAAGGCGTTGCGCTTGTTTGGCCGACACGCGATCTCCAAGCATCAACACCAGCCCACCCGTCTCCGCGCCTTCAAGCTCCTGTCGTAAGCGGTTTGCCTTTTCTTCAATCTCTTTCAGCCGAACCGCTCGGTCAAGGTGGTCGCTTACCATGTGATGACGCACCTCGCGCCAGCAGTCAGCCATCTTCGTCAGCTCATTGGCCGTTCGAGCACGCAGGAGAGCATCGGATTCCAGGACACGTTCGGCGCTGAGCCGGTTCAGCCAGCCGCGCTCGAAATCCTCTTTGCGCCGGCTGTACTCGGAATCCAGCCACTGAGAGCCGATAAACGCGCCAACCGTTGCGAGAAGGCCGAAGCCGGCCGCCATGATTTTGATGGTCGAGTCATCTTGGACCAGACCCGGCGCGACGATGCCGACGAAGGTAATCGCGGAGAACAGAATACCGGCGAGCAGCTTGAGACGTGTGGCCCATGCGAGGAGGGCCGCGTTGCGCTGCAAAAACTTGTCTTGCTTGGTCTGGTGCCGATCATGGAGCAATACCTGCTCGATGCGGTCTTCGATGCGCTGACGTAGTCCGTTCATCCGGCGCTCAATCGCCTGGCTCAGGACTGCGATCCCGCGCGCCTGGCCTCCGGGCTTGGCCAGTTCCTGCTTGACCTGCTTTTCCTCTTCAGGGGTGAGCAGATGCGGACTACCGGTCTTGTCCTCCAGCGCCTTGACTGCGCTTTCCACATCGGGGCTCGCCTTGAGCTGTTGCTCGATCTCCTGCTTGCCGCTCTCGCCCTGGAGAGTCTCAAGCTTCTCGATTGCTTGCGCTTCGTCAACCGCAGGGGCAAAGTCGATTGACGTGATCTCTGCCTCGGTGAGTCCGTTGTCCGCACAAGAATCGTCGAGCGGCTTGCTGACGCAGCCAATCACTTGAGAAAGAGAGCGCGGATTATCGAATAGGGTTCCGGCATCATAATCGTTGACCGCGGCTTGAATGGCCGGAGAGAGGTCGGCCGCGACGATATTAGCGAGGGTTCGGCGATCGATGAGAGGTTGCGTGTCAAGCACGCGGGCCGCAAAGCGGAGGGCATCCGTGACACGCATCCGGACGCGAAACGTCCAGTCGAGGGGCTCGCCATCAGCGGAAGTGAGGTGGTGAGCGGTAGCTAAGAGCGGGAACTCGGTCATATCGACGAGCGCGGCAAGTGCCGGCTCACGGGAGCCGATCCACCGGATGATGTGCTGGCCCGGAGGAACAACCTTTGCAGGGGCATTTCCCGTGTAAAGGACGCCGTTGTGGTCAGGCGGGACCAGGAAGGTCTTCCAGAAGATGCCGGGCAATCCGTCCACCTCGACGAGGCGAGCGATCACAGCCGCGTTCGGGTCTGGCGCAGATATTGGCTGGCTCGGAGCAATCGGTTCATTCCGGCCCGACGCCGGCGTCGCCGCAGGTTTGCTCCCGAAAGGCCAGTTTGGCAGTAACCCCGCCGATTTGAGGAGGGCGCTCACCGCGCGAGTTCCGCCGCCGACGATCAGGCCGGTAAAGCCAAAGTCGAGGAGCCTTGCCCACTCCTGGCTCACATTCGGGATTCCGAGATTCAGCCAATGAAGGATGCCGATGCCAAAGATCCAGCAGACGGCAATGCCCAGCAGGACGGCAAGCGATGACGCGACCAGAGGCTCCCGCCGCTCGAAATCGGCAATTTGGGCGGGAGAGGCATCGCGCGGCGCCTGCCATCCGACAATGTCTTCCAGTAGAATGTGCGTTACGCCTTCGACGGCGGCTGCGATGAGCAGCAGCCCAAACAGGAACCCTGCGCTCGGCAAGCCACAAATCTGTGCCATGGGACCCCCGTGTCACAAAACGAGATTCACACCCGTCCGTGCGAGAAAACTCACGACTGGAAGGGATGTGCCATACCGGGCAAATCGAAGAGCGACATCATGCCATTTCCTTTGTTGTCCCACCCCGGGGTGCAAGACCCAGGGGGCAGGACGATTTGATATTTGCCCGCAGCCCTCCAACCTGACTGCAGCCAGGGCACCGACCGCGCCATCTTTCATCCCTCGGCGACGCGTCCCGAGCGAGTCAAAAGACGCGACGCATTTCCGGCGTAAGTGAAAGGTGTGCGACGCACAAACCCGAAAACCGTAGTTCTCGTTACGGTTGCCTGGATTGTTGTAGTTGCGATAGGCGCAGCGGACGTTCGTTGCATTGTTGTTGAACGCGCCCCCCCGCAAAACCCACGCGCCATCGGTCGAGCCCCTCACGCCGAGCCGCTTGGCTCGGGAGTGACGGTTTTGAGCCAGCCGCCGAGCAACCGTCCCAGTTGGGCGATTATCTCGGAGGCGTAGCGATATTGCCGGCTCGAAATCCACTGCCAGCGCTCGCACAAACGCAAGTACAGACGCACTTTGAGCAGTTCGGTGTCGGCCGCGCGCAGCTTTTGGGCGCGCATATTACCGCGGTGCGAATTCGCCTCGATCAGTAATTCCTGAAAGTTCAGCGCGGCATCCTGTAGACGACGCGTGACCACAAAGCGCTGCGCGCGCGGGAAACGCAACGTCAGCGGGACCAGCCAAGAAACGAAATCATACGTCCGTGCAAAGATGATCATTTCCTCAGACATGCGTGACCTCGTCGGCGCGCAGGCCATACCGGTCCAGGAGCGCGCGGCGCAAGCCGTACGTGTCGCCATGGCCCGCGTGGTTGATCCACCCACGCACGGATGCGTTCACGCGCTCGCGCGGCGCGGTCGCCAGCAAGTATTTGAGCCGCCGCTGAAAGGCGATTCCCTTGCGGCGTTTCAAACGACGATGATCTGGGAAAATGATAAAGCCGAGAAACGGAATTCCCTCGCGGACCGGGTACGGGCGGGCGCTTTCGGTGTGAATCGTCAGCCGATAGCGTGCGAGCCGCTCGATCAGCGCTGCGCGCCATTCCCACAATTGCGCCTTGCTCTCGCTGAAAAGCAAGAAATCGTCCACATACCGCAGATACACCGGACAGCGTAGTTCGCGCTTGACGAACTGATCGAAGGGGTTCAGATAAACGTTGGCCCACCATTGCGAAGTGAGGTTCCCGATTGGAAGGCCGCGCGGGCGCGTCGCGGCAAACAGATCGTCGCCAGGAAAAAGAACGAGGCGATATTCTTCGGATAAGACATCGCGTCCGCTCGCGAGAATTCGATCAATGAGCCACTGTAGATCCGGTGTGGGGTGGATCAATTGTTCCAGCGTCTCCCGCAAAATCGCGTGATCGATGGAAGGAAAGAACTGCACCACATCGCCTTGCAAGACGTAAGGGAATCGGCGCGCAAATTGTTGGCACCGGTCGAGTGCGCGATGCGTGCCTCTGCCAGTCCGATTGGCATAACTGTCCGGCAGGAAAGCGCGTTCGAGACACGGCACCGTCACGCGGCAGAGCGCGTGATGCACGACCCGGTCGCGAAAGGGCGCGGCAGAGATGAGCCGGCGCTTGGGTTCGTGGATGAAGAACGAGTGGTAGGCGCCGGGTTGGTAGGTCTGCGCGCGCAATTCGTCTTGTAGCTTGAGCAAATTGTCCGCGAGTCTGAATTCGAAAGTCGCCGTTGCCGCGCGCCCACGCTTGCCGCGCGATGCTGCGCGAAACGCTTGCCATAAATTGTCCCAGGCGTAAACTTGATCAAGGTCTATTCTTTCCATTTTTCATTTTTCCACGAGGGGGCGCTGTGTGCCCCCTCGTGCTCCCCCGGGCGATCAGAGATTCAGAGTTCAGAGAGCCAGAGATCAGAGGTGGATGGGCGACGCACAAACCCGAAAACCGTAGGACTCGAGACGGTAGCCTGGAAGGTTGAAGTAGCGAGAGGCGCAGCGGACGCTCGTAGCATCGAGGTTGAACGCGCCCCCCCCGCAAAACGCGGTATTGCCCTGATTCCGGTCCCGCCGGATTCTTCGCCGGTGACTTTTGATAGTACGCCTCGTCCCACCAATCGGCGCACCAATCCCACACGTTCCCCGCCATATCCACGCATTTGTATGGACTGTCTCCGTGCGAGTTATACTTGCCCACGGGCGTCTTCGTACCGACGTTGTTGCCAAAGTTGCACAGATTCGGGCTGGGCGCGTTATTCCCCCAAGGATAGATTCTGCCGTCAGTGCCGCGTGCCGCTTTTTCCCACTGCGCTTCGGTTGGTAGGCGAATCTCCGTCCCATTTACTTGGCTCGCCCATTTGCAGAACGCAACCGCGTCATCCCAGTTGACGCCCGTGATCGGATGATTGCCCTTCTGATTCACATTGCCAGACACCGTAATCTGGTAACCTGTCGCCTTGACAAAAGCCCAGAATTGCAGAACTGTCACCGGGTACTTGCCGATATAGTACTCATCCAATTCGACGGTGTGTTGCGGCTTTTCCTTCGCTTCTGCATGCCCATCGTTGTTTCCGCTTCCCATCGCAAATTCGCCTGCAGGTACACGCACCAGTACCAGTTCAATGCCTTGCGCCAATTGCAGAACGATTTCGTCGCCGCTCTGGAATCGCTCCAGCGACCGCTCCGCGTGCGTGAGCCGGGTTTGCGCTGCCCTTTGCTTTTCGTCGGCTTTTCGCCGCGCCTCTTCCGCCTCCAATGCGGCTTGGCGCGCTTGCGCTTGCTCCTGTTGCAGTTCCTTCAGCAGCGTTTCAGTTTCTCCCGCCAATTGATCCAGTTGCGCGGCTTGCGCTTCCGCCAGTCGCTGCGCACGTTCGGCCTCCTCCTTCTGCCGCTGCAGCGCCTCAATCCGTGCTCGCGCTTGGGCTACCGCCGTCTCGCGCACTTGCATCAGTTTCGCCGTTTTCTCCGCCGTGGCCTGCTGTTCGGCGCTCAGCGCGGCTTGCAGCGCTTGGACGAACGCGGTCGCATGCTTGGGACGGTCGGCAGGACGCTTGGCAAGCGCGCGCAGGACTTGGGCGGCAAGCGCAGGCGGAAGGTCGGCTCGCAGATCGAGCGGGTTGGGCGGTGGTGCATCAGCATGCATCCGCACTACCGCGACCGGCGTGTTTGCACGGAACGGTATCTGACCGGTGAGCATCTCAAATACGACCACCCCGAACGAGTAGAGATCGGAGCGTTCGGTGGCCGGCTGGCCGCAGGCTTGCTCGGGCGAAAGATACTCGGCCGTCCCAATAAAGCTTTGCGATTGGCTGATGGTGCTCATGTAGGCGGAGCCTTCGATCCCACGCATCAGCCCAAAATCGCTCAGGTATGCGCGCCCATCCTCGTCCAATAGGATGTTTGCCGATTTCACGTCGCGGTGGACCACACCCTGCGCGTGGGCATAGTCCAGTGCGCCGGCCACCTGTGCAGCGATGCGGAGTACCATTGGCACGGCGAGCGCGCCGGAATCGTGCAGCCGCGTGCGCAAGTCAAAGCCCCGCACGAGCGTCATCGCGATGTAAAAGCGTCCTTGCGCCTCGCCGTAATCGAGCGACCTGACGATGTTGGGATGGTCGAGCTTGGACGTGAGTTTGAACTCTTGCTGAAAGCGCGTGATGAACGTGGGGTCGTCCGCGAGCTTGGGATCAAGCGCTTTGACCGCGACATCGCGCTGGTTTTTTTCGTCGCGTCCGAGGTACACCGTCGCAAAGCCACCGCGACCGAGTTCACGAAAGAGCGTGTAAGGACCGAGAGAAAATGGAAATTGATTAACCAATTTTTACCCAACTCCTGGAGAAAAGGGGGTTCGTGATATGCTCCGATAGAGCTCAGTAAACCAATAATGAGGGAGTTGCCGGTCTACTCACAGTCCCAGAAGCTTGCTCCCTTGCACACCGGCGAGTCGGTGATTCTCCACGGCCAGTGGCGCGGATGGTCGTCAGCCTCGCTTCGACACTACCTCCGATGGTTGGTGCCCTCCACACTCTACTATGGCTTCAAGGATCTCGGGGTCGGCGATGGAATGGGCGTCGAGGTGACGATGACGACATAAGGCGTCGCCGTGACATAGACGGTAATGGGCGTCGCAGTCGGCAGCTCGGGCGTTGGAGTGATTGGCTCGTTAGAGTACTCTTTCAAGTCGAGGGTAACGGCGATGGACCCGAGGTCGACTTGCATCCTGACCATCCCGATCCCCTTTGCATACCAACCCGCGACCTGCATCCGCCACTGCGGTACCTCGATGTCATAGCGCGCGTGAATCGTGTCGAACGTGCCGGCCCCAACTGTGATTCTCTCCTGCCCGATCACCTCCGATGTGGCCTTGCCTTGACTGCCGCTCAGGGTGATGGGCCGGGACCATTGAAAGGTCGATTTCGGATCAAGCCCAAGAAGAGGTACGACCGGCGCGAGAAACACGGGCGCCGGGTTGGTCGGCCGGTTGCCCACGGTGATCGGGGAATAGGAAGCAAGCGCAAGACTGGAATTTACGTCGGACATGGTATAGTTATTTTGCCACCAGACGCTCTCCGGTATCGAGAACTCGACCGGGTAGGTCGTCGTGCCGCTTATGTTCTCCGGCGGCATGACTTTGACCGTCAGGTCTCCCGGCAACAAAGGTCCGGAGTAAACCCAGCGGTTTCCCGGCGCCAAAGGAAGATAGTCCTGCCTGCCCGTCGTCGGCAGCGTGGGACGCGAGCTCACAAGTATGGACCCCGGCCCGGTTGCGTTGCCCGAGAGCGTAGATGACGTGAGCGGAGGGTGCGGGGTCGAAGCAGAGTCTGCCAACCCCGGATTTGTCAACGCCGATTGGACAGCTTGGGGCACCCCCGGCGTACTCAGCCCGGGTCCTGACATTCGTGCCAATAGGCTCGGCCCGAGAAGAAATAGAAGGAACAGCACAATCAGTCCAGCAGCGGCAGCTAACCCAATCAGCGGATTCACCCGTCTTATGATCGAGGCGGCTACCTTTGTCAGGCGCTCAATCTGCTGTCGCCGCCGAGCCGCTTCAGCCTGTTTTCTGCGCTCTGCTTCTTCGCGGGCTTGTGCGCGCCGTTCTTGTTCTTCACGCACGCGTCGCGCGCGCTCCTCAGCCTGCTCGCGGCGGGCCTGTTCCTGGGCGAGCCGCCGCGCTTGCTTCTCGGCCTCTATTTGGGCCCGCCGACGTGCCTCCTCTTCCTGCAACCGACGCTTTTCGGCTTCCCGGGCAGATACATCTGCGGCGGCGAGCGCATCGCGCAGTGCGGTGGCTGTGGGGTAGCGCTCGGCCGGCGATTTGGTTAGCGCTCGCTCCAAGACCGGCTGAATCTCCCGAGGAAGATCCGGACGGGAGTCTAGAATCCTGGGAGTGGGAGCCATCAAGTGCTGACGCATCACCGCGGCCGGTGTGTCGGCATCGAACGGCGTGCGCCCGACGAGCATCTCATAGACGACACATCCGAGAGCGTAAATGTCCGTCTGCGCCGTCGCCTCCTGGCCCTCCCACACCTCGGGCGCAATATAGGCCGGGGTTCCGATGAGCGCGCCGGCGGATGAAAGACCTCCTGACGACTCGGCTGCTTTGACGAGGCCAAAATCCGTAATGGTCACATAATCGTCCGGTCCAAGAAGAATGTTGCTTGGCTTGATATCTCGGTGGACGAGACCCCGACCGTGGGCATAGTCGAGCCCGTCCGCAATCTGGGCGACAATGCGAAGGACCCGGTCGAATGGCAGCGCTCCTGCCTGCCCGATGAGGTGCTTGAGATCGCTGCCGGCGATGAACTTTTCCGCGATATAGTGTGCGCCTTGCCATTCGCTGATCTCGTAGATCGTCACGATGTGCGGATGGTCCAAACCCGCGGCTGACTTGGCTTCCCGCTGGAGGCGGGCGACCAGCACCGGGTCGGCGAAGATGCCGGAATGGAGCACCTTGAGCGCGACAACGCGGTCGAGGGTTGTATCGAGCACCTCATAGACAACCGCGTTCGCACCCCGCCCGATCTCGCGATGGATCTTGTACTTGCCAAATGCCTCCGATAGACCTTGCGGCATACAGTTTCCCCCAGACCCGTTCAGATCACTACTCGCAGTCCCAGAAGCTCGCGCCCTTGCACACCGGCGAATCCGTCACCTTCCAGGGCCAATACCGCTCGTCGTAGACTTGGATTTTGCCCAGTTGCTCGAGCGGCACACGGCGAGTGCCGTCCACTTCTAAGGCGGATAGTGCGTGGTTCATTGACGAGTACGCAATGACCCATTTTCCGCCCGTGGACCAGAATCTTGGAACGTCTCCTATGTCGCTCCCGCTTATGCGAGTGAGACCACTTCCATCAACGTTCATAAGAAATGTACCGAAGTCATTCTTAAACATATCGTAGACCGCAATCTTGCTCCCGTCCGGTGACCAAACCGCGTCAGAGACGTACCCATCAGACGGGCCTCGACTTGTAACGACAGTGCTATTACTCCCGCCCTCATCCATCAATAGGAGTTGGTTTCCGAAACCCCCGTGTCGGCGGAAGATAGTCCCCACGCGACGGAAACCAGCACTTCAGATCCATTTCGCGACCAGACTGCAGATGCAATCTTCCTGTTCCGAGGCGGCGCAAAGATTTGCAACCGAGTTTGCTTGCCCAAGTCAAAGATGCTTAGAAGATTACTCGCGGCCGTTCCTGCGGCGTCATTCCTCTCTATTCTCTTCTGCGGCCCCGGCGGCGTTGCCGTCGAGGTCGGCGGTGGAATCGGCATGGCGGTCACGACCACCACCCGCGGCGTCCATGTCGGGATGGAAGTAGCCGTGTGCACGGCCCCGTTGGCGCTACGGTAGGCGGCACAATGGAGGCGCTTGTTGTCACCGGGGTCGAAGCTGAAGTAGACACGACTGGGATCCCTGCGACCGTTTCCGAGGACACTGGAAGCGCCGAGGGCGTTGCCTCGGTGATTCCTGCCATCTGCCTGCTTGGAGGAGCGAACAAGCCCGCTGCAGCGAACACCACGGAAAGAATCAAGAATACCGCCGCAATGCCTGCTACCACGAGCGCCCAGGTCTTTTTCTTCGGCCGGGCAGGCGGTTTGGCTTCTGGCTTGGGAGTCTCTATGGGGGGCGGCGGGTCGATGAGACGCGGAACAGACGCCAGTTGCAGGGCGAGAGCGAATGCTGCTGCAAACTCGCCAGCGCGGGCATAGCGTTCGCTCGGCTCCTTGGCGAGCGCTTTCAGCACTGCCTGCATGACACCATCGGGCAGACCGGTCATGGGACGAACCGGCATTACGGGGTGTCGCCACATGACGGCTGCCGGAGTCTCAGCATCGAACGGCACCCGTCCAGTGAGCAGTTCGCATACGACCACGCCCAACGCGTAAATATCTGTTTGCGCGCTCGCTTGCCGTCCCTCCCATACTTCCGGGGCAATGTATGCGGGAGTTCCGATGATGGCGCCCGAGGACAGGCTTGCGGAGGATTCGGTTGCCTTAACAAGGCCGAAATCTGTTACGGTGGCCGCATCATCCGCACCTAGAATGATGTTGCTCGGCTTGATGTCTCTATGGATGAATCCTCGGGCATGAGCATAATCCAATCCATCGGCAACTTGGCGCACAATGGCGATAACACGGCTTGGAGGGATAGCCCCTTCCTCTTTGATCACCTGTCTGAGATCGCGGCCTGGGATGTACTTCATGGCGATATAGTGGGCGCCCTGCCACTCGCCAATCTCGTAAATGGTGACAATGTGCTGATGATCGAGTTTAGCCGCCGCTTTCGCTTCCTGCTCAAAGCGCGAGACAAGTACCGGGTCAGAATAGATGCCGGCGTGCAAGACCTTGAGCGCAACAACACGATCGAGCGTCGTGTCCAGGGCCTCGTAGACGACGGCATTCGCGCCGCGGCCAATCTCTCGGCGAATCTTGTACTTGCCAAGCATCTCGGGCAGAGGTTGCGTCATTGCCGGCCTCCGTTCAACCCCGGTCAGGACTAGAATGTTGTTCTAACTCGAATTTAGGGCAAGATGAATCGCGGGCTCAGCCAGCTCGTAATTACGAGCTTCCCTTCGCGCCTTTGGCCGCCGTCTGATTCACCGGTGTCTTGCAGTTGGGGCAGAACTGATACCCGCGCTCGATTGGCTCGCCGCAATTGGGACAGGTCTCTTTCTTGCCCGTACCGCGCTTGTCTCCAAAGGATGCGTAGCCGACGTCGCCCGTCTTGGTCCCTTCGACATAGTCGCCTGTAACTTTTCTGGCTCCACTGCTCATAAAGTCGCCGCCGACATTAATGACCTCGATGCTCTTTTCTGCAGGCGGCGGCTGAACGGGGACGAAAATGGTCTGCGTCTCTTTGAAGGGGCGCCCATCCTTTGCTTGAAATTCGGCGAGGATGGTCAGGCGGACGCGCGGACCGCGATCCTGAGGGCGTACGTCGAGCATCACGACTTCCGAGCCATCCGCTTTGATGCCGTCAAGGGTAGTGGTGCACGGGCTTGCAGATACAAAGAGGCCGCCAATGCTCAAACATACCTGGCGAGCAGGTCCAAAACCGGTGTTGCGTACGAGCACCGTAATGGTGTTGGATTCACCCTGCCGATACAATTCCTGGTCCGCGTTCACCGCGAGGACAATTTCGGGCCATTGGCGATGCTGCCGGACGTGCCTTTCGCAGTTCTTCTGCCGGTCGGTTTCGAGCGCTTCGTGGTAGGCTTGGGCGGCTTTTTCGTAGAGGGCAGCAATCTTTTCAGAATCGCCGGATCCGGTTGTTTCAAGGTCGAGCGCCGCGCGTTCGACGGCGCGGCCAATTCCTCCGGAATCGCCCAGCCGCTGACAGATGTCTGCGACTTCCAACCACAATCTTGTTTCTTCGGCAAGCTCCCGAGCTCTAAGAAGCAATTCCTTCGAGTTCTGCTGTTTGTACAGACCGATTGCCCTCGTCAGACTGTCCTGCCCACCTGCCTGAACATAGAGCTCGGCGGCTTTGATCGGATCCTTTGATCGCAATAAGTCGGCGGCTTCACGGTACCGTTTCTGCTTCTCGAGCGCCTGCGCTTTGCGGTCATCTCCCAATTGGCCGGCTACCCGCAGCGCGGCCGCAGAGTCGCCTGCACATTCGTATAGATCATAGGCCTTGGCAAACTGGCCGGCCTTTTCGAACATCGCCCCAGCTCTCGCAAAGAGGGGCAGAGCTTGACTCGCTTGTCCCGCTACTTGACATTCAGTAGCCAGGCTTTCATAAATGGGCGCGGCCTCGGCAAAACGTCCCGCGTGTTCGAGAAGTTCAGCGGCGCGGCGCGGCTGCTTTAGCTCGCGCCAGATCGTGAGGGCCGAATCCAGCTCCCCCGCCCGCTCATGATTGACCGCCGCGGGCTCTGGCTCGTGTGCCTCTTCATAAAGAGCGGCCGCCTCGTGCCAGCCATTCAAGGACTCGTAGAGACTGGCGGCTTTCGAGAAATTGCCTCGCAGAGCATAGGCCGCGGCCGCCTTTTCGATTTCGCCGCGTGCCTCATAGCTCTCCGCCGATATTTCTTGCGGCTTGCGACGCCATTGCACAGCCGAGATATGACCGTCCCGAGCGGCCACATAAATGGCGTCTCCCTGCTGTGCGAGAGAGGTGCTGATTTTGGATCCGGCATCGAAGGACCAGAGCAGCTCAAAGCTTTTTGTGTCATACGCGTACAGGTGATGGTCATCCGAACCCACGAGGATCATGTTTTCCAGCATCAAAGGGGCGCCATTCACTCGGCCGACCTTGATCCGCTGGAGAAGCTTGCCCGTGGCGCGCTCAAGAATGTACAGGTTCTTGTCCCGGGAGCCCACACACACGATTTCCGGGTTGACAGCAGGCGGGGAGATCAAATACTTGTCCGCCTGAAACTTCCAAATTAACTTGCCTGTATTGGCCTCGAGCGCATAGAGGTGGCTGTCCCACGAAGAGAGATAAAGCACATTGTCCAGAATCGCCGGCGTGTTCCGCACCCACCCCTGCGCTGCAAAAGACCAGCATTCGTCCCCATTCCCCGCATCGACCGCGATGAGTTCATTGCCCCGTGCCGGGACAAAGATGTGCGATGCGGTTGCCAGAGGCGCCGCGGGCGACCAGGCGCTGCGGGTGGCCTTGTGCCACTTTTCCTTGCCGCTGATGGCGTCTACGGCATACAGCACCTTACCGCTGGAGACGGCAAAGACGGTCGCCCCGGAGACGGCCGGCGCCGAGACATTCATCGCTTGCGTATCGAAGCGCCACAGCTCCTTACCGGTGTGCGCGTCCACCGCGACGAGGCACTTGTCGTAGGGACCGATTTCGCGCGCGGTCATCTCACCGTAAAACACACGGTCCGACCACGCGGCGAAGGATTCGCTCGGATAGCCGTCCTGCAGAGTGATCGTCCAAATGGCAGCCTGCGTCTGGAGATCAACGGCGAAGAGGTCTCCATTCTCTGCGCCGAAGAAGAGAGAGCTTCCAGAGATCATCGGAGCCGAATGGATTTTAGCTTCGGCGTTGTAGCGCCACAGTTCCTTGCCTTCGCCGGAGAAGCTGATCTTGGTTCTCTCCCATTTGCACTTGGGACATTGCGACATGGCAAGGATAAGAGATTTGCATTGCGGGCAAAAGATGTCTTGTGGGTACATGTAAGCTCCAGCGCTGTGAATGAAAATCAGCCGAGTATCAGCGCCTCTTTATGATTTGGCTGCTCTCGCCAGTCGGGAGCACGATATAGCCTTCTTGAGCAGAAAGATGCGGATTGGAAGGGAATCACTATGGTCTGTAATCGGGCCCACCGGGCGCCCAGACTGGAGTGTACGATATCCAACCCTTGGAAAAGTCATCCGCCGTCTCCTGGTAAATAGCTATCTTGGGGTCGGCGCAGTCGCCGTTCGGATCGCAGGTCAGGTTACCCGTGATGCCTTTGAAATCTTTCGTCGCAGCAATCGCATCCCGCAGCGCTTGCTTCTGAACGTGCAGCGTGCCATCCGCATCCTTGGCGACCACACCCGGTTTCTGGAGGGCAGCGAGGACGATATTCATCGCGTCGTACGAATGGGCATGGAACGGGGCGAGCACGCCCGGGACATTGTATGTCTTCTTGTACTTGTCGACGAGCGTCTGATAGCCACTGCCGAAAGCGGCAAAGTTCGGGCTGGACCAGAACATGCCGATGATATTCTTGCCACAGCTCCTCACCACGTCGGGCGAGAACGTGCCATCGGAGCTTAGCATGACGACCTTTTCCAGATTAGGCACATCCCGGATTTGTGAACAGATGAAGCTGCCCTCACTCATAAAGATGGGGAAGTAGATGATCTGAGGTTTATTCGCCGCGATGCGGGTCAGAACCGGCTTCATGTCCTTGTCGCCGACATTCACGGCTTCCTGGTTCGTGACCTTGCCGCCGGCTTTCTGGAAGTTGTCGACAAAGGCGTTGACGAGACTCTGGGCATAGATGCTGCCATCATGAATCGTGGCTGCTGAGGTGAACTTCAATTGGGTGGCGACGAACTGAGCCGCAACCGCGCCCTGGACCTTGTCGTTGGGGGCCGTGCGGAAATAGCCCGCCACGTGCTGGGCCGGGTCGGTTAGGGCAGGGGAGGTGTTCGCGGGAGAAATCATGCTCAGCCCTTGCTGCTGCATGAGGATCGGAATCGAGGCAGCCGCAGCGCTGGAGCAGTCGGTGCCGATCACCGCGACGACGGTCTTGTCCGCGGCGATCTTGGTGGCTGCCGCCTGCCCACCTTCGGCGCTGCACCCTTCATCCTGGCCGTCGAACTTGATAGTGTGGCCGAGAACTTTGCCGCCCGCATCGTCAATCGCCAACTCGGCGCCGTACTTGGTATCGAGACCGAACGTCGAGTTGTCGCCGGACGTCACGAATTCATAGGCGATGTGAATTGGATCATTGGGCCCGATATCCACGCAGCCCAGTTTGTCCGAGCAGGTGAATTTGCCACCGGCAACGGGAGCCGTTGTGGCGGCAGGTGCGGCCGCGGCGACCGGCTTTCCGCTCGAAAGTGCTGTGGTCGGCGGCACAGCAGTCGGCACTGCCGTGGGCTCCATTCTGCCCGCACCTGCAAAAGCAGTGGAGGTACTGACAATTGCCGCGGTAACTGTAGGTGCCGCGGTTGGCACCTGCGAAGGGCCAGTACCCGTTGGTCGTAGGGCCATTGAGATTACAGCGATACCCAGGCACACAAAGATCGATAGCAGCGCCCCAATTCCTAATAGGCTCTTCCCCCCTCCACCGTCGGAACCCTTTGAACCTTGGGCGCTCTGTCGTTTCCGCTCTACCTCTTGCTGCCGGGCTTTTTCAGCCGCCTCGGCCTGTGCGCGGCGCTCCGCCTCCATTCTAGCCTGACGATCGGTCGCTTCTCGTTGCTCCTGCTGCTGCCGCTCAAATTCCGCCCGCTCCCTTGCCTCGCGTTCGGCTTGTTCCTTTACCTCGCGTTCACTGCGGGCTTGGCCCTCCATTCCAGTGCGGAGAGCTCTGGCCGCTGCTTCCATGGTCACATACCGCTTTTCGGGATTATTGGCATCCGCCGCTCTCACCCCCGGCGCCTCGCACAGCATGCGCATGACGATGGTATCCAACCACTCGGGCACCTCGGGGCGCAAATCTCGAACACGGTTCACCTTGTGCCGCACCTGCTTCCACACCTTGCCTGTGAGCATCTCAAAGGCCACACAACCTAATGAGTACACATCTGAGGTTGGACTGAGCGGTTCCCAGCTATTGTGCTCCGGAGAGCGGTAGTCAGGAGTGCCTGGGTGCATGCCTGCCACACTTCCGAGCTCCGACCGCATGCTCGACTGGCCTCCGCCAACCTGTGCGAGACCCAGGTCGGCAATCTTCGCCGTCCCCTCCTTGTCCAGCAGGATATTGGAGGGTTTCACATCGCGGTGAATTACGATAAGCTTCTCGTGCAGGGCTTCCAGGCCAGCCGCGCAATCCAGGAGAATCTCGAGCGCCCGCTCAATGGGGAGGGGAGCAGATTTCTTGAGCAGGTCGGCCACGCTTCCGCCGGGAGCATATTCTAGAACGGCATAGAGTGCTTCTGACTCTTCTACCAGGTCGTGCACCTTAATCACGTGCGGATCATCTATCTGGGCGGCGATCTGGAACTCGGTCTTGTAGCGCTCGCGATAGTCTTTGTACACCGTGCTCCCAACGCCCGGTGCATCCGCTCGCAGCACCTTGATCGCGCGGAGCACGTTCAGTCCCAGGTGCCGCGCAGAATACACCTGCGCAAACGCGCCTCGTCCAATGAGCGCCTCAATGCGGTACTTGCCGTTCAGGATCAGGTCTCCCGGTTGAAGTGTCATAGACGATCCCAGCCTCCTGTGTCTCGGTAACGCCTACTGAAATGAGAAGCTTTCAAATTTGGCCAGGTCCTTTTTCGACACGGACGGTTTGACCTGATTGATCACCGTTAGGAAATCGCGCATCTCCACGCATCGCTCTTGTCCCGTTTTAACCGCCTCGATGAATGGAATAGCGCTTGCCTTGTCACAGATATTGCGAATATCGGCACCACTGTAACCCTCGAGCATCTCTGCGATTTCGTCGAGCTTCATCTCGGGTGCCAGCGGTTTGCCCTTCAGGTTCAGTTCGAGCATCCGTTTGCGGGCCGCCGAATCAGGAAGCGGAATATACATCTTGTCGTCAAACCGTCCGGGGCGGAGCACGGCCGGATCAAGCGACCACGGCTCGTTCGTCGCGCCGATGAAAAGCAACGTCCCCTTCTTCTGCTCGAACCCCTCTAGCTCCATCAAAATCTGTGGGACGACACGCTGCATCACCGTCGAGCCGCTCTCGCGGCGCTTGGGGACGAGCGATTCCACTTCGTCAATGAAAATGACGGCGCGTGGGTAGCTGTGGGCAGCATTAAACAGCTTTTGCACGTTCTGCTCCGCCTCGCCGACCCACTTGCTCATGATTTCGGAAGGCTTGACTGAAAAGAAGGCGGCATCCAGTTCGCCTGCGATCGCCCGGGCAATCAACGTCTTGCCAGTGCCCGGCGGCCCGTAGAGCAAAATGCCGCCGCCTGTACGGATGCCAAAGCGCTTGGCTTCATCAGGATGGGTGAATGGATAGATCATGCGCAGGCGAATCTGCTCCTTCACCTCATCGAGGCCGGCTACATCTTCGAAGCGGACGTTGGGACGTTCTGCAATGAGCCATCCCGATTCAGTCCCAGATTCCGGGGCCGCTTCGGTTTTCTGAACGGGTGCAGGGAGCCTGACCTTTTCCAGGGTGCGTGCGCGTTCGATAAGCTCTTCAGCTTGACGGATTCGCTGCTCACGCACCTCGCCGCGGGTCTGCTGGGCGGCCTTGAACAGCATCTCGGCCGCTTTTAGATACTGAAAGCGCGCCTGCTCGAATAGCCCCTTGCTCTGTAGGTCAACCCCTTTCTCAAGGTGCTCGGCGGCTTGGTTTCGGAAAAAGTCCATGGCAGATTTCCTCTACGCGATTCCTTAATCAGCGAACGAGCATAAGGTTAGTCACTTTTTGACCGCGATTCACGATGGCAAGGAGCATCTACTTGTTCAACCAAGACGGCACGGCCAAACTCAACTGGTTCTTTGCCTCGCTTGCCAGAGCATGAACGTCACCTGAGGTCGAAAGAGTAAGCAAACTGAGCATCGCCAACCGCGAATCCACATTCATGCGGGCATCCGAGCGGACGAGCTGGTTCAGGTCGGACGGCCCGATATTATTGAGGTCGTAGGTCAGATTGGCGGCAATGATCACGGCGAAGGGAGCCGTCTGCCAGCCCGCATTCTTGGCGATCTTGTCCATCAGCAAATAGCCCACGGCATAGCGAAGCGGCTGACGGATCTCGGAGGAAATGATCTCATCTACCTGCGGGCCAAAGAGCTGGATTGTCACAATGGCCTTATGTACATCGTCCATGCCCGGCTGGTCAATGGTAAAAAGCACCTTCAGAGCCTGCTGCAAATATAGTGAGATATCCTTTAGTTCTTGGCTGCCCGACTCCAGTTTCTTGAGAGCCTGAAGTGTGGCATCCAACGTGTGAGGCTCACGACCATTAGCACCCAAACGCGACATGAGGAATGTCTCGATCCAAGTGGCCCAGCCCTCTTCGGTGAGCTGAGACTCGGTAAAGATAATCGCGCTCTTCTGGGCGAGGAGCGTTGCTTGAGGCGAGTCGACCACGGCCAAATTGAACCGGTTGGCAAGTTGTATCTGGGCGAGGCCGAGCTGCTTTTTCTCATTGCCGAGCGCGGTAGACTCGGTGATGAACCCGTGCCCCAGTTTCTCGTGCGCGATGGTTGAGAGTATGCTCGCCAAAACGTCCGGATCCTGGAGAGCCGCACGCGGCGCATAGCCACGCCCGTAGGCGAAGAGCCACCCGTTGAGATAGCAGCCGCGCCCAGGCAAGCTGACGCCAAAGATGCCTCCTCCGTTGGTTTCGCGCGCCGTCCGCTCCGCCTCGGCAATGAGCTGCGCAAGGGCGGCCGCTTTGCCTTCTCCCGACAGATTCAATTCTTTGACAAAAGGGCCAAAGAATTCTTCGAGCGTTTCGGCGTAGACGGTCGGATAGTTTAGGTTGGCACCCGGCATGTAACGGCGGAGTTGAAAGGTCTCGATGAATAAATCATCCATCTTCCGCAGCCCAGCATCGCCTGTCAGATCGATGCGCGCGGTGAGAGGCGACGGCGGGCGCGCCGCAATCCCATTCGCACGCGGAGATGCGGGTACGCATGGCCGCGTCTTGCCGAACAGATCTTCGAGGTCTGACGCAAGTCTCTGCGCGTGCTCCACCTGTTGCTGCTTCAACTTTTCTTCGAACGACGGGATTGGACTGTTCTCGTTTGTCATCGGTATCTCCTGTCACCATCCGGCGCACGACCAGAGCGAATCCGCGTGGTCAGGAGGGTGCCTTGCCTCAGGGCTCGGCCGGCGCCTACGGTCTGGGGCAGGGCGGTTCTTATTCGGTTGGGGATCACCCAACCAGGAACAAGTCTATAGTTCACCCTTTTCGCCTCGGTCGTCCGTCCTTGAACGCAAGACAATCCGGCGCACCTGCAGCGGGAGACTATTGGGCGCAGCGAAACCCAATGGGGTTGTTACGGCCGACCGGCGTGCCGTCGCTGCGGCCGGACGCGCGTACGGAGTCCTGAAAGTAGTTCCAGGAGCCGCCGCGCAGCACGCGATATGGCCCAGAAGATGGTCCCTGCGGGTTCTTGCGCGGCGCGTTGGCATAGTATGCCTGATCGTACCAATCTGCCACCCACTGCCACACATCCCCTGCCATATCCATCGCACCGTACGGGCTCGCACCCGCTGCATAACTCCCAACCGCGGTCGTATCTCCCTGCCCACCTTCCCATGAATTGAGCAAGGCCCTGTCGAAGGTGCTACCCTAGGGATAGATTCGTCCGTCCGTTCCCCGCGCGGCTTTTTCCCACTCCGCTTCGGTTGGCAGCCGCTTGCCCGCCCACGTGCAGAAGGTGCCTGCGTCATTCCAGGACACATAGATGACGGGATAGTTGTCGTATTCTGCATTGCCATAGTAGGAACTGCGGGTGGAGGAGCCTGAGTTGGAAGGCGCTTGGCATTTGCCGGCATCCAGGCAGCGTTTGTACAGCGCGTTCGTCACCTCGAATTTGTCTATATCAAAGGCATCGAGGTAAACCGTGTGCTGCGGCTTTTCGTCGCTTCGTGCCATCGAGTCGCTGTTACTGCTGCCCATCAAGAAATCGCCGGCAGGTACAAACACCATCGGCGCGCCGCCGATCACGCGCTCCTCGCCTGAGGCGGTGGCTTGTGTGGCGGCAGGCATCGGCGTGAAATAGGCTGCAGCCGTAGGCGCTTTCGTACGAGGCGCGGCGGCTACGGGCGTAAGAGTTGCCACCCGAATGATCTCTGGCCCGGTCAGCGCCGCAATCGTGGCGATTCCCACGACCAACACCAGCGTAACAAGGCAGCCGGCCAAGGCCCAGCTCCTGATTCGCTTGCGCCGGCGCGCGGCATCTTCCCCTGCGCGGCGCTCCGCCTCCTGGCGTGCGGCGACCTCGCGGGCGCGTTGTTCTTGTCGCTCCCGCTCGGCGCGCTCGCGTGCTTGTTGCCCTTCCAGTTCCCGCTCGGCTTGCTCCCTCGCCTGTCGCTCTGCCTCCGCGACTCGCTTTTGCCCCTCGCGGAGCGCTGTCGCGACGGCGCTCATCGTCACATAGCGCTTGGCGGGACTCGCGGCATCTGCCGCCTTTAGCCCCGGCATGTCGCATAGCATCCGCATGACGATCGCTTCCAGCCACTCGGGCGCCTCGAGTCGCAGGTCGCGCACCCGCGTCACTTTGTGCATCACCCGCTTGTATACCTTGCCCGTCAGCATCTCGAAGGCGATGCAGCCCAGACTGAACACATCTGAGGTCGGTCCTAGCGGCTGCCAGCCGTCGTGCTCGGGCGAGCGATAATCCGGCGTGCCGGGATGCATCCCTGCCTGGCTCCCCAGTTCGCTGCGCATGCTGGATTGACCGCCGCCGACCTGCGCCAGCCCCAAATCCGCAATCTTGGCTCTGCCGTTCTTGTCCAGCAGAATATTCGAGGGCTTTACATCCCGGTGGATGATCTCCAGGTCGTGAAGCGCTTGGAGACCTGCTGCACAATCGAGCAGGATTTCAACGACTCGTTCGACCGGAAGTGGAGACTCTTTAACGATCAGATCTTTGAGGCTGCCGCCCGGGGCGTATTCCAACACAGCATAAAGGGATTCCGGCTCCTCAAAGACGTCATACGCCCGGATCACGTTCGGATGGTCGACTTGCGCCGCGATCCGGAATTCCTCTTTGTAGCGTTGAGCATAGTCGCGAAATGTCGTGCTCCCCACGCCGGGCGCGTCGGAGCGCAGCACCTTGATCGCGCGCAGCACGTTCAGGTCGAGATGCCGTGCACGATACACCTCAGCAAACGCGCCGTTACCGGCAAGCGCTTCGATGCGATACTTGCCGTTGAGGATTACGTCGCCAGGCTGCAACATCCTTTTGTCTACCATGACTGCCCTACGCTGGGTTTGTCCGAAACCTGTCTATTTGCCATCATGAGTCTGCGGCCTGGGTCCGCGATCCGATTATTTCAACCCGTAACAATCCAACCATTCCTTTGACGCGAATACGCGGAGCTGGCGCGCCGGCGCCCGTTCGCACGATCACGGCCCCGGCGTCGTCCTCGGTCACGATATCCGGAGCCGCCCGTACGTTCAACGGGAATGCCTTTTGTTCGTGGTGATCGCGCCCACGATCGTCGCGGTAGGTAAGCTCCACCATCAGATTCCCGGCTCCCGTCGGCACCATCTCCAGAATGAACTCGCTCGATCCATGAGCGCCGATCCGCAGCGGCTCAGTTGTCCAGATCGGCTGCGCCAGGACTCCGCCCAGCCGGATAAATACCTCTGCCTCTGATTTGCCGCGGTTCTTAATCTCAAACGCTATGGGCGCCTGTTGGTCCGGCTCGAATTGGCGCTCGGCCGTGAGACAGCGCAAGGTCAGGCGCGGCGCGGGGTCGAGCAAGGACGCCTGCCGCTCACACTCTTGCACCTCGCCGAAGAGCTCTGCTTCGTCGAAGCACTCAGCAGCCTCGTACAACAACTCTACGGCCAGTGCACGGTCGCGTCCGACCACGAGTTGCGCCGCCGATTGGAACTCGCGGCCGACCTCGGCCGGCTTGGCCCAGAGCTGGGCGCGCAGCAACCGTGCCGCAAGGTCCGGGTGGCCGGCAGACGTAAACAAGGCGCGCGCTCGCTCAATGTACTTGCGCTTGCGGGCATAATCTGCACTCTCCATTTCACCCGCAAGCGCCCAGAGGCCCGCAGCCACTGGACGGCTTCCGCGCTGTTCCTCTCGCAAGGCCGATTCCGCATAGTGCCCGAGATGCCACGGCAGCGCGACGATCGCTCCGGCATCCGATCCGATAAAGATAGTGTCGTCATACGCGATTGGGCTGGTCAGGAGCGGCGCGCCGAGCTCGCACTTCCAGAAGAGCGATCCGGTGGTAGCATCCAGAGCATATACCTTGCCATCATTCGCTCCAAAGACGACGAGGCCTCGCACGACGACCGGGGTTGTCGCGATCCCGGCGCCGACCTCTTGATTCCACGCCGGCTCGCCCGTCGCCGCTCGAATTGCGTACAAACGATGATTCAGGCAGCCGACGTAGAGCAGCCCACCATCTACCCCGGCAGAAGCGGGGAAGCCGAAGGAGCCGCGGTCCCCCGGCTGCCCCAGAACGGTAAAGGGTTCGCGCCAAATTGCCCGGCGCGTCCGCGCATCCAACGCATAGAGCAGGCCGGTCGAAGGATAGTCGTGGAACGCCGTGACGTACAGTTTCCCATCGGCCTGAACGGGAGTGCCGCGGACGTTGCCAGCAACGCCAAACTCCCAACTCTTGCAACTGCTGTCGCTGTCGAACGCGACGACTTGGCCATCGGTCCGATCGTGTGTCCTGCCGTAAGTCGCCACGATGATAGATTGAACCACACCGCGCTCGGTAACGAATATCGGCGAGGCAGGGACCGGCGTAGGATGTCCGCATACCTGCAAGCGCTGCACGATGTGGCCGTTACGCGCGTCGAGACAATAGAGCAAGCCATCGCCCGCAGCAGCATAGACGCGCACACCATCCACCGCGGGGGATCCACGGACGGCGCCGCCCAAGGGAGTGCGCCACTCTACTTTTCCGGTCTGTAGATCGAGCGCGACGACCGCTCCCTCCCCTGCGCCGATCCAGCGAGCCGCCGTGCCGACGACGATGCGCGCTCCCTCGGTATCCGCAATTGCCGCGCCGCCTTCCACGGGCATGCCAACGGATTCCTGCCAGATCGTGCTTCCATCTGCAAGATTGAGCAGCGTGACGCCGCCATCAGCCGGGCGCAGATCCGTCCTGCGCGGCGTATGTCCCCAAGCGGCAGCAAGCACCGGCTTGCCGTCGCACCGCGCAATCGCAAGCTGCACGGCGACGCTCCCCGGCACCTCGGCTCGCCAGACTGGCGTGTTCGGCGCGGCAGGCGTATCGAGCAACAGACGCGGCTGTCCGCACTCTGGACAGGCGGTGCCCGAGGGAAAGTAGGCGGAACAAGAAGGGCAGAAAGGGTACCCTGCCCGATTGTGAATTGGGTCATCCATCGCGATAGACCTGCTCAGCGCTATTTGGAGTCCGGTAGATGCAGCAGCCGTCCTGATCCGTGCGTACCGACCGCATCCGTGACGATCTGTGTGCGATAAGGCGGGGCGCTCCACCTCGAAGCCGATGGCTCAAGAAGTGGAGCATTTTTGGTATTCGCCTGCGGAGAGGTTTGCCCCATAACCCCGGTTTCCGCAGCCAGGGCACCGACCGCGCCATTTTTCAAGCCGCGTCAGCGCAGCCGTAGCCGCGCTGAATTTCTGGCACGCTGGAAAAACGTGCGACACGCACGCCCGCAACCCGTTGTTGTCGTTGCGATTGTCAGGGTTGTTGTAGTTGCGGTACGCGCAGCGGACGTTGTTCTCGTTGTTGTTGAACGACCCGCCCCGCAAAACGCGCGTGTCTTTCGGTCGAGCCCTTCATGCCGCGTTTTGCGACGCTGACATGACACGATGAATGGTCTCTCGACATGTTGCGAGAGCGACGACGATTGAAAAACCTTTTCGACGAGGGGGCGCTGTGTGCCCCCTCGTGCTCCCCCAGACGATCAGAGATTCAGAGTTCAGAGACCCGGAGATCAGAGCTGAATGGGCGACACGCACACCCGCAACCCGTCTTCATCCAGGCGGTCGTCAGGATTGAGCCAGCTGCGGTACGCACAGCGGGCATCGGCCTCGTCGCTGCCGCTGAACGACCCGCCCCGCAAAACGCGCGAGTCGCGACTGTTGGTGTCCTCCTGTCCATCACCCCTCTCGTACGGATAAGGCTTGTACAAGCTGCTCGTCCACTCCCACACATTTCCTGCTATATCTGCGCAGCCATACGGGCTATCTCCGCGCGGGCTGTACTCGCCTACCGGCGTCGTGTCCTTCACATTCATATTGAAGTTGCAGCGGTTTGCGTCCGGCGCGTCGTTGCCCCATGGATAAATTCGCCCATCGGTACCGCGCGCCGCTTTCTCCCATTCCGCTTCGGTTGGCAAGCGCACGCTGCGTCCAGTTGTCTCGCTCACCCATTCGCAAAACGCCACCGCATCATCCCAGCTCACCAGCACTACCGGATGGTTTGCCTTCCCGCTCACATTGCTCTCGGGTCCCCGCGGATGCTGCCAATTTGCGCCCCTGACCTCTTTCCATCCACTCCCTGTGAAAGTCCACCCGCTGCCTTGCTGCTCTGCCGTCGTCTGATAGCTCGTGGCTTTCACGAATGCCGCAAACTGCGACACCGTCACGGGATACCTGCCAATCAGATACTCATCGAGGAATACCTTCTGCTGCGGTTGCTCGTTACTGTCCGTTTGCCGATCCTTCCTCGGATCGCTGCCCATCAGAAACTCACCCGCCGGCACACGCATCAGTTCCAATGTCACATCCGGTGCCAGCGTGAGAATCAATTCATTCGCTTTGCGCTGGCCCTCTCCCGTCTCATTTCGTGCTTTTGACTCCGCTTCGCGTCGCGCCTGCTCCTCGGCTTCTTTCTTCCATCGCCTTTCCTCGATCGAAGCACACTCATTGCAGATGAATAAAGCAGGATGCTGGTGGCGGAGACAAATGAATTCGCGTGTACATTTCCTGCACCGGAACGTTTCTTCGCGGCGGTTGTACTTGCCACAGAGTGGGCATTCGCCTCCGCCTAACGGGGTCGCCTGCTCTCCAATGACTACGGTTCCGGCCTTGACAACCGTGCCCCGGACGTTGACGATATCGCCGTCATCCGCGGCAAGTTGTGGCAATCTTGCACCGCAGTTTTGGCAGAACCTCGCGTCGTTCGGTTGATCGCGCTCACACTGGGGACACCGCATCGTCGACTCCGTTTGACTATTTCTTCTTCATCTCCTCTTCGATCTTCTTCAGCCCCTCGGCTATGCGGGAATCCACCTCTGTATCCGAACTCCCCGATTCCGCCTCCTGCTTCATCGTCTTTTCCATTTCTTTCAATGAAGTCTCAAGGTCCGAGTCGGACAGTTCGTCCGAGGAAAAGACGGTCTCGTCCGTTGCCTCCATTAAGTAGTCCATCGTCTGCTCGAGATTCTGCGCTCGCGCGAGGGCAAGCTCTAGTTGGCGTTGCGTCTTGGCAAATTCTGCTGGGTTCGCGTGTGCCGTCATGGACTTGGACATTGCCTGGACGGAGGTCATGAACTCGGCCACGGACTTGGCCTGATCGCGCCGCGCCTCGATTGCCTCATACGCCAAGAGATAGCGTTCCCATCGTTTGATATCTTCGAGCGTCCACAGATACTGTTTGCCGATCTGCTGGAACTGGCGCGTCTCACCCAGCGCTGTTGCACGCTTGCCAAGTTGCCAAAGTTTCTTGGCCATCTCTCGCTGCTTGTTCATGTGACGCTGGACTTGGATCTTGCCGCGTCGGGCCTGCAGATCGCGTTCGATTTCCTTCTCTCGGCGCCGTTCTTCAAAGAAATGCATTGGTTCCTCCTCTCACTCGGTGGCGTCGCGCCACTCTTGATATCGGGCGAGGTCGCTCTGCGTGGCCTGCGGCTTGATTCTGGCAAAGGCCTTGTCAAAATCGTTCTGATTCAAAGGGCGGATCCGGAGCTCGTACTTTTCCAGCGCCGCCCGCCCCTGGTCCACCAAGTTCACAAGCTGCGGATTGACTTCTTCCACCATATGCTTCACAGCTTCAGTCGCAAGGTGTTCGATCTCACGACCCGAGTACCCTTCAGATCGTTTTGCTAGCTCCGGGAAGGCGATTTCAACCTTGTACCCCTTGCTTGCGAGGTGAATCTTGAAAATGCTTTCGCGGGCGCGAATGTCCGGCAGGGGCACATAGATTTTCTTCTCAAAGCGGCTGAGGATGGCTTTGTCAATCATCCAGGGAATGTTTGTCGCGCCGATCGTCATGATATAGTTTTCATCCGCCTTGCCGGTCAAGCCATCGAGTTCGGCAAGAAAAGTCGAAACTACGCGCAGCTCGGCGCCGGACTCGGTTCCGCCTCGCTGCCCGACCAAGGATTCGATCTCATCTAGGAAGACAACCGACGGCGCCATGCGCCGTGCTGCGGCATAGAGCGCAGAGACCAATTTCGTCGATTCGCCGAAATACTTGGAAAGCAGGTTGCTCACCTTGACATTGAAGAAAGTCGCCTCCAAACCATTCGAGGTCGCCGCCGCAAGGAGCGTCTTGCCCGTGCCGGGAGGACCATAAAATAGGAGATTGCGCCAACCTCGCAGCTTGATTCCTTTGGGCGGATGGACCATAGAGAGCCCATAGGCTGTCTTAATTTCATTCTTGGTCTCCGCGAGGCCGCCGATATCAATCCAGGAGACCGGCGATTTGAAGATCAGCGCCGCGACTTCGTCGTCATATTGGTTTGCATCACCGCCATTCTCGGCGGCCTTTATCGGCGGCCCCTTGGTGGTTATGTGTTCGGCGAGTTCACGAAACCCTTTGGCTTTCTCCAGCCACTGAGCTCTGGCGCGCGGGTCGGTTGTGTAACCTGCATATTGGGTCAGATGATCCGCACACTGACGATAAGCCGCAGCGGCTTCGAACATGTTTCCCTTCTGCTGCTGAGCCTTGGCGCGTGCTAGCGCTTTCTCGTAGAGTGCAAAAATGGGCCCTGCTAGATCAACAGGCATCCGATGACTCCTGAACGGAACGCGCAAGAGGATGGGGGCTCGACAGGGAACGACGAGCCCCCCTTCGCAACGGTGAATGTGCCCATTTTAGAACCAGAGATCCTATGGTTCCTTCTCCGATGGTTCAGGAGCGAGCACCTGATTTACCTGCTTGAATCCCTCTTCAATGGCGCCGGGGTTTTCGGTTTGCGCCGCCCGCGCCTTTTCCATCAAAGCGACAATATCTTGCGTGTCTTTATCCACCTGGGAATCTTTCATTACACCGCCGCTGTCTTCCAGGACGGTGACAATGTCTTTTAGCTTTTCCACCTGAAAATCGCCGTTGACCGTCTCGCGCTCGACATAGTTGCGAAGCTCGGATAGATCGATCTTGCTGATGACGGAAGAAAGGCCCAGCTGCGTGAGTAGGCGGCGGTTCTCTTTGATCTGAATAAAGCCGTTGATGATGCGCAGCTGATGCGCGAAAAGCTTGAGCGTTTTGTCGTAGCCGCGCGCCTGACTATCAAGGTCCTTGATCTTGCCAGCGACGATTTCTCTCTGGCGCGGTGACGCTTCTTCGACCCCCTTTTGGAAGAGCTGCTTTTTCTGTGTTTCCATGTCATCCACCCGCTTGATCATCTTGCTCTCTTCCTGCTCCAGGCGGATGCGCTCCAGGCGTAGCTCGTCCTCTGTGATGTCGTCAATGGTTTTCTTCTTGGGTCCTGAGAAAAGCCTAGTCAGGGCGTCTAGCATTTCCATCGGAAGCCTCCTTTGATTTGCTGTGATCAATTTGAGTATCAGACGAACCGAGCACAGGGAGAGCGAATGGTTGACATGAAATCACCCCACGAACATTATCGCCCGCCGCTAGCGCACATCCATCACGAGGCCCACATCTTTGATCTCATCCACAAAGAAACGTTCGTCTTTGCCGAGCTGCCGACAGGCCTCTTGGACTACGTCAGGCGGGAGCCCGAGCTGGTCGGCGACATCCTTTGCCGTAAGGCTTCGGTGTCTGGAGAGCAATTGTTCCGCAACGTAGGTGCGCGCCCGCTCAACCTGCTCATGCCGCAGTAGTGGCAGGAAAAGTGGTTCCAACACGGACAATCGCGCGTCAAGCCGGTCCCGAAAGATCTTGCCTTTCGCCAAGTCAACGAGAAACGGCAGTACGAGCCGGTGGTGAAATACGCTGCTTCGTTGGCCCGCTCCGATATATTCGATGGCTTCCGCTGTCCATCCCGTAGGCGAAGCGTAGGCGCACATATAGTTACTGTTGCGACTCTCAGCAGTCCGGATACACACCTGGAGAAGGTCCACAAGTTCGGACAAGCTTGCCGGCGCAGTGTCGATCCCTGAGCGCAGGAAACATTCCAGGTGTGCAAAGCAACTTGCGGAGAGAACAAGCCCGGTCTGTTGCCGGTTCGGCCGGGCTACAGTATAGATAGAGGTGCCGTTGAGGGGCACCAGCTTCTCGGCCACTTGACTCGAATCGGCCCGCAGGCCCAATTGTCTAATGCGCGCGGTGTCGTCTTGGTATTCATGAATTGCGGCCCAGTCTTCGATCTGAATCGCTTTTCCTGTTGCCGGATGGCGGACGGACTTGAGTTCTCGCGTCTGGTGGTCAAAGCGTCCGAGATAGGCGAGCTCCATCCGCCGCGCCTGCTCTGTAGTTATGGGTGCCGGGGCTCGTCCAGCGGCATGATCATCCAGAGCGCGCCGCAACTTCTCATCCCAGCTGGGCTCGTGCCGCGAGCAATAGCGCGCCTTGTCCTCCATCCAACACACCTGGCAGAGAGAGGCTCCGCATTCGGACGCAGCACATTGGCCTGCGACCTGGTCCTTGTTGTGAATCACGCGCAAGCAGCGCCCGCAGTGTAGGGTTTCTGGAGACGACAACAGCGTGTCTTGTCTCACACCGGTGTGAGACAAGACACGCTGTTTCTGTTGCTCGAAATAGTCCTCGAGGTCTGCAAGCTTGATGCGATACACGCCTCCAAGTCGTGCGGCAGGTATCTCACCGGCTCGCACAAGACGGTAGACCGTCTTGTACTCGAGACCCAGGTACTCGGACGCCTCTCGGATGCTGAGGAAGGGCTTCATTGCTTACTCCTTCTCCGACCAAGTCGGAGGCGAACGTCCTCGACCCATTCCGTACGTCCCAAGTGCGTTGTATTTCTTTTGTCTTTCTTGCCTTCATTGGGATTTTAGGGACATTGTACTCTGAATTTATGGGGCAGTCAATAATTTTCAGGTTAAATCTAGGTAGAATTTGGTAAAGAATTTTTAACCTTTGGCTGGCAACAATCCGAACCGAAAACGGGAATTCACCACTCGACATAACTGAAAGGGCAAGCCTCGCTTCTGGCGGAGAAACTCCCGACTCGACTTTTTCAGCACTTTGCCAAGCGAACACGGGACTCGTTGGCGAGGGAACGGGCGCGCCTCGCTGTAATCTTGGAAACGAGTTTCCGAGACGGAGGTCGCGTCTGTTCCCCCTGTTTGGATTTCCGGAGCTGTTCGAACATTATGCCTAGGAGTTCGGGGAGGTCTTCTCGCCCGAAGCCTTCGTCGAATTCAAACGCTACATCAGCGGGCTGATTGTCTCCGAGAACAAAACGGTCGACGGCATCAACCGCCTGTTCGTCGACGACAGCCGCAATCAAAGCAGTCTCAACCGTCTGCTCACCGAGAGCCCCTTCTCGCTCGAGGCGTTGAACCAGGCCCGCCTCGGGGTGCTCGGAAAGTTGCCCGGCACCCAGATCAAACGGAAGGGTGTCCTCAGCGTGGACGACACCTTCCTCATCCATACCGGCGAGCACTTTGACCAGATTGCCCTCTTGCGGGACCCGGAGACAGGCCACTTTGTCGGAGCCCACAACCTGGTGACCCTCCACTATAGCGATGACGCAACTGACTATCCCGTCCGCTTCCAGCTCTGGCAATCCACCGATGTGGAGGCGCTGGAACAGGGACTGGTCGCGGCCGGGTTCCACCTGAAGGAGAGCAAGTTGGCCCTCAAGACGACCGCGCCCCACAAATGGCGCAACAACTTGCAAGGGCTGTGGCGACGCCAATAGGACGAACCCACCATGGCGGCACTGTGCCAGAGCAAGCTCCTCATCGCCGAGCACCTGCTCCAGGACTGGGTCGCGACGAACCCGCCGGCCCGACTCCCGGTGACCTTTGACAACTGGTACACGCAGCCCGCCTTCTGTCGCTACCTGGACGAGACCTTGCACCTACAGGTCGTGTCATAATTTGCAAAACTCAAATGAGATCTAGACCAGCACCCGCAAAGAACGATTGAATGAGATGGGGCTTGCGGCGCAGGCGCGTGACCGCCAAGTCGAACTGGTGGCGCAAATGGGCCAAATCGAGACAGCAGACATTCCGCAACGCGACCGTTTTCAGATGACTCCACATGCCTTCGTCCGGATTGAGATCGGGTGCATAGGCAGGTAATCGCTCGAGATGGATGTGTTTGGCCTCCCCCTCGGCCAGGTAGGCTTTAACTTCCTGACCGCGATGAATCGGTGAGCCATCCCAGATCACCAGGAGTTTGCGATCCAAGTTCGCCAGCAAATGTTTCAAGAACCGGACACTCTCGACACCCGTCAGCGCGTCATCCCGGATCAGTGTGAACAACCAACCCTGCGACGTGATGGCGCTCATCGCCGAGAGGTGGTCGCGTGTCTCGAACACTCGGAGCGTCGGGGGCTGCCCACGCGGCGCATAGGTGCGGACCCTGGCGGGAAGCAGATAGAACCCCGATTTGTCCACAAGAACAAGGGTTCGGCGTTCGAGACGAGCCTTTTTCTGAAGCTCGGGCCATTGTTCTCTTTGCCACTCCGCATAGCCTTGTCGTTGCGTTGAGTCGCACGCACCTTGGGGAGTTGGGGGGCCACTTCAGTTCCTTGAGCAAGCGAGCGACATAGGAGGGGTGCTGGGTGACAGCCCATTCCCATTCAATGACTTTTGCGATGCGTGCAGTGGTCCAGACTTCTCCACGAAAGCCGTAGGCTTCCGCGCCAGGGGAGAGCAGATCGGGAATGAGATTCTTTTGTTCAGGTGTCAGTTCCGGCGGTCGGCCGGTATGCGGGCGAGCCAGGAGACCCTCGGTACCGGGCAAAGGCTCGGTATTTGAAGCAGTTGCGTCGCCAAGCCCGCCAAGGGCGGATTCACCTCTATTATGCCGACGAGATGGATGTGGCCCTCCTGCCAACGATCAGTGGGCGTTGGATGCGGATCGGGCACCAGACCGAAATCGACACACCGGGTCAGAATGCCAGACAGTACATCTTCGGTGCGGTGAACTATGTCACCGGGGCGTTCGTCTGGGTGCCTTGGTCCAACAAGAACCATGTGGGTTTCCGGGAGCTCTTGAAGCGAGTGTTGGAATGCCACGGCGGTGATGCCACGAAGGTCGTGATGGTCCTGGACAACGATCGGATTCACAAGGCGAAGGCAGTCCGCGAATGGCAGCGTCGCCACCGCTCGACTTTCCGGCTGTACTTCCTGCCGACCTATTCGCCCCGACTCAACCCGGTCGAGCGAGGGTGGCGACATTTCCGCCGGAATGTCACCGACAATTGCTTTTTCAGGACCATGGCTCGCTTGATGCATGCCGTCGAGACCTTCTTGGTCGAATTAGCCGCGTCGCCGGCTCTGGTTCTGAAAATCGTTGCATGATTTATGCAGTCCTATTCAGGTGTCAGGGTCACGTCTTCGATCAGCAGGCGCGCCAGACGTTTGCGATCATGATCGGTGGTGTGCGGGTCCTGGCACACCCGCGGAAAGTCGTGGGTCAAGGCCATCACCTGGGCCCGCACTTCCTCGTTCACCAGCAGCCGCTCCCGCTCGCGCTGCGCGGCATACTCGGCTTGAGCCTCCTGCAGCGCACCGAGCGCCGCGTTCCACTCCGCTTCCAGTGAGGCGCCCACCAGGCGATTGTTCGGATCCACCCGCCGGTAGCGTTGGCCGGCGAGATCGGCTTCGTACTGCGCGCGGGCCACCTGTTGGGCGCGCAAGGCGTCCGCTTCGTCCTGGCGGTCGGCCAGCTCTTGCTGCACCGCTAAGGCGACCTCCAGTTGGAGCGGGGTCAGACGCGCCGCGAGGAGCTCCGCCACCGCCGCATCGATGGCGTGCCCGGGCAGCTGTTGGCAGCGCGGCGCCGCATGGTCGATGTGCTCCCGCTGGCAGACGTAATCGGGATACAAATGGCCCTGGCGCTCATGATAGCGCACCGTCATCCGCCGACCGCACTCGCCTCACACGAGGAGTCCCTGCAACAGAGCCGGCCCCTCCCGGGGTGGGCTTTTCCGTCGCTCGGCCCCATGTGCTTGAGCGCCCGCCCGCAGCCGGCGTTGGTTCTCTTCGTATTCGTCCCACCCGACGTACCCGGCGTGGGCGTTGGGAATCAACACGAGCCACGCCCCGCGGAGTAGCGCTTGCGTGCGGGGTCGCCCGTCCGGCCAGATCCGCGTGCGGCTGCGTCCAAGGCAGAAGGCCCCCGCATAGCGCGGACTATACAACACATACAAAACTCGCGACAGGCTCATCTCCTCCCAGACCACCTCGCCTTTCCGGGGCCCACTCCGCATCCGGCGCGGAAACTTCAATCCCGCCCTCCGAAAGTGCTGGACCGTCGCATGGGCTGCACCCGTCCGCCGGAAGGTGGCAAACACCAGGTACAGCGCGTGCTGCACTTGCTGGTCGGGATCGAGCCGCACCCGCCCGGCTTCATCACACACGAATCCCACCGGCAAGAGCACGCCAATTCCCCGCGCCGTGCCTTGCTCAGAATCCCCCCGCGCAACCGCGCCCGTAGAAAATGGAGCTCCGCCTCGGAGAGGGTGCCTTTCTTGCCCAAGAGCAGCCGGTCATTGAAGTCGTTACAGCCGTAGAGGCCATCTTCATCCAAAATCAAGGTGTCCGTCAAGGCGCACAGTTCCAACAGGCGTTGCCAGTCCGCCGAGTTGCGGGCGAGGCGGGAGACCTCGAGTCCCAACACGACGCCCGCTCGGCCCAAGCTGACCTCGCTGACCAGTTGTTGAAAGCCTTCCCGATGGACCGCCGAGGCGCCCGAGTGGCCCAGGTCACAGTCGATGACGTGCACGCGCTCGATGGGCCAGCCGAGGGCCACCGCCCGCTGCGGGAGCGCGTACTGACGCTGGGTACTCTCCGTGTTTTGCAGCACCTGGTGCAGCGTCGACTGCTGGACACAGAGAAACGCCTCGCGCTTCAAGTGGGCCGCCATCGCTTTCGGGTGGCCGGTCGGTGACGGTAGATGGTCTCGGCCACGCTCTTCGGTCATCCCTCTGCTCCTGTCGGTCCCCCAGGACCAAATCCGTCAGAACGACAATCAAGCCGCGGCGGGGACGTCGGTCGGTGCGTCCCCGGAGACGGTGGGGGCTTCCGGCCCGCCGGCCAGCCAGGCCGCCAGACCTTGCCGCTCGATGAATCCTAGTTCCAGACCCTGACCGGCGACGGCTGGCGGGGCCGCCAAAGCCTGACGGTGCAGGGATTCGTAGCGACGCTGCGTGTTGGGCCCTGACTCCACCGCGGCGGGAAGAGACGCGGCCGGCGTCGCCCGGAGGCTCTGTCTTTTTTTGCCCCCGGGCCAGGGCCCGCTCGATGCTGCGCAGATGGACAGAGCGCCCAAATTCTTTTTCCACGCGCGCGGGTAGCTACGCCAAGCGCAGAGCCGGCTCGGTTTCCAGGAGGTGCAGGATGAAAGCCACGACGTCGTCGGAGAGCTTGTGCGCCCGCTGGGGTCCCTTGGGCTGGGGCAGCAAGCCGGCCAGCCCCGCGGCCTCGAAGCGCTGGCGCAGGTGATACCATGTGACGCGGGAGACGCCAAAGGCGGCGGCCGTGGTCTGCACCGTCTGACCTTCGAGCAGGACGCGGCGCACCATCTCGTAGCGAACCTGGACGAGATCGCGGGCATCGAAGAAGGGATGAGTCTGAAACAGCGGATCGGTGACCTGCTCGGGCTGTGGGTTGAGGGTAGCGGTGACGCGCAGGACTTCGCACTTGGGATCGGACCGCGCCGTCGTGCGCATCCAGACCTCTCAATCTAGGATCGCGGTGCCGCCGAGGTGCCTCGAAGACTACCCTCATTATCCGACGGTCTGAGCGCTTGTCAATCCCTCGCGGGCATTTTCCCGACTAAATAGGCTTAACACAGACGGCAAAATGCACTTCACCTCCGGGCCCTGAGCCAGCGCCGCCAGGAGTCGTGCGAGCTCCAACAAGTCGGTCACCCGGAAAGCGGATCGGCCGGCGGCCAAACGGACGAAGGAGTCGACGGGGGCCAAGCTGGTCCAGGCTGTAGGCATCGAACGCAATGCCCCCGCCTGGTCCTGGTAACACACGCGCTCTTCGCCCCAGGTGTGGCGGCACATCACGAGCCCGAAGACTTGGCCATATAGAGGATGAAAGGTATGGGTTACTTGGAAAGTTTCGACCTCACTGTTCCGTTGAGGTGTAGTCCACGCGTTAGACCAATGCAATAGGCGAGCGATTTCTGGGCACCGTGCGGCGAGAGGGTCTGGATCACGTGCTGATCTTGGGCGACGGGCAGCTGGATCGAGTGCTCCAAGAATACGTTGCGTTCTTCAACGGGCCTAGGCCGCCTCAGGGCATGGATCAGTCGATCCCGGCGCGGAGGCGAATCAGCGGAGAGTCAAAGAGCGAGGGGAAGATCATCTCCTTTCCGGTCCTCAACGGCCCTCAGCCTCATGATCGTAGGGTGGCATCATGGCTTCAAGCACCCGTAGTTGACGATGGATGTGTTTTTCGGCCATCACAGGCCGAAGCGATCCGTGCTTGTTCGCGATTGCGGATGCTGCGGCAATCTGGTTAGCAAACTCCTGCCTCCGCTTATGCCGTGCCAATGGGGAAGACCCGCACAACCTCAATCGGGATACCGCTTTAGCCATGGGAGGTGGCTGGATGGGGGTAGCATCAACCGCAAGGGAGACGCTCCATGAAGAAGAAGTGGAGAAGGTCGCTTATCGGAAGAGAAAGGCAGTAAAGGCCTTCTCCCTGCAGCAACCGCAGCATTCTCCGCTTCGGCGAAAACAGGAGAAGGCCGGTAGCCCCGGGCGCTTGCCGATCCGCGAGGAGTTGGGATAATCTCG
>JAMDCU010000035.1:0-2570 GCA_023489485.1 Chloroflexota bacterium
CGTCGACGGACCGATTCAGGATGCCCGCGAGCGAGTGCTCCGCGAAATCAAGAAAGACTTGATCGTCAGGTAGCTGGGTAGTTTCATAGTTGGATAACCAAATAGCCAGCTCGCCGGATGGTCGAATTGTTACCTGTCGAGTCGATCCGTATGGCATGTATCCTTTCCGACGGTCTGGGTATCCAACTAGATGACCAAGAGACTGGTTTATGAATTGTGCCTTGTGTGGGGCGGGGCGCGCGTGCCCGCTGCAGGCAGCCCCGCAATTCCACTCTCGAGAGGACGGAATGCCGCGCGGAACGGACGGAATTCTAAATATCAACAAACCACAGGGGCTGACGTCGCACGACGTGGTGGCGGCCGTACGGAGAATGTCACAGTCGACCCACGTCGGCCATGCCGGTACGCTAGATCCGATGGCGACCGGCGTGCTCTTGGTGTGCATGGGGCAGGCGACTCGGGTGGTCGAGTACCTCACGGATCACGATAAAAAGTATCAAGCCCGCGTGCGCCTTGGCGTTGAGACAGACACGTACGATGCCACCGGCCGGGTGATCGCAGAGCAGGCAGCCACCGGATCGGCGATGACTTTGGACCAAGTGGAGGAGGCGCTCCAGACTCTAGCGGGCAAGATCACACAAATTCCCCCCGCCTACTCGGCCATCAAGCAAAACGGCGTTCCGATGTACAAGCTTGCCCGGCGCGGCATACCGGTAGAGGCAGAGGCGAGGCAAGTCGAGATTTATTCGATCACTCTCACAGAGTTCAGTCCCCCGGACGTCGGAATCGAGGTCCACTGCAGCAAAGGGACCTACATCCGCTCACTCGCCCACGACCTGGGCGCCAAGCTTGGCTGCGGCGCGCACTTGACAGCGCTCACTCGAACCGCGGTTGGTCAATTCAACCTCTCGGATTCGGCAACGCTTGAAGAGTTGCGGGATGCCTTCTTGAGCGGCTATTTGGGACGATTTCTGAACCCGCTCGACGAAGCGCTCCTGGCATTCGAAGCGATCCTTTTGGAGCCGGAGGCTGCCCAGCGCATCCGGCAGGGCAATTCGATCGCCTTTGGGCAGTCAAGATCGACTTCGCTCGTGCGGGCCTATTCGGCGGATGGGCAGCTTGTCGCCCTACTCGAGCACGGCGATTCTCCTGACGTTTGGAAGCCGAAGAAAGTGTTCTTCTGATTTAATCCCTTTTCCGATTGACGACACACAGATGGAAATCATCCGAGACTTGAACACGGTACATCTCACTCGTCCGACCGTTCTGACCGTTGGTTCTTTCGACGGAATTCATCGCGGGCACCAGCACCTCATCGGAGAAGTTGTCGCCCGCGCCAGGGAGATTGGCGCGGCAAGCGCACTTGTCACCCTGCACCCGCACCCCAAGATCGTCCTGCGTCCAGACTCCCCCGTGCAATACCTCAGCACGATCGAGGAACGGCTTGACCTCCTTGCACCATTGGGATTGAACTATGCTGTCGTACTCCCCTTCAGTCTCGAATACTCCCAGATTCGCGCACGCGATTTTGTCCAGATGCTCTTGGACCATTTGAACATGAAGGAACTGGTCTGCGGGGCAGATTTTGCGCTGGGCTACAAGCGGGAGGGGAACGTGCCTTTTCTAGAGGCGATGGGAACGGAAAAGGGATTCTCCGTCCGCGTCGTCGAGCCTCAGCGTCTCAACGGCCAGATCATGTCAAGCAGCCGCATCCGCGAAATGATCGCGGAGGGCGATTTGGAGGATGCGACCGAGCTGCTCGGGCGATATCCGTCCGTGCGGGGACGAGTGATTCGGGGCGACCAGCGGGGCCGCAAACTCGGCTTCCCTACCGCCAACCTGGCTGTGGCGGAGCATCGGCTCATTCCCGCGAACGGAATTTACGCGGTGCGCGTCAAGATCGGAGACGAGTGGCACAAGGGAGCGGCAAGCATCGGCATCCGTCCAACTTTCGGCGGCACCCAGCGCACGGTCGAAGTGCACGTGTTGGACTTTGACGACGACTTGTACGACCAGGTGATCGAAGTGCAGTTTGTGAAACGGCTGCGCGAGGAGATGAAATTCTCGAGCGCGGACGCACTTGTCGCACAGATGCGTCAGGATGTTGCGCAGACCCGGCAAGTGCTGCGCAAGATGTAAGAAACCCAACCCCCCATCCCCCTTTTCCTCCTCGGCAAGGGGGATTTTTCTTGCCGGGGCATGCGACCATGAACAAGTAGCCGCAGGGGAAGACCACACCGGGTCGCTCCCACAAGATTGCACAATCCGCCCTAGACGATGGCCGCGAGTTGTCCTATAATACTCGCGGTCTTTCATTTATGAGACCCAGAAGAGCCCATGAAACGCTTTGAAGAAATCCCACACACCGCCGACTGGTCTTTCCGCGCGTTCGGACGCGACCGGCGAGAGTTGTTCGAAAACGCCGCTTATGCCATGTTTGCGATGGAGGGTGCCATACCACCTCAAGGGCAAACGCCAGAAATCGTCCGCGAGGTTCAGGTAACAGGCATTGACTGGGAATCCCTTCTCGTCAATTGGCTGAGCGAGCTGCTCTATCTACAGGAATCGAA
>JAMDCU010000035.1:2580-3788 GCA_023489485.1 Chloroflexota bacterium
CATTTCGGCCGCCGATCTGCAAGCCCGCGTCTACGGAACCCCGAACGGGAAGATTGAAAAGCTCGTCAAAGCGGCGACGTATCACAATTTGCAGATTGTGGAGACGCCGGAAGGCTGGCAGGCAACAGTCGTCGTGGACGTGTAACAGGAACGAGAGGAGCGTGGACCATGATCTGCAAACAAGACCTAAAGCGCATCGACGATGTCCTGTGGGAGGTACCGCAAGGGTTTCGGGGAGACATGCGTGTGCCTGCGCGCCTTTACGCAGATGAGACGCTTCTTGAAGATGCCCTTCACGACAAGTCGGTGGATCAACTGATCAACACGGCGACGCTGCCGGGGGTCACCCGCTATGCGATCGCGATGCCCGACATTCACCAAGGCTATGGTATGCCCGTGGGCGGCGTGATAGCGACGCGCATTCCCGATGGCGTGATCTCTCCGGGCGCGGTCGGTTACGACATTAATTGCGGCGTTCGCCTCCTGGCCTCCCACGTGAGCGAAGATGAAATCAGGCCTCACCTGAAAGAGTTGGCGAACGCGCTCTATCGCAATTGTCCGAGCGGAGTCGGTTCGGAAGGAAGCGTGCCGCTCAAAGGTGAGCAGTTGGACCAAGTGCTCGAAACAGGCGCACAATGGGCGCTGCGCAAAGGCTATGCCTTTCCTGAGGATCTGGAGCACACCGAGGAATTCGGTAAACTGTCGAGCGCGGATGCCTCTCTCGTCTCGAAACGCGCCAAAGAGCGCGGCCGGGAGCAGCTCGGCACTCTGGGCGCGGGCAATCACTTTATCGAGGTGGATCGGGTCGCGGACGTGTTCGACGAGGAGGGGGGCGACCGCCTCGGTCTATTCCCCGGCCAGGTCGTCACGCAGATCCACTGCGGCTCGCGCGGACTAGGGCACCAGGTCTGCACAGACTATGTGAACAGGTTCCAGGAGGTCGTGCGCGAGTATCACATTGAATTACCGGACCGCGAGTTGGTCTGTGCTCCTTTCGATTCCCCTGCGGGACAATTACCGGACCGCGAGCTGGTCTGTGCTCCTTTCGATTCCCCTGCGGGACAGGATTACCACCGAGCGATGGCGTGCGCGGCCAACTTTGCTTTCGCGAATCGCCAAGTCCTGGCCTACCACATCCGGAGATCGTTTGAAGAGACACTCGCCGGTGCGGGCCTCGATTTCGACCGCCGCATAGACCGAATCTCGTC
>JAMDCU010000033.1 GCA_023489485.1 Chloroflexota bacterium
TCCACATCGACCAAATGGCTCTCGTTACTCCTGAGGGTCAATCCGTCTCGGTGGCGCATCTCGTCGGCCGCGACGATCAGGTTCTGGTTTATCGTTCGAATCAAGTGGCAGTTTTTGAGAACCCGGATGCACTTCCCCGAGCGTTTCTCGTCCATTCTGCGCATGTCGCCGATGACCAAACGGCCGAAAACGAGATGTTTCGAAGCGACTTTGATCCGCGGGCCAACCTGATTTTGGATCAAGGGGAAGCGCTGAAGCAAGAGGGCGCTCAACAGCCGGGGGAGCAGGTCCGCATTTCGGAGTATCAACCCGAGCATGTGTCTGTTTCCGTCCACGCCAGTAGTGATGCGTACCTCCTACTTGCCGACACCTGGTATCCCGGCTGGAACGCTCGCCTAGACGGCAAAGCGGTGCCAATCGCGCGGGGCGATCTCATCTTTCGCGCGGTTCGCGTGCCGCCGGGCGATCACACGATCGAGTTTGATTACCGCCCGGTGTCGCTCTACCTCGGCGCGGCCGCGAGTCTCATGGGTTGGTTGGTCCTGATTGGAATTCTGGCCGCGAGTCGACGCGCCTCCCGTGTTGTTATATAATTGGATGTGGGGAAAGCAATGTCAGAGACATCAGAATCGCTTGTGGAAGGCCAACCCGCCGTGCCGTCCGAGACTCCACCGATACCGCAGATGGCGGTGCCAGCGGAGGAGCAGCCGGCAGGGGCGGTAGAAACACCTTCTGCGATGCAGGCGCCCGCCGCGAATCTAAAAACGCTGCTCGAAAGTCTGCTTTTCGTGGCCGAAGCTCCTGTGTCCATAGAAGCACTCGCGCGCGCACTTGAAATTGAAGAGTTGCAGGTTGAGCAAGTGCTCGAAGAGTTGAAGCAGGACTATGAAAACCGTGGGATGCGTCTGCAACGGATCAAGGACCGGGTACAGCTCGTGAGCGCACCTGAAAGTGCTACTGCCATTCAGAGTTTCTTGGGTTTGAGTGGTTCAGGCCATCTCTCTGCCGCTTCACTGGAAACACTTGCAGTCATCGCCTACCGTCAGCCCGTCACTCGACCGGCAATTGAAGCCGTCCGAGGCGTGAATTGCGACGCCGTCCTCCATTCGCTGCTTGCCCGCGGGCTCATTCAGGAAGCTGGCCGCCTCGAGACAGCCGGTCGCCCAATTCTGTACGAGACGACCTTTGATTTTCTTCAGCAATTCGGCCTGAAAAGTGTCCAAGACTTGCCTGCTCTGGAAGAGGCGATCGAAAACGCGCTCGCGACGGCGGTGGAACAGGCTGAGCAGACGGCCGATGAAATCGCAGGGCGAATCAAATAGCATGGAACGGTTGCATAAAGTCTTGGCGCACGCAGGAGTTGCTTCACGGCGGCAGGCTGAGCAAATCATCCTGGAGCGCCGCGTGAAGGTAAATGGGCAAATTGTCTCCGAGCTTGGCACGCTTGTCGATCCCAGCCGCGACCGTATACAAGTGGATGGCGAGACGATCCGCGCCGAGAACAAGGCGTATATCATACTGCACAAACCGCGCGGCTATTTGAGCGATCGCGACGAGGGCCACGGCAAGCCGACGGCGCTCGACTTGGTCGCCTCCCGGGAGCGACTCTATGCGGCCGGCCGCCTCGACGCGAACAGCGAAGGCCTCTTGCTGCTGACAAATGACGGCGAGTTGGCACACCGGCTTACTCATCCGCGATACGAGCATGAGAAAGAATATCTTGCGCTAGTGGAAGGTAAGCCGGATGAACGAGCCCTGCGCAGCATGACGAGGGGTGTCATGTACGAGGGCGAGCGCCTGCGCGCGGATTCGGTGCGTATTGTGCCACACCTCGGCGGCATCGCCCGTCGCCAGCACTGGCCGGAAGCGGGGCGGAACGAGACATGGTTGTCGATCATTCTGCATGAAGGGAAAAAGCGCGAGATCAGACACATGGGCGGGATTATGGGCTATCCCGTCAAGCGCCTGATCCGCGTGCGAATAGGTCCTCTCCAGTTGGACGGCCTTCCGATCGGAGGATGGCGTGAACTGCGCGAAGATGAGGTGCGGCAACTGCAAGGCAAGCCCGACGCGCGTGACCCACAAAGACCATTGAGGACAAGGCAAATTGACTCCATCCATCATCGCCATTGACGGCCCGGCCGCATCCGGCAAAAGCACCATCGGCGCGCTCCTTGCGGAAAAGCTCGGTTATCTCTTTTTTGACACTGGAATCATGTACCGCGCGGTGACGGCGGTTGCACTCGCGCGTGGCACCCCCATCTCGGATGAAAAGGCAATCACGCGGCTCGCGGAGGAAATCCAGATTGATGTTCTTCCGCCGGATGCCCAAGATGGGCGTCAATTCACAGTCCGCGCGGACGACCGCGACATTACCTGGGAGATCCGGGAGCGCGCGGTCGACGTGAACGTTTCGCCCGTTTCTGCCTACATCGGCGTCCGCCATGCCATGTCGGCTCAACAGCGCCGCGTCGGCTGGAATGGCAAGGTGGTTATGGTCGGACGGGATATCGGTACAGTCGTCTTGCCTGAGGCGGACATCAAGATCTATCTGGACGCGACGGAAGACGAGCGGGCGCGCCGGCGTTACCGTGAGCGTCTGCAGCGCGGTGAGCCCGCCGATTACGCCACCGTCCTCAAGGAAATCCAGCGGCGTGACGAGATTGATTCCAAGCGGTCCTTCGCCCCTTTGAAAAAGGCGGATGATGCAATCTATGTTGACTCGACGAATATGTCCATCCCCGAGGTTTTGGCACGCGTGATGCGCATTATCGAGCAAAAGCCGCGGAACTGCTAGAGGATAGGGGCGAGTGACGATGGGAACACGGCCGGCGTTTTATTATTTTGGGAATGCGTTTCTCCGCGCAGCATTCAAAATCTTGTTGCGCGTTGATGTCCGGGGCCTGGAAAATGTCCCGCGCGACGGGCCGCTGATCGTCGCGATCACCCACAGCAGTTTTCTCGATCCGCTCCTCGCCGGAGCGTACACCCCGAGGGAAGTCATTCCGATGGCGAAAGCCGAAGTCTTTGGCTGGCCCGTCATCGGGCTCATCGTCCGCTCGTATGGGGCCTTTCCCGTCCGGCGCGGAGAGGTGGACGTCAGTGCATTCAAGTCCGCTCTGCGCATTCTCGAAGGCGGCTATGCACTCGTGATCGCCCCCGAGGGCCATCGAAGTGAATCGGGCACCTTGCAACGTGGGCGCGAAGGCGCTATAATGCTCTCGCTTCGCACGGGCGCGCCGATTTTACCCGTTGCCGTCTGGGGTGGAAAAGGCTTTTGGGAGAATCTATCTCATCTTCGCCGGACGCCCATGCGCTTTTATGTCGGTGAGCCGGTCATCCCGGAGTTGCTGGGGGCCAAACCGACCCGCGAGCGGATGGCGCAGATGTCCGATGAGCTCATGATCCGAGCCGCCGAGATGATGCCGCCTGAAATGCGCGGCTATTATGCGGAGAGAATGCAAGCCAACACAGGTTATCTGAGGACATTCCGTCCGAGCGACGGACAGGTCCTCGAGAAATCAAAGGAGGTGATGCGAGCGGGCTGATTTCGTAAAGCGTGGGGAAGTACAGCGCCAGGACGGCAGGGCTGTTGCAAAGTCCGTTGACAAGGCTTATCGTCACTGCGAGGAGGCGGTTTTGCCGACGAAGCAGTCTCATCCTCGGCAGGGTGAGATTGCTTCGGCCAAAAATCGGCCTCGCAATGACACA
>JAMDCU010000038.1 GCA_023489485.1 Chloroflexota bacterium
ACAACCATTTCCTTCTCCCCTCCCCTAACCGCGAGGCAAGATTCGTCATGATGATGAAAGTCAGACGAACGGCACCCATCGTGATCACCCGCGGGCCCAAGAGCTCGATCAGATGGCGCGTTCCATCCAGGCGAATTCCCAGTGTCAGAAAATAGCGGGCCCGGTAGCGAACCAGACCCGGCACCTGGATCAGCAAATGGAGCGCACTGCCCGCCACCACGCCATAGGCCAAGCCCATAATCCCCCAGCGGGGCGCGAGCAGGACCGCTCCTGCGATAATTCCGAGATTATAGAGAGAGGGGGCGAGCGAGGGGAGAAGGAAATGGTTGTGCGCATGCAGAATGCCCGTCAGTGTCCCACTCACGCCAAAGATGACGGTCGAGATCAGCACCAGCCGCAAAAGAGCCGCCGTCAGTGCTTGGCGCTCTGGAGAAAAACCGGGGGCGAGGAAATGCTCGACGATCTGAGGGGCGACAACCATGCCGAAAGCGGAAAAAAGGCCGACAATCACAAACACCGCGTTGATGACGGCGCTCGCAAATTGCCAACCGGTCTCAGCCTCCGCTTTCGATCCATCGCCGTTTTGGGCCAGATAGGTGCTGAGGACAGGAATAAAAACCGAGGCGAGCGCTCCGCCCGCGATGAGCGAAAAGAGAAGATCCGAAAAGGAGGTCGCGGCATAGAACGCATCCAAATCGCCGCGCGTGCCAAACGTGCGGGCAATGAGGATTTCGCGTACCAGCCCCAGTACTTTGCTCGAAAACAGGCCGCCCGCGACGATGGCCGCAGACCCCAGGAGCCGGCGGTCGGAGAAGAGGGAATGCGCGACGAGCGCGCGGACAAGATTCACGGGGCGCCCGATGGTCATCCTTTGCTTATCGCCTTTGCTATTTGAGCTGCGCGAGCGCTTGCTGAGCCGCGACATAATTCTTGTTATACCCGACAGCCGCCTGGAACTCGCGCCGCGCCTCAGGCACGCGTCCGAGCGCTTGCAGTGCCAGCCCCTTGTAATAATGCGATTCCTCTAGATCATCCGCCCCGTGCAGCATCGCATCCGCAAGGGCAATCACTTCGGTCTGCCGGCCCGAGTGAAGGTACGCCACATAAGGGCCGAATTGATACCACATCATCCGCCAGGGGAGCCCAATCGTCCGCGCTCTGTCGAATGCCGCCGCGGCCTCCGCGTAGCGCTTTAATCCGTTGAGGCTCATTCCCAGGTTGAACTGGGCAAAAGCATCTCGCGGATTGGCCGCGCTTTCGGCCTGCGCGACTTGCACCGCTTGCGTATACATGCTGGCATCGTCCACGTCCTCTCCAAGAATCGCCCGCACACGGCCTTCTTCCGCAGCCGGATAAACCACGATATAAAGGCGGTTGAACGCCTGCCAATCTCCATCGAAATCGCTAAACGAAATGCGCACATTCGGACCGTCGTACGAGTCCATCGTGTTGAACGTCTGAGCGTTATATCCGACGAGGAGCCGATAATGCCCCATCCAGCCCTGCGGCTGTTTGACGAGAGCGGTCTCTACGATGACGGGCAAGTTGTTTGATAATAGAGCTTTGAGCCTCTCCACCGTCCCATCGATTCGGATGATCGAGTGCAACGGCGTCTTGCTCACATAAGCAGCCATTTCATCCGGCCGCACGTTCCGATCGTCCGGATTCGGCTTGAGAAATGCCGCGATTTGCGCCTGCGTATCCGAGCGCCCGAAAAAACTCAAGTCCATTTCGAGCGTCGTCGGTCCGCAGTTGTTCCACCGCTGGTAATCGTGCTTGACGCCGGTGAGCGCGACGCTTGGCGCAACCGGAAGAACGTCGACGGGTACGGAGGGCGTGCGCGTGGGAGAGGGCGCTCGAGTCGCCGTACCCGTCCTAGCCGGCGCTACCGCCGTCGCCGCGGGCATAGAGGTCGGCGTAGTTGTCGCGACCACCGTGGCGGCGACGAGAGGCGTCGGCACAAACTCGGGCTCGTCAGGATGCGGCAGATATTCTGCCACGCGGTAGCGGAGTGAGAGATACTTTTGTGTGATGAGGTCTGTCGCGGAGGGCTCGAACATGAGGAAGGCGAATCCTCCCAGCACGCTGCCGAGGCACAGGCCGAGGACCACGGCCAGGAGAATTGGCGAAACACGTTTCACTTTTTTTACTGTTTCTTGTAAGGTTGCCCGTCTGCCGCAGGCATCATGACCCGGCCCACAACACCCGCGAGCACTACCATCGTCACGATGTAAGGGAGCATTAGCAGGAACTCGGACGGAATGTTCACCTTGCCGATGAGGATTTGGAGTTTCACCTGGAGCGCATCGGTGAAACCAAAGATGAGGCTGGACGCGAAGGAACCGACCGGCGTCCAGTTGCCGAAAATCATTGCGGCGAGGGCGATAAAGCCGCGCCCGTTCGTCATCTGCTTGTCAAAGCGGCCCACCGACCCCAGCGTAAAGTAGGCGCCACCCAGTCCGGCGACCATGCCTCCGAGGATCACGTTGGTATAGCGCACCCGGAATACGTTGATGCCAAGCGTATCTGCCGCCCGCGGGTGCTCGCCCACGGCGCGTGTACGCAGTCCCCAGCGCGTTCGGAAGAGCGCCACCTGGATGACGACGAGCAAAATCAGAGCGAGCCACACAATCGGCGTCTGGTCAAAGAGAAGCGGACCGACAATCGGAATTTTGGCCAAATCCGGAAATACCTGGCTGATATAGGGGAAGGTCATTTCGTTGTTTAGGTTCTGGTAGACCTGCATCACGCGTTGGTTGAGAAAATTCGTCAGCCCGGTAGCAAAGATGTTGATGACGGTGCCGCTGATGATCTGGTCCATCTTGAACTCGATCGCCATGACGGCATGCCAGGCCGCGAGCAAAGCGCCGGTCGCCAGGGCTGCGGCCAGCCCAAGCATGATATCTCCGGTCACATTGGCGACCAATACGGAAGTGAAAGCGGCCCCCAGCATCATCCCTTCAATCGCGATGTTGACCACGCCGGCGCGCTCGCACAATACGCCGCTGAGCGCGCCGAGCAGAATCGGCGTTGCCAGTTGCAGAGACGCCGACAGGATGCCGATAAGGCTGAAGGATCCGGCCCGCGCCGCCCAGACCAGAAAGGTAGAGAGAAAAGCAAGGCTCACGACGCCCAAGAGCCAACCCGTCTTTTGAAAACCCCGCAGCGCCTGATAACTTCCCAAGCCAATGGTGATGAGGCCCAGAACCCACACGGTTGGCAGGACCGGCAGCACGAGGTCCGGCAGCTTGACCCACTCGATCGAGCGGGGGGTATTCAAGCCCAGGGTAGCGAGGTCGCCCGCCTGCACGTCGCGGGAAAAGAGGATGAGAATGAGGAACCCAACTACCGCGTAGAAGATGCCCAAAGCGCGTTGGCGCGAGAGCGGGGCGACCTTTTCGCCAATCCGACTCATCACTGCCATGGCTCAGCCTCCCCACCCGCGCGTAAACACCACCTGGACCCCTCCTTCAGACCTCAGGCGATAGATCCAGCGGATGATCGCGGGTGCGGCTACGAACATGATGACAAAGGCCTGGACCACCGAGATGATATCGATTGGGATTCCGGCGAGCGACTGCATCTTGGTCGCACCGTTTCTCAGGGTGCCAAAGAGGAGCGCGGCGAGCACAACTCCGACGGGATGGCTCCCTCCCAAGAGCGCGAGAGCGATTGAATCAAAGCCGTAGCCGGGCGAAAATGCATTCGCCAGGTTATGGTTAACGCCCATGACCTCGCCTGCGCCCGCCATTGCGGCCAGAGCGCCGGAGAGCGCCATGGCCACAATATAGTTGCGGGTCACGCTGACGCCCGCGTACTGCGCCGCCCGAGCGTTAGCACCGACGGTTCGAATTTCAAATCCAAGCGTCGTTTTCCAAAGGAACCAATAAACCGCCGCCGCGACCAGGAGCGCGACGATAAAGCCCATATGCAGGCGAATCGGGGCAGGGAAAAACTGTGGAAAGTACGCGCTCGGCTCGATGTCTCGCGAAATCGGAATGAAACCGGTCGGCCCGCCTCGTTTCATCGGTCCGTTCAAGAGATAGTCCGCCAGGCGAAACGCGACATAGTTCATCATCATCGTGTTGATGACTTCGTGTGCCCCTGTCTTCGCTTTGAGCCACCCCGGAATTCCGCCCCAGATGGCTCCTCCCGCGGCCCCGGCAATGAACGTCAGCGGCATGTGGACAATCCACGGCAGGCCCGTAAAGCTGTATCCGACAAAGGCCGCCACGATCGCTCCAATAAAGATCTGTCCCTCGGCCCCGATGTTGAACAGGTTGCACTTGAATCCGACCGCCACGGCTAGACCTGCAAAGATGTACGGCGTCGAGGTGACCAGGCTCTCCGTGAACGGATAGAAAGCCAAGATCAACGGCTGGGTCTGTCCCGTCGTAATGTACAACTGTATGGCTGCGACGATCTGTCCGGGGTCGCCGAGAGCCCCAACAAAAAGGGCCCGATACGAGTCGGCGATCACCGTCCAGGACAGTGCGAGGGCATGGACGGGGTTGCTGAAAAACGCGGCGTAGGCCGAAAGGACGGAGACATCCGAGGCAAGGATGAAGAACGCGCTCAAAATGAGGGCACTAATCAGCGCGAGCACGGGAATGACAAGTACGCTCAGGGCCTGGCGCCAGGCCGCGGTTCGACTCCCGGACGGCTTGGCCCTCGGCCTTTCCGCGTGCAGCTCCTCTGCGTTCACTGTATTCGCCACAAGGATGACCTCAACTCGCCGACTGAAACCGCCTGCTTGTCAGAGGGCGCACGCCGCCGAGAGCCGATGCGTCCGTTCTGATATCAGGCACTGACTCCCGCCATCAGCAAACCCACCTGCTCACGCGTCGCTTTTTCCGCGGGAAGAATGTCCATGATCTTGCCGCGATACATGACGGCAATACGGTCCGAGAGCGACATGATCTCGTCCAACTCGGGCGATACTAGCAGGACCGCGCAACCGTTGTCCCGCCGTTCGACCAATTGACGGTGAATGTACTCGATCGAACCGACATCAAGGCCGCGGGTCGGCTGCGAGGCAATGAGCAGCTTGATCGGCCTCGAGAATTCGCGTGCGACGATCACCTTTTGCTGGTTCCCGCCCGAAAGGTTGGCCGCCGGTACCTCCACGCTCGGCGTTCGGATATCAAATCGCTCGACCAACTCCTCAGCCTCGGCTAAAATAGGACCGCGGTGCATCACGATGCCGGTTGCAATGGGAGGAAGATAATAGGTGTTCAGGACGAGATTGTCCGCCACCGGAAAACTGAGCACGAGCCCGTCCCGCTGGCGATCTTCGGGCACATGTGCCACGCCGGTTTCCAGGATTTGCCGGGGCGTCGCCTTAGTCGTCTCCTTGCCCAGAATGCGCGTGCGTCCTCCAGTGATTCCTCGAAGGCCCGTCAACGCCTCCACGAGCTCGGTCTGGCCGTTCCCTTGCACGCCTGCAATTCCGAGGATCTCTCCCGCACGCACCTGGAAGGAGACGCCGTCTACTGCAACCTGCTTCCGATCATTCAGGACCTGGAGATTCTCGACGTCCAGAACCACATCGCCAGGCTCGGCAGGCTTTTTGTCCACTGTCAGGATCACTTCGCGACCGACCATCATGCGGGCCAGGGCAGCCGAATTGGTTTCGGCGGGGCGCGTTGTCCCGACGACGCGCCCGCCTCTGAGAACGGTGATCCGATCCGCGATCGCCATCACTTCTTTCAACTTGTGCGAAATGAAAATGATCGAGACCCCGCGTTTCACGAGCCCGCGAATGATGCGGAAAAGATCCTCCACTTCTTCCGGAGTGAGCACGGCGGTCGGCTCGTCGAGGATGAGGATATCCGCTTGCCGGTACAGGATCTTGACGATCTCAACGCGCTGCTGAGCGCCCACCGACAGGTCCCGGATCCGCAACTCCGGGTCCACTTGCAGACCGTATTGTTCCGAGATTGCGCGAATGCGTTCGGCCACGGCCGCCCGGTCGAGAAAAACCCCGTTCTTTAGCTTCTCCTCTCCCAACATCACATTTTCGGTGACCGTGAATGGAGGTATCAGCATGAAGTGCTGATGGACCATTCCGATCCCCAGGTGAATCGCCTGGTCAGGGCTGGAGATTCTCACCTCTTTTCCTCGAACGAGGATTTTCCCTTCGTCCGGATGATAGAGGCCGTAAAGAATATTCATCAAGGTGGTCTTGCCCGCGCCGTTTTCTCCGAGCAGCGCGTGGATCTCGCCATGTTCAAGAGTAAGACTGATGTGATCGTTGGCGAGAACACCCGGAAATTGCTTTGTGATGCTGTCCAACTCGAGAAGAGGAGCCATCGCACCAACCTAGATTTAGCAATTGGCGGCGCCGAGCCGGCCCCGGCACCGCCAAAGCCATTGCCTTTCGGTAGATAGACCTCGGGAATGTCCAAACCCTCCCGAGGTCTTGTCCAAGCCTACTTTAGTGCTGCAACTCCTGTCGTGACTTTGCCGCTAATCAGGTCCGCTTTGACCGAGTCGAGTTCTTTCTTCAGGTCCGCGGGGATCTTGGAGTCTAGATCATGGAACGGGGCGAGGCCGACGCCGTTGTTCGCCAAGGTGCCGACATAATTCACCCCGCCTTTGAAGGTGCCATCCTGAACGGACTTGATCGTGTCAAACACAGCCACGTCCATGTTCTTCTGAACGCTCGTCAGGAGCACCGAGCAAGCATCAGGAACGGAAACGCACTGATCTGTGTCCACGCCGATCGCGTAGACGTTCCCTGCCGATTTGGCGGCCGTAAAGGCGCCGTTGCCGGTCAGACCCGCGACAGGCAAAATCACGTCCGCGCCTTCGTCGATGAGCGACTGGGCCGACGTCCGGCCCTTGTCCGGGTCGGTGAATGTGCTCGTGAAGAGCCCCTTGTTCGCCTTGGTATCCCAACCGAGCACCTGGACGTTGGCTTTGTGCTGCGTGTCATAGTACTGGACGCCCGCTTGGAAACCTTGCATAAAGATGGTGACCGTCGGGATCTGCAGACCGCCGAACGTGCCAACCTTGCCTGACTTGGACATGCCGGCGGCGAGATAGCCGGCCAGGAATGCGGCCTGGTCTGTCTGGAACGCTAGCCCGCGAACGTTGGGAATGGGCTTGTCAGACCCACAGTCCACGCCAACTTTGGCGCCCGGGGCGCAGTCGGGATAGGTATAGTCCACGATGGCGAAATTCACCTTCGGATTCGCGAGCGCCCCTTTGGCAGTGGCGGGGCCCAACAAGAAGCCGACGGTGACGATCATCGGGTACCCTTCCTGGACGAACTCTTGAATGTTCTTGTCATAGTCCGTCTGCTGCTTGGACTGGAGATACTTGGCCTGAATACCCAGCTTGGCCTGGGCGTCCTGAACGCCTTTCCACGCTGTCGTGTTGAAAGATTTGTCGTCGATGCCGCCAATATCCGTTACGAGCGCGACTTTGAGCGCGCTGACCGCAGCTTTGGTTGGCGGCGCGGATGTGGGCGCTGGGGTCGGGGCAGGAGCACAGGCGACGACGGCAACAAGTGCAAAGAGCGCCAGCAGAGTAGCAATCGTCAGAACTCGGGTACGCATTTTTCTCCTCCTTGATGGGAACTCAACAGCGAGTAAGATGATGGTGGTAACGATTCCGAGCCGATTATCACCTCCTCTCCGGTACATTCGACGTCGAATGGTGACTAGGCCTTGGGGCTATCGCGTGCGGGAGATTCAGGGGACCCTATCAATTCGTATTATATCCTGAATCGCACAGTGCCGCAAACCAGCGCCGATCATCTCAGAATCCCCAGCAACAATGTCAGCGAAACGATGCTCCCCAAGGTTGTGACGAGGACAGTTCCCGTGACAAACTCGGGACGGGACTTGAACTCGACGGCCAGAATCGAAGACATCACCGCCGTCGGCATCGAGGCTTCGAGGATGCACACCGCGCGCGGGATCCCGCTCATTCCCATCCACGCCGCCAATCCAAAGGCGAGGAGCGGCGTAATGACCAGTTTGGCGACCGCGGCCAAGCTAATATCGAAACGGTCCTGCTGCAGGGTGGCTCGTGAAAGCTCGATTCCGAGAATCGCAATCATCACAGGGACGGCCGCGCCCGCGACCAGGTCCACGGATTTCATGATCGGATCGGGAACCGTGAACCCAATCTCGTTAAAGACGAGCCCGAGAACCACGGCGTAGACCAGCGGCATCTTGAACACATTGGTGACCGCCGCGGTCGCGCTCGCCGTACCGCGGGCGGCGATAAAGACGGCGAGGGTCTGGATCAGAACCGTGCTTGCGGTGAAAAAGATAACGGCCAGAGCGAGCGCTTCTTGCCCGAAAGCGAATAGGATGAGAGGAAGACCATAGTTACCGGCGTTGACGAACAGGACGCTGAGCGCAAAGGCGCTTGCCTTGTTGCGATCATATCCTCTCAGCAGGATCATCGCCAGGGTGACGATGCCCATGAGGAGGGTGATTAAGAACGCAAATGCCGCGATCGCAAAGAATTCTTGGCCAAGCTCGGAGCGGTAGGCGGAGGCAAAGGTGAGGGCAGGGGTAAAAAAGTAGAGGGTCAGGCGAGAAAGGGAGCGGGCATCCAGGTCAAATGCCCGCCCGAGGATGTAACCCACCGCAGCCACCAGAACGATGGGCGCGATAATGTTGACGAGGATGGACGCCAATGCGGTGGGGTTCATCTAGAGGGACGTTTTATTCTTCCGGAGATTCATCGTCGAGTTCCTCGTCCTCGAGCTCTTCGTCGGCGAACTCGTCATCCGCGTCCCATTCCTCTTCTTCCAAATCATCGTCGAGGTCGTCTTCTCCGGGCTCCTCCTCTTCGAGGTCGCCGCCGAGGTCGTCCTCGTCCACTTCCGGCACCAGCTTTTCGTCGCCGGTATTCAGGTCCATAAGCAGGAAATCGGACGAGCGGGTAAATTCCAGCTCCTGAAGAGCTTCGCCGGCCAGAGAGCGCACGACTTCGTCCTTCGAACGCGCGGCAGCGGCGAGCGCTTCGCGCGCCTGCTTGCCGCCAATCTGCCCCAGGGCAGCAATGGCGGCGCCCTGCACTTCGCGGTCACTATCTTCGAGCAACTCGATCAAGCGGGGCACCGCGGTGCGGTCTTCCAATTCGCCGACTGCCCGAGCCGCTTCAAAGCGCATCCGAACATCGGCCGAATCCAGCTCGCTCGAAGCCGCCTCGCGCCAGTACTTGTCCGCGCTCCGCCCCATCGCGGAGATGGCGCTCGCTCGCATCTGCGTATCCTCATGGGCATACGCCGCGGCGATGACCTCGCGCATCAGGTCCTCGCTCCAGTAGGCGAGCGCTTCGAGCGCATGCGCACGCACGGCCACCGGCTCGGCGGGGTTGCGAATCGTCGCAAGGAGCGCTTCGTGGATCAAGTCCACGAACTGCGTTTGGGGCAGGCGGTCGTATTCGGCAAGCAGAACAAAACGCCCCAGAGCGTCGGCCGCTACGGCCCGCACCTGCGCGTCCGGATCGCTGCGCAAAAAACCGACGAGCGGCCTGATGAGACCGCTGTCTTCGTCTTCCCACAGTCCATCGATGGCGCTCGCGCGGACGCCGGGATCGTCGTCGTTCAGCATGTAGCGAAAGAGCACATTAAAATCTTTCTCAAAGTTGTCCTCGGCGAGATCCACCAGCATCCGTGCCGCGCGGCGCCGCCGTTCCGCCGGCACCGCAGCCCAGGTCTCTGCAAAGGGCGTCAGCTCTCTCTTGCCGGCACCCGACAGAGCCCCCAATGCGGTCGGCGAAAGCGTCTCGTCCTCACGCAGATGTGAGAGGGCACTATTGAAATCTATGAATAGTCTATCTTTACGTTCCACAGTTGTCGATCCTCACTTGGCATATTATACCACACAATCCGAACGGGCCCTCGACAAAATGACCCACCGCGACCCCTGAAGGGCCCCTGCCGGCGGAAGCCATGGTGAATTCACAGCCGATCGCCGGTTCTCCGGACACCGCAAGTGGGGTCTTGGGACGATGAGGTCCATTTTCAGGCAACACAACAAAGAGACCAGCCTCGAAAGGCTGGTCTGTGAAGGGCTTGGGCGGTGTCGCTATTCTACCACCACCGGTGCGGCGAGCTTGCGGCGGTCTTCCTTGCCGCGCACAAACGACGCTGCCGCCGCGGCGAGCGAGAGCACGATCGACACATAGAATGCACTGTGCATGCCGACAACGAATGCCTGCATCGGCGCCGAGCCGAGCACGACATTGGTCCCGACAAAGAGCTGCATCATCACAGCCTGCGGCAAGCTCCCCGCCGCGACGGCGAGCGACAAGGCGAAACTCGTCACCATGCCCGCCTGCCGGAAGGTCGCGAGCGTTGCCGAAGCAATCCCCAGCCGGTGCACCGGCGCTCCATTCATGGCCGCGCTTGTATTCGGCGACCAGAACAAGCCCCCTCCCAAACCCATCAATGCCAAGCCGGCAGCAAGCTCGACGTAGGACGTCGTCGGACTCAGATTGGTGAACCAAAACAGCGCCGTGCCTTGGAGCAGCAGCCCGATCGTCGCCGGAACTCGGGCGCCAATGCGATCCGCCAGCGTGCCGCTTAGCGGAGCTATGATCGAAGATACGATCGGCAGAGGGATTAAAAGCAATGCAGCCGTCAGCGGGTCATACCCGCGGACTGCTTGCAGATAGAATACGATCAAAAAGTTGACCGCGAACAGTCCGAGCGATTGGAGCATTGCGGAGAGGACGGAAAAGTTGTATACCCGATTGTTGAAGAGAGTAAAGTCCAGCATCGGATCCGCCGCCCTTTTTTCCCACAGGACGAAAGCTATAAGCATGACTATAAAAAGCGCGAACAAGGCAAGGATCGGCGCCGAGGTCCACGAAAACTCGATGCCGAGTGTCAGGGCCACGAGCAGGGCAACCAAGCTGAGGCTGAACAGGACGGCACCCACCGGATCAAAGCGCTCCCCACTCTTGCGCGACGACACTTCGCGCAGCGCGCGATACGCCCACACGGCTCCCAAGATGCCAATCGGCACATTGATGAAGAAAATCCAACGCCAATCGGCGACCGCGAGAATAATGCCGCCGAGAATGGGGCTGGCGACGCCGCCAATGGCCCAGGTGACCGCATTGATGCCGAGCGCACGTCCCCGTTCGTTCGCTGGGAATACCTCGGCGATGATCGCCGTGCTGTTCACCATCATCATCGCCGCCCCCGCGCCCTGCACCAAGCGGAACAGGATCAATTGCTCTGCGCTCTGAGACAAACCGCACAAAGCTGAACCGACGGTAAAGACGACAAAGCCCAGGTTATACATTCGCACCCGGCCGAACATATCAGCCACCCGGCCAAACGTCAGCAGGAAGACGGTGCTCATCAGAATATAGCCCATGATGACCCATATCATTTCGACCAGGTCGGCATGCAGCTTGACCATCATGTCGGGGAGCGCCAGGATCACGATGCTCCCATCGACGGCTGCCATGAGCGCACCGATCGACGTGACGCTCAGAGCCACCCATTTGTACTCAAAACGCCCGAGCCAGCCCGCATGAGCTGGCAAGGTTCCCGCCGTGGGGACCTTTTTTGTCTGTTCCATTTCACCTTCCTGATATAGAGTCTGTTCTCGAACAAAGGTGTGCGTTAAATGACCACACTCGGGTACAATCGCCCGCCAATAAAGACAAGGATCGCCGTCGCCACCACCAGAATGACCAAGTCCGGACCTATGCCGTACGAACTCGTCGCTTGCGTCAGCATGAGCGCACGCAGAGCATCCACCTCATAGGTCAGCGGATTCACGTGCGAGATGACCTGCAGCCAGGCGGGCATGATCGAGATCGGGTAGATCGCATTGCTCGCAAAAAAGAGCGGCATCGTCAGCACCTGGCCGATGCCCATGAATCGCTCGCGGGTCTTGACCAGGCACGCGATGATGAGCGAAAAGGTCGAGAAAAAGGCGGCGCTCAAAACCACCACCAACAGCACCCCGAGCAGGGCCAGCGGGTTCCAATTGATCGCAACCCCCAGGAGCCACGCCAGCGCATAGATGATCACCGCCTGGGAGCTCGGTCGCGTCGTGGCGGAGCTTGCGTATTTCAAGCTCGGCAACGACGAGCGTCTTGTCGATAAAGCCGATCACCGCCTGGAATGTGCCGGCCGAGCGCGGCAGGGCAAGATCAGCCCAACCGCAGTGCGTTACGTCGCGTCCGACTAGTTTCACGGTAACTAGCTCCTGATTCAAGCTCACTCCCCGTATAGTGGGCAACGACTTGGTCGAGCGTCGCTCCGTTCCCGCCGATTGAAGCATATAGTTCCGCGGGCGTGCCCAGGGCCGCGACCTGGCCGAGATCAAATCCGGCAATGCGCGCTTTGCCCGAAGTAGGCGGCACGAGCGTTGTCAGCATCTTGAGCGAGGTTGTCTTGCCCGCCCCGTTTGGCCCAAGCAAGCCAAAAACCTCTCCCGGCCCAATAGATACTGAGAGCTTGTTGACCGCGGTCAAGTGGCCAAAGCAACGCGTCAGGCCGTCGGTTTGGAGGATCGGCTTGGCTTCACCGGACACTTTCAAGCACCTCGCGTTCGGATGTAAAGAGAGACAGCAGGGTTTCCATCGCTTGCAGCACGGTCGCGCGTCTGGAGGCAGGAAGCATTTCGAACAGGTCGGCAAAATGAGTCTGGGCCGAGACTCGCGCGGATCGCAGCAACGCGCGTCCTTGCGGAGTCAGTTCGAGGGTTGCCCGACGCCGATCTTCCGGTTGAAATTCGCGCGTCAGCAACTTTTCGATGACCAGACCATCCACCATCTTGGACATGGAAGGCAGAGTCACCCCGATGTACTCGGCGGCTTGCGACAAGGACGCGCCGGGATTGCGGTCGAGGAAACCGAGCACATGAAACTGGGGTAAGGAAAGCCCGGGAGCGGCCTGACTCCGCATCTGCACTCGTATCGCGCGCATCACCAGCGGCACGACTTCGAGCACCTCCTGGGCGACTAGACTGGGGGTAGCCTCCATCATGGTTAACCTCTCTAACGATTAGATTTGCTAATTATATTCAGATTAGCCTTCTTGTCAAGGGAGAGCAAGAAAGCGTGGAAGAAGCAGAGAGGTAATGGGAGGGCAGGGGGATGAGGTGACCAGAGTCCAATTGTCCCGCTCGGGACAACGTGGTATACTGGGTAAGGTGTGGCTAGACCTTTAGCGGGGCACGTCACTCTCGAGAGGAGGCCGAGACGTGATCACTCGCAGGGTGGTCGTCAGTCAAGCTGGCCCAGATCATCAAGGCGCCTGCCGCTAGACGCGCGAGCACGTCCAGCAGCAGGCGCTTGAATTTCTGTTCGCAGAACATCGGTCTCGCAGCCGCCGTGTAGTTTGGGCCGCAGCCTGAAAGCAGTTCACTTTCGGAGGTGATTGGCCATGAATGATTCTGACCAGGCGTACTCCCAGGTCGTCTTGCTCACCGCGACTCACTCGATTTCCGGACAGCTGGAGGTCGGAGAGCGGCGTCTATCCGACTTTCTCAACACGCTTCAAGGCTCGGTGGTTGTCTTGGAGAACGCAACCATGGCGGAGCTCAGCCATCCAGGCAAGCCCGTCGCCCGCCAGTTGTATGTCGCCGTTCGCAGGCTAAGCATTGTCATTATTTTTGAGTCCGTTCCCAGAGTAATCCCGCCAACCTTGCGACTGTATACTTACAAGCCAAAACAGGCGCATATGGTGCTCCTCGCGCTCTCGGGTATGGAGATTCGGGGCAAGATACACACAACCGGGGCTCTTGACGTTCGCAATATGGTCTCGTCGCCAGGGGAGCGATTCTTGGCGGTCACTGACGCACGTGTGACGCTGGGGGCCGTCGACCGCGGTCTGATCGAGCAGGAAGCGATCATGGTCAACACGGAGCATATCGAGTCAGTCGCGGAAATTCCCGAAGAGCCTCGCGAAAAGCTGCAGTCAGCATGAATGGCAAGCGGCTAGGGACATCCGGTTCATCCTTGGGAGTCAGAGGCATGCAGAGCATACTTGTCGTCATGGTGGTCGCGCTCGCAGGTGGGGTGGCCGTGGGACTTCAGGGTCCGTTGACGAGCTTGATGAGCCAGCGTCTGGGCACACTCGAGAGCATTTTCATCGTCCATCTCGGCGGGACGCTTTTAGCGGGTCTCCTCCTCCTCGCCGTTGGAGGCGGGAATCTGGGCGCCTGGCGGACCGTGCCCTGGTATGCGCTCGCGGCCGGCTCGCTCGGGCTCGTCATCCTCAGCGCGGTTAGCTACACAATTCCACGCATCGGTGTGGCCACTTCTGTCACCCTCATTGTGGCCGCCCAACTCATTACGGCGTCATTCCTGGACCAATTCGGTTTCCTGGAAACAGCTGTCCGCCCTCTCGATCAGAGTCGTTTGATCGGTATGCTCGTTCTTTTTGTGGGAACCTGGCTGATAGTACGTTGAGCAGTTACGCCGCCATGGAAGCTACAGACAGTGCCGGGAGCCCGATGCCCGCTTCTACCCTGAGGCCATTCGGTCCGAAGAAGAATTTGACTCGCTTGTCGTCCTGCGTGGTCTCGAGATAGATGGGCGCCTTCCACAGCTCATAGAGGTACCCGAGCGTCTTTTCCGCATAGCGCTGATCGAGATCCCCCAGCGAGCCCTTCTCGTGCCGCAGGTGCAATTCCCCCCGCTCCACCTCCGTAATCACGATCTTCGGGGCGCCATAGTTGTAGCGCGGGGCGAGCAGCTGTCGGATAATCTCGTCGTACTCCCGACTCTTGATCTCGATGTCCTCCTCGTCCGCATCCTCCTCGTCCGCATACCCATACGTCAGCAGCTTGAGCTCCCCCGCCAGCTCCGGCGTCAGATAGTTCGACAGAAACGAAATGTCATTCTCCGTCGCCCGCACCTCGAACAGCTTCCCCCACCCATCCAGCTTCGCCTCCCCTGCCGCATAGCTCGCATCCCACCGCTCTTTGATGTCCACCAGAATCTTGTACCCCAGATAGTACGGGTTGAGCTGCATGGGACTCCCCGGAGTCACCACCCCCGCATGCAGCCGGGCAAACTCGATCGTCTCCTTGGGCGACAGGTCTACATACCGATTCAGCAACTCCGCATGCCAGAACGACGCCCACCCCTCGTTCAATACCTTCGTCTCAAATTGCGGGTAAAAGTAGTACGCTTCCTCCCGGATGATCTCCAGCACATCCTTCTCCCACTCTTCCACCGGCGCATAGTTCGCCAGAAACCACAACACGTCCTTCTCCGCATGCGGCGGCAGTTTCTCCCCGATCACCGCCGTCCCCAGCGAGAGCCCGTCCTCCCCAAACAGGTCCGCATACGCCCCCCGCACCACCTCCTTCTCCACCACCTGCCGCTCGGGATAGCGCTTGCGGTTCAACCCTTTGTGCGAATCGAGATGCCGGTCCAACGCAAACCCCATGTCCATCAGGTGCTCCACCCGCTCCAACCCGTACCGCTCGATGTACTCGTCGATCCGCCGCGCATGGTCCACCGCCTCGTTCACCATGTTCCGGTTCGTCCCGTCAAAGTACACGTTGTTCCGAAAAAAATCGCTGTGCGCCAGCACGTGCGCCCCCACCAGCAGATTCTCAATCTCGTCGTTCGTATCCAGCAGAAACGCATAGCACGGGTCGTTGTTCAACACGATCTCGTAGATCTTGGACAGCCCCATCTCCCCGTGAATCTTGTGGTGGTTGTACACCTTGCCATAACTCCAGTGCTGCGCCCGCGTCGGCAGCCCGTACGCCGCGATTTCGTGCATGATGTCGAGCGGGATCACTTCAAAGTAGGTGTCGAACGGCTTGAGCCCCGCCGCCTGCGCTAGCTTCTCAATCTCGATGAGACGGTCTTCGAACACGCGCCCCCCTCAATTCTCCCGCACTTTGAGAAATTCTCGCAGCGCTTCGTACACCTGCTCGCGCCGCTCTATCGTTACCGGGATAAAGCGTGGGTGATGGAGCGTACCCAACTGGCGATATAGAGTGCTCCAGGGCGGGTCGCGAAAGGGCGTGTACGTAGACTTGCCCCTAAAGAACTCGTCGTAGTTCACCTCGCCGTAGCCGACCATGGTGCTCACGTCGAGCAGCTCCTTGATGAGCCGAATGCAGCGGGGGTTATCATCGGCAAAGTTGTCGCCATCAGAAAAGTGAAACACATAATTGTTCCACCGCGTCCGCGGGTGGTGCTTGGTGATGTGATCGAGGGCAACTTGGTAAGCACTGCTGCACCGCGTGCCGCCGCTGTTGGATAGGGTGAAGAAATCTTTCTCGGGGACGATGGCCGCCTCGGTATCATGGGCAATGAAGATCGTCTCCACGGTCCGGTACTTGAGCTGCAGGAAACGGACCATCCAGAAGAAAAAACTCTTGGTGATGTACTTTTTCTCGGTCGTCATCGACCCGCTCCGATCCATCAAGAGATACACCGCACAGTTGGACTGGTATTCCTCATGAATCTCGGGAACGCGAAAGCGCAAGTCGTCGTCCGTGATCTTGCCGACTTTCGTTTCGCCCTTGGCCGCTTGGCGCTTGATATTCTCTCGGAGCGAGCGCCGCCAGTCCAGGTTGACCAGCGGACCTTTCTTCCGAATGTCCTCGTAGCGCACCGTCGTCGTCTTGATCTGGTCCTTGGCTTTCTCTTCCAGCCACGGAAGCGCCAGGTCCTCTACCATCATGCGGGTCAGGTCGTCCAGCGACATCTCCGCCTCGTAGATTTCCTGCCCAGGTTGATTCCCCCCCGGACCTCCGCCCGCCCCGTCCCCTTCCTTCGCAATCACATCGCCCGGATTCCCCGGCCCCTGCCCCACCCCTCGCCCGTTCGTCGCCCGGTCGAAGATGAACCGATACTGGTCGAGGTACCGCACCGGAATCTTGATCATCTTTTGGCCGTCGGACGTGATGATCGTTTCCTCTCCGATCAACTCCCGCAGGTTTTGCTTGATCGCTTCCCGGACCCGCTTGTCATGCCGGATGGAATCTTTCAAGCCCCGGCGGCGCAAATCCCAGGGAATTTCCAGATTTGAGACAGCTAATCTCATCTATCCCTTTTCGTCTACTTTTCCCGTGCCAGCAGCGACGAGACGTATTTGAGCAATTCGTTGGCACACACCGGGCAGTAACCCTCGCGCGAAATGAGGGTATCCACCACCTCGTTGATCCGGCGCAATTGCTCCGGGTCGGGGTTGCGAGAGGTGACGGTCAGTTTTATGGTATCGCGCCGCTCGTCGAACAGCTGCTTCTCGATCGCCTCGCGCAGCTTGTCATGGGTGCGATAGTCAAAGTTCTCGCCGCGCCGTTCGGCCATGGCCACCTTGCGAAAGATCTCGTTACGAAAGGCATCCTTGCCACTTTCCGAGACCTTGACCTTGTCCTCGATCGAGCGCATCAGCTTTTCGTTCGGCGGCACCTCTTCGCCGGTAATGGGGTCCGACAGCTTGGCGTCGTCCAGGTACGCCTCGACGTTGTCGAGATAATTCTCGAGCAGCGCATGCGCTTCCTTTTCAAACGAGACAAAGAATGCTTTCTGAACGTCCGTCCGCGCGATCTCGTCGTACTCTTTGCGCGCGTCCGCGATCAAGTTAATGTACCGTTCTCGCTGTTCCTTGTGCAATCCGTTGTGCGACTCGACCCCCTCCTTGATAATACGGAGACCGTCAATCGGGTTCACGCAGGTCGCTCCGGGGCGGGTGAACGCCGCGCTGATCCGGTTGATGATGAACCGCGGAGAGATGCCGTCCATGCCCTCCCGCTCGGTCTGTTCCTTGATCTGCTTGATGTCCTTTTGGCGAAAGCCTTCGACATCCTCGGCGCCGTCGTAAAGCCTCATCTTCTTGGTGAGCGTCAGCCCCTTTATCTTGGGCTCTTCCAGACGGCTCATAACCGCGAACATCGACGCCACGTTCAGCGTGTGCGGGGCTATGTGGATGCCGCCTATGTTCGACTGCCGCAACAGCTTTTCGTAGATCTTT
>JAMDCU010000073.1 GCA_023489485.1 Chloroflexota bacterium
TTCCAGGCTCATTGCGGCGGAGGAGGGCGCCCGGCGCGGTAAGATTCTTGCCGAGGCGACGAACCTCGCTCGCAATCTGGCGAACGAACCTGGCAATTCGATTACCCCTACCCATCTCGCGGAGATCGCCCGCGATGTCGCGACCCGGCACGGACTCGATTTCTACGTGATCGATCGGGCGCAGGCGAAAGAGAGGGGCATGGGTGCTTTTCTCGGCGTCGCTCAAGGGTCGGAGGAACCACCGGCCATGATCGTGATGCGCTATTGGGGGGCGGGCAAGGACGCCGCGCCTGGTCTGGGCCTCATCGGCAAGGGTATTACGTTTGATTCGGGCGGAATTTCGCTCAAGCCGCCCGAGCACATGGAAGATATGAAGGGGGACATGTCCGGCGGGGCGGCCGTCGTGGCCGCGATGCAGGGCATTGCGGAGCTCAAGCCCACAATCAATGTCACCGGCATCGTCCCGGCCACCGAGAACCTCCCCAGCGGCAAAGCCTACAAGCCCGGAGATATTCTGCAAGCCTCGAACGGTAAGACGATCGAGGTGATCAGCACGGATGCCGAGGGGCGCCTCGTCCTCTCAGATGCGCTCGTTTACGCGACCCAAACCCTCCACCTCTCTCCCGTGGTGGATGCCGCGACTCTGACCGGGGCCATGATGGTCGCTCTCGGTCACCATCGGACTGGCTTTTTTTCAAATGACCAAGCGCTCTCTGACCTGCTTTTTCGCATCGGCGAGCAAACAGGGGAAAAGAATTGGCGGATGCCGATGGACGAAGAGTACCGCGACCAAATCAAGAGTGATTGGGCGGACATGAAGAATAGCGGCGGCCGTTACGGGGGTGCCGTGACCGCCGCGTGGTTTATCCGCAACTTTGTAGATCAGACACCTTGGGCGCATCTGGATATTGCCGGCAGCGCGAATATTAGCGACGGCAAGGAACACGGCTACCAGAACAAGTGGGGAAACGGCGTGCCCACACGCACGTTTGTGAGCCTCGCCCTGGCGCTCGCGGAACAGAAAAAAACATAAAGCAAGGCGATGGCTAGAAAGAACGCACTGATCGACCGTCTGCAGCGCGGGCCGGTTCTTGGCGATGGCGCCATGGGTACGCTCCTGTACTCGCGCGGGATCTCGTTTGAGCGCTCGTTCGACGAACTGAACCTTTCCAATCCATCCCTCGTTCAGGAGATCCACCGGGACTATGTCCGCGCCGGCGCGGAAATGATCGAGACCAACACCTTTGGCGCCAACCGTTTCAAGCTCGCGCACCACGGGCTCGAAGCCAAGGTGCGCGAGATCAACCTTCATGGAGCGAAACTGGCGCGCGAGGCTCGCGAGATCACGGGCGAGTCGACCTTTGTCCTCGGCTCGGTCGGTCCGATCGGTCATCTGCTCGTTCCTATGAGCCAGATCACTTTCGAGGATGCTCAGTCCGCCTTCAAGGAGCAAATCGAGGCGCTTCTTGAAGGCGGTGTCGATGCCATCATCCTCGAGACCTTTTCCAGCCTGAGTGAGCTTTCCGCGGCGATTGCCGCCGCCCACGCCGTCACGCGCGACCTCCCTCTTTTTGCGCAAATGTCGTTCACGGACGATGAGAATACCCTCGCGGGCAATACGCCGGAAGAAATCGCGGCCGCCTTGCTGCCTCTCCAAGTGGATGTCGTCGGCGCAAATTGCTCGGTCGGTCCGGCGGGGACCTATCGTGCGGTTGAGCGACTGATGGCCGCTCTCCACGCGAGCGGCCGGGCGACCTTGCCGTTCGTGTCGGCGATGCCGAACGCCGGTTTTCCAGCGCGTATCGGCGAAAGATACATGTATCTCTCCTCTCCCCAATATTTCGCCGACTATGCCCGCAGATTCGTGGAAGGATTGGGGGTCAACATCGTCGGCGGTTGCTGCGGGACCACGCCTGCTCACATCGCCGCCATGCGTGAGGCGCTGAATAGTTCCAGTCCGACGACCGAGCGCCGGATGATCACGGTCGAGAAACCCCTGCCGCTCGCGCGCGAGGAACCCGCCGACGCGCTCGCCCATGACCCGCGGACTATGCGCGAAAAGGTCAGGGCCGGCCGCTGGGTGACGAGCGTCGAGCTCGACCCACCCCGCGGGCTGAACCCAGCGAAAATGCTCCAGGGCGCCGCGATGCTGAAAGAGCTGGGCGTGGATGCCGTGAACATCGGCGACTCGCCTCTCGCCAAGATTCGCATGGGAAGCATCGCACTCGCCGTCATGGTCCAGCAGCAAGTCGGCCTGGAGACGATCATCCACCTGACCACCCGCGACCGCAACCTGATGGCTTTGCAGAGTGACCTCATCGGCGCGCATGCTCTCGGCCTTCGCAATGTGATTGCACTGACGGGCGACCCCCCGCGCATGGGCGACTATCCAAACGCGACGGCGGTCTACGACATTGACTCCATAGGGCTGATCAAGATATTAAAGCGCCTGAACGAGGGCCGCGATTGGGCAGGGACCAGCATCGGCACAAACGCCGACTTTTTCGTCGCCTGCGCGCTCGACATGACCTGGGCCAACTCGGAGCCGAATGAGATCGAGCGCCTGCACCGCAAGCTGGAGGCGGGCGCGGATTTGATCATGACTCAACCCATCTACAATGTCTCCATCCTCCGCGAATTCCTCCAAAAGTATGGGGACAGGTACGGGGAACTGGAATGCCCCATCCTCCTGGGCGTCCTCCCTCTCATGAGTTCCAGACATGCCGAATTCCTCCACAACGAGGTACCGGGGATCACGCTCACCGATGACGCGCGGTCCCGGATGAAAGCAGCGGGCGAGCATGGGATGGAAGAAGGCGTCAAGCTCGCCCAGGAATTGTTGCTCCAGGCACGGACCTTGGTGGCGGGCATTTATTTCATGCCTTCCTTTGGCCGCTTCGAAGTCTGCGGCGAGCTCGTTCGCTGGTCTAATAGTTACCTCGCTCTTTAGCCGCCTCTACCATCCGTTCCACCACCAGACTATTCGACTATTTGACAATAGGACTAGAGGGCTATTCCGCTACCCGGCTTTTTGACTTTTCGCCGTTTCGTGCTATCATGCCCCCCGCTAATTTGCCCCGACAATCAGGAGGTCACTGTATGCGCAAGTTCGTGTTCTTCGCCGCGGTAGCGCTCCTCATCGCCACCGTCGGTTGCTCGAGTTCCGCCCCACCCCCACCGGTCGGTACCAATGTCAACGTGCCGGCGAAGCGAGACCGAACCCCCACCCCAGTCCCCAAAACAGACGAAGAAGCCATCGACCAATTGATCGTGGCCGAAGGCGAAGCCGTCGTTCAGCAGGACATCGACCGCTTGCAGAGCATGTGGGCGAGCGACGGCGTGGTCACCGATGCGAACAACACACCCTCCAATACGAGCGATGACAAGACGTGGAAGGGCTGGAACGCCATCCGAGACCGCTATGTCAACATCGTCTTCCCTTCGAATCCAGCCTTTGCAGAGCATCCAAACATCCGCGTCACCATTACGGGGGATACCGCAACGGCGATCGCCGACACGAAAATCGGGGTGACGAATCAAAAAGACAACGACCGCTGGACCTTCCGAAAGATTGACGGACAGTGGAAAATCACCAGCCTGACCTATAGTCTCGCCCCCTGACCCGCCTCTCATTCCCTACCTGATATCCGCGTGGGTGTTGTTCGGTACCTTGATTGCCGATCAACACCCATTTTTTTCGTAATGGCTTGCAGATTCGCCCTGGGGATGTTATAATTCCGCTACATTCACTCCCCCGCCCTGCGCGGTTTGCTCGACGAGAGCTGGGGAGATTGGGTGTCCTGCTCGGAGCCGCCCCTCCTCGGGAGGCGGCCGGTCTCTAAACGAGCAACGTGCCGCCCCTCTTCGAGACGCTGCAGACAATTGAGGTGGGATATTTCACCGCCGCCGTCAATGCAGTCCTTCCCTTGATGTCCAAATTTCCGAATCATGCGGCTGGCATGATGTTTACGTACCTGGGCCGCATGCTGCGTCACGGCGTGAGCAGGTAAAATGGGGTAGCGGGGTGTCAATGGGCTGAATCCATTGACAAATCCATGCCGCGGTGCTAAGCTTGAATTATGGCAACACAAGCAATTGGTCAGAGCAAGATCCAAACTCAAGACATACGAATCGGCGAGGGCGCGAGCACGGCTGTCCTGCTCGTGCTCATGCTTTTGAGCGTCACCGGATCGGTCAATGCCGCGAACTGGGCGGACGGACTCAGCACAATGGCCTGGGCGGCCATGGGAGGCCTGATCGTTGGCATTTTCCTCGCCAAGCTGCCGGTGTGGGGGTGGTTGGCTCATATCCTGGCACTTGTGCTGGGGGCCGGTGCCACAGCCCTGCTCGTCACCTCTCTTTTGCCTGATGTGCTCACTTTCAAGGAGCGATTTATCGTTCTTCAGGAACGCGTGATGACGTGGTTCATCAAGGCCACCACCGGTGGTGTGAGCACGGACAATTTGATGTTCATCATCCAGGTTGCCTTCCTCTCCTGGATCATGGCCTATCTCGCCGCGTGGTTCGTGTACCGCCGCCACCAGGTCTGGGGTGCGATCCTTCCCACCGGGGCGGGAATTTTGTTCAATCTCTACTATGCTGCTCCCCAGACGGGTATCTATTTCGGCCTCTATGTCCTCTGCGCATTATTACTCCTCGTCCGGCTCAATCTGCGCTCTTTGGAGGAATGGTGGCGCCGCGCAGCCATCGGCTATGCGAGCGACATCAGTTTCGATTTCCTCGTCTACGGTATTGTCTTTTCCCTTGTTTTGATGACCGTGGCTTGGGTTGTTCCGGGGACGGCGCCCGGCCCCTCCTGGTTCGACGCCTTTGGGCCGTTCCAGGGACCGTGGCAATCCGCCGAGGACCAATTCAATCGGGTCTTTAGCTCGCTCCGTGCCGTCGCCCGCCCTTCGTCGACCAATTTCGTCGGGACCACCTTGACGATGGGTGGACCAGTCAACCTCGGGCAGCGTCCGGTGATGGACGTGACCAGCAACGCCGGTCGCTACTGGCGCGCCTCCGTCTACGACAAGTACACGGGGATCGGCTGGATCAACACGCGCATGGATGCCGCCGACCTTCCTGCCGGGGACCCGCGCATCAACACCGATGTCGGGAACTTGCGGGCCGTGGTGACCCAGACGTTCAAGATCTATATGCCGGACCAGCAAAACGTCCTCTATGCCGAATCCGAGCCGGTCGCATTCAATATCCCCGTTGAAGTGCGGTACGGCAACAGCCCGTCGACGGACGCGAGTTCGTCCATTGACGATATCGCGCTTGCGCGGGCCCGGCGGCCGCTGCGGTACGGGGACACCTATTCGGTGATTTCTCTTATCAGCGTGGCCGACGAACAATCCCTCCGTCAGGCTCCGACCCAGTACCCGGAGTCGATCACCGGCATCTATTTGCAGCTGCCCAATACGCTTCCCGAACGCGTCCGCCAACTCGCACAGACGATCACGGCGCCCTACACCAATCCCTACGACAAGGCCGTGGCGATCGAGCAATACTTGCGCACCCATATCCGCTACAACGACAATGTGAGCCCGCCTCCTCCGGGCCGCGACGGCGTGGACTATACCTTGTTTGATCGCCCCGAGGGCTATTGCAATTACTATGCGTCGGCGATGGCGGTTCTCGCCCGCGCGATCGGCATCCCTTCGCGCGTGGCTTCCGGTTATGCCCTCGGAGATTACAAGAATGGAGTCTTTCACATCGTCGAGGCCAATGCCCACGCGTGGCCCGAGCTTTATTTCCCGGGCTATGGCTGGATTGAATTTGAACCGACCGCCAGCCAACCGGAAATCGGTCGTCCCAAGAAGCCGGCGGATGTGCCGACTCAGCAGCTGAATTCTCTCAATGATCAAAAGCCGGACCGCCGCAGCCGCTTTGACCCTCAGAGCCTTCAGGATGAAGGACTCACTCCGGGCGCAGGCTTGTTTTCTTTCGACAATCCTTTCTGGAGCGATCCGCGCAATGTCGGCTTGGTGGGCGGTGGGTTTGTCTTGCTCCTCGCGGTGGGCGCTGTCGCCGGCTTCCGCTGGAATTACAAGCGGCGAGCCGCGCGACTCTCGCCGGCGACCCGGGTCTATGGGGACCTGCTCCGGCTTGCGCACTGGCTGGGGATTCGCGATCAAGAGCATGCCACACCCTTCGAGCGCGCGCGGCTTCTCGAAAAGAGCCTGCCGGGTGCACGCAACGAAATCGAGCTGACAGCTTCCCTCTACGTCAGAGAAAAGTTTGGGGCGCGTCCTCTCGACGAGACCGAGCGGCTCTCCCTTTCCGCCGCCTGGAGCAGGGTGTCCGCCGAATGGCGGCATGGCGTGGTGCGTGTTCTGGTCCACAAGCTCGTCGACCCGCCCCGCGCTCTCGCGGCGGCCATCCGTGACCGGATGAGCCGCCTCCGTCACCGTGGGCGGGGTCTGCCTCTCGACAGCTAAGCTCCCACCGGAGCCTGAATCTGAAATCAGAAATCTGCAATTCCACAAGGGGTTTATGGCTGATCACGTCTACATCCAGGACATCGCCAAACACGTTGGACACGAAGTGACCTTGAAAGGCTGGCTGGCCGACAAGACCGACAAAGGCAAACTTCAGTTCCTCCGCGTCCGTGACGGCACCGGGTTCATCCAAGCGGTCGTCTTTGCCAAAGAGGTCTCGCCGGGGACGTTCGAGGCGGCCAAGCAGTTGACCCAGGAGTCCTCCCTTCTCGTTACCGGCGTCCCGCGCGCGGAACCGCGCGCTCCGGGTGGATACGAGCTCTCCGTCAAGGATTTGCAGGTGCTGCAGATTGCGAAGGAGTTTCCGATCACACCCAAAGAGCACGGCGTCGAATTCCTGATGGAACACCGCCACCTCTGGCTGCGCTCACCGCGCCAACACGCCATTCTCCGAGTGCGGGCGCGGGTCATCCGCGCCATTCGGGAATGGCTCGACAGCCACGACTTTCTCCTCGTGGATACGCCCATCCTCACTCCCGCCGCTGTAGAAGGGACGACCACCCTCTTTGAGACCGATTATTTCGGAACACCGGCCTATCTCACTCAAAGCGGCCAACTCTACAACGAAGCAGATATCATGGCCTTTGGGAAGGTCTACTGTTTCGGTCCGACCTTTCGCGCTGAGAAATCAAAGACGCGGCGCCACCTGACCGAATTCTGGATGGTCGAGCCCGAGTGGGCCTACGGCACCCTCGACGACTATATGAGAGTGGGCGAGGAATTCGTTTCGTATATTGTCCAGACGGTCCTCAAGGACTGTGCGAACGAATTGCGTATCCTCGAGCGAGATACGAGCAAGCTCGAAAGCGTAACCCCGCCCTTTCCGCGCATTACTTACACGGAAGCCGTCGAGCTGCTCCATCAAAAGGGCTATTCCGACTTTCAGTGGGGCGAGGACCTGGGGGCACCCCATGAAGCAGCTATCAGCGAAAGTTTTGAAAAGCCGGTCTTTGTCCACCGCTACCCGACGGCGATGAAAGCCTTTTACATGGCACCGGACCCGAACGATCCCAAGGTGTGTCTGAGCGCCGACCTCCTCGCCCCGGAGGGATACGGCGAGATCATCGGCGGCGGCGAGCGTTCGGCTGACCTCGAATACCTCGAACAGCAGATCGAACACCACCATTTGCCGCGGGCCGCGTACGAGTGGTACCTCGATTTGCGCAAGTACGGTACTGTCCCACACTGCGGTTTCGGACTGGGCGTCGAGCGGACGGTCGCGTGGATCTGCAAGCTCGAACACGTTCGCGAAACGATCCCGTTCCCCCGCATGCTCGAAAAGATCTATCCCTGATCGGAGTTGTCGCCATGACAGAGCGCGTGGCAATGTACCTGCAAGACAAGCATGAGATCCGCGAGGGTATGGCGTACTGCCAGTATGCCGAAGCCAAGGGCTTTGAGGCGGTCTGGCAAGCCGAATCCCGCCTGGTGCGCGATGCGATTGTTCCGATGGCGGCCTTTGCCGCCGTGACCAACCGGATCAAGGTCGGGAGCGGGGTCATCAACAACTGGACCCGCAACATCGGACTCCTCGCCGCAACTTTTCTCACTCTGGACGACCTGGCCCCGAACCGGATCATCTGCGGCATCGGCGCGTGGTGGGACCCCCTCGCCAAGAATGTGGGGATTGAACGCCGCAAGCCCTTGAAGGCCATGCGCGAGACCATTGAGGTGCTCCGCCGCCTCTTGCGGATGGAGCGCGTCACATTTCACGGCGAATTCCACAACGTCGAGGGGATCGAACTGGACGTCGTGCACGGTCGGCGCGAGCCCCGCAACGTGCCGATGTACATCGGCGCGACCCATATGGGGATGATGGAGCTGGCCGGCGAAATTGCGGATGGCGTTCTCCTCAACTACTGCGTGCCGCCCGCGTACAATATCGAGGCGCTCAAACATATCGAGGTCGGGGCGAAAAAAGCGGGACGTCGCATGGAGGACATCGACCGTCCACAGCTCGTCGTCTGCTCCGTCGATAGAGACCACAAACGCGCCGTGGATGCGGCCAAAGAATTGATCACCCAATACCTTGCCCAGCAGCCGCATATTGCCGAAGCGAGCGGGACGCCCGAAGAGACGGTGAAAAAGGTACAGAGCGTCCTGGGCTGGCCCGCCACCAAGGAACAGATCCACAAGGCCATGCAATACGTCCCAGATGACCTGATTGAACGTATTACGGCGAGTGGCACTCCCGACGAGGTGCGAGCCAAGGTAGCCGAATACCGGCGCTATGGGTGCACCTGCCCGATCCTGTATCCGCTCGGCGAAGATGTGCGCTTGATGATCGATACGTTTGCCCAGGTGTGATGGGATTCCGATGCTCAATCTGCGAGAGATCTTCAAGCCCCAGACGATTGAACAAGCCGCCCAATTGCTGCAACAGCCGGACACGGTCGCCCTGGCCGGCGGGACCATGTTGCTCGCCGAACCGCGGGGGGATGTCCGCGCCGTCGTCGACCTCAGCGCACTTGGCCTGGCCTACATTCGCGAGGAAAAGGGCTCGGTGGCTCTCGGCGCCACGACCACTCTCGCGGAATTGGCCGACTCGCCCCTCCTGCGTGCACTCGCCAACGGCATTGTGGCGCAGGCGGCCCATAGGAGCGCGGCCGGCATCTTGCGTAACCAAGGCACGCTCGCGGGCACTTGCATCTCAGAGCCGGATGGCATTCTCGCCGTGGCGCTCGTGGCACTTGATGCCAAAGTAGTCACGGTGAGCCCGGCGGGAGCGTCGAGTCTGCCGCTCCAGCAAGCAGGTGGAGGAGGCTTTCTCTCCGGGCGGCAGGAGCTGCTTCGCCGCGGCGCCCTCGTCAAAGAGCTCCAGATTCCTCTGTCGAATCCCAAAGCCTCCCTGCAAACGGTCGCACGCACCCCGCGCGACAAGCCGATTGTCAGTGTCATTGCAGCGGTGCAAGTCGAGAACGGCGCAGCCCGCGAGGTCCACGTCGCACTCGGCGGAGTGTCCGAGACCGCGACCCGGGCTCTGGTCGCCGAACGTGAGCTGGAGGGCAAACAACTGACGGCAGAATCCATCGAACGTGCCGCGCGCGCAGCGTCCACGGGGTTAGCCCCCCGCGGGGATTATCGAGGCAGTGTCGAGTATCGCAAAGAGATGGCCGTCGTCCTCGCCCGCCGCGCCCTGCTAGAGTTGCTCGCCTAGTCGCGCTCCCCATCGCCCCCAGCCCTCTCTTCCCCTCGGAAAGAGAGGGCTTTAGTTATCCCGAGTGGCCCTGGACGCCTTGCGTCCAGGGCCACCCACAGCCAAAACAAAACCCTCTCCCACCGCTAGCGGGGGAGAGGGTAGAGTGAGAGAGTGAAAGCCGATTTAGTATTCTGGCATCGGCGGCGCGGCGGGGGCCTTTTCCTTTTCAGGAATATCGGTCACCAGCGCTTCGGTCGTCAGAATCATGGCCGCGATAGATGCCGCATTCTCAAGCGCGCTGCGGGTTACCTTCGCAGGATCGATGATCCCCTTTTCGACCAGGTCGCCATAGTCTTCGGAGAGAACGTCAAACCCAATATTGGTGTTGCCCTTTTCCTTCTGCTCGCGGCGGACATTCTGGACCACCACAGCGCCATCATAGCCGGCGTTCTCGGCGAGCTGACGCAGGGGTTCTTCAAGCGCGCGCTTCAAGATCTGGACGCCCGTGCCGATGTCGCCATCACCCTTGACAGCGTCCAGCGCGTGTGCCGCGTTGATGAGCGCAACTCCACCACCCGGGACGATCCCTTCTTCGACGGCGGCGCGCGTGGCGCTCAGCGCATCCTCGACACGGTGCTTTTTCTCTTTCAGTTCCGTCTCAGTCGCGGCGCCGACTCGGATCACCGCCACACCGCCCGCGAGTTTCGCCAGGCGCTCTTGCAGCTTCTCCTTGTCATAGTCCGAAGTCGTCTTGTCAATCTGGGCCTTGATCTCGTTGATGCGCCCCTTGATTTCCTTGTCCGAGCCCTTGCCTTCGATAAAGGTCGTGTCGTCCTTGGTCGAGACGACGCGGCGGGCCTGGCCGAGGTCGCTGATCTGAGTCGTCTCGAGCTTGCGGCCCATCTCCTCGGTGATGACGTTGCCGCCGGTCAGAATCGCAATATCGCGCAGCATTTCCTTGCGTCGATCGCCAAAACCCGGCGCCTTGACCGCCAACACATTCAGCAGGCCGCGCAGCTTGTTCAAGACCAGGGTCGCGAGGGCCTCGCCTTCCACATCCTCGGCGATAATGACCAGATCGCGCTTGCCCATCTGCACCAATTTCTCGAGCAGCGGGACGATATCGGTATGCGCGGAAATCTTCCGGTCGGTAATCAGAATATAGGGGTCTTCGAGGACCGCCTCCATCCGCTCCGGGTTGGACACGAAATACGGCGAGATGTAGCCTCGATCAATCTGCATGCCTTCGACATACTCGGTCTCAAAGGCCAGACCGGTCTTGGACTCTTCGACGGTGATGACGCCGTCCTTGCCAACCTTATCCATCACGTCGGCGAGCAAGTTGCCGATTTCGGGATCGGCCGCGGAAATGGCGGCGACATGCGCAATATCTTCCTTGCCCTTGACCTGCTTGGCCATCTTTTTGATCTCGTCCACGAGGGCCGCCGAGCCCTTTTCAATCCCACGCTTGAGCAGCATCGGGTTCGCACCGGCGGCGACGTTCTTTAAACCTTCCGTCACAATCGTCTGCGCGAGCACGGTCGCCGTCGTCGTGCCATCACCGGCAACGTCGTTCGTCTTGGTCGCCGCTTCCTTCAAGAGTTGGGCGCCCATGTTCGCGTACGGATTTTCCAGTTCAATATCCTTGGCAACGGTCACACCGTCATGCGTGACGGTCGGCGCCCCGAATTTCTTGTCGAGGGCGACATTGCGGCCCTTGGGGCCCAAAGTTGTCTTGACGGCGTTCGCCATCTCGTCCACGCCCTCTTTCAGGCGGCGCCGGGCTTCCTCGGCGAAAGCCAGTTGCTTTGCAGGCATTTCTATTCCTCCCTGTCAGATTCAGAATTGGTCATTCTCCGGTCAGAAACCGGCATGATTACTGTTCCAGCACGGCGAGAATATCCTTCTCGCTCAGAATCAAATACTTTTTGTCATCCAGCTTGATTTCGGTTCCCGAGTATTTGGCAAACACGACCTTGTCGTCCACGGCCAGTTCGAGCGGGACACGCTTTTTGCCTTCCTCATCCCACCGTCCGGGGCCCACGGCCAACACGACCCCTTCCTGCGGCTTTTCCTTCGCCGTCTCAGGCAGGAGAATCCCGCCGGGTGTGACTTCCTCTTTCTCGAGGGCTTCCACAATCACGCGATCCGCCAGCGGCCGTAATTTTAACGCCTTCTTGTCCGCCATGCTAACGCCTCCTTGCTGTAAGATTTTTGGGGGGATTAGCACTCGAAGGTGGCGAGTGCTAAGCAAGGCCTATAATACTCGAAAAATAGAAAACGCGCAAGTCACAGCATGTGCCTCGCGCGGGTGAAATAGCCAACCTGGTCAAACTTTCAGGAGTTTGCGCGCCTTTCTTCGTTTTTTCTCGATTTTTCTCGCTTTTTCATGCGTAGGCCGCGTCCTTCGGCCCCCTACTATTTCTGCGGCGTCGGCGCAGCGCTCTCACAGTGCTGCTGATACCACGTCACTGCCCCCTGTACGGCTTGGTCTTGGGCATCGATTTGCACCGCTTTGTCAATCCACTGCTTACCCTTGGAGCAATCCTTTAGATTCACATAGGCCAAGCCAAGCTTGTAATAGTACTCGAGGCGCCCACCGCCCAATTGCATCGCCTTTTCTAGATTCGATACCGTGTCCTCCCAGTCCTGCTGAACGAAATAGACATGGGCGATGTGGCCGTATGGAGCTTCATATTCAGGGTCCAGCTTGATCGCTTGCTCCAGCGTGGGTATCGCGTGCGCCATATCGCCCGACAACGCATAGGTCCAGCCGAGCTCATCATAGACTTGGGAATTCTTGGGATCCACCTTGACGGCTTGCTGCATTGTCGCAATAGCATCCTTATAGTTCCCCAGCACTCGATAGTTGCGCGCCAGCCCGATATAGAGATAGCCGTACTTGGGACCCAATTGGACGGCCCGCTGGTATTCCGGGGTTGCAGTCTTGTAACTTCCTCTCGATTCGTATGCATACGCCAGGTTGCGATGTGCGTCGATGCTGTTGTCGTCGAGTTGCACCGCCTTTTGTGCCATCGGCACGGCCTTGTCCGGACGCGCCAGGTCGGCGTAAATCTCGGCGCCAATCGCATAGGCGAGAGCATACTGCGGCTTGATCTCAATCGCGCGATTGGCAAGGTCGACCGCCTCCGTATAGTCGCCGTGCCAGTCAAGCGCCTCGGCCAGGGCCACCAGGTTTTCTGCGCTCTGCCCGTTGATCTCGACCGCGCGCCTCCCTGCGTTCACCGCGTCGTTGTAACGACGCAGCAGGATTAACGGTTTGGCCATGCGCGCATAGGCGACATCATTGTTCGGCTCGAGCGTTACGGTCATTTGGTATTCCGCCACCGCGGACTCGAGTTGGCCGTCCGCATAGAACGCCTCCGCTTTCTGAAAATGACTGGACGCGGTTTCCGTCGGAGTCGGCGACGGAGTCGGCGAGGGCGCGAGCGACTCGGGCAAGGGGATCATCTGCACCAGATAAACACCTCTGGAGGCAAAGAAAAGAACCCCTAGATATCCCCCGATGAGCATGGCCACCACCAAGACGACGCAGCCCGCCCACCACGGGAATAAAGGCTTTCTGGGACCGATGTAGATGTCAACAGGCACGATGCAACCGCCCTAGAAGCCAGATTCCTTGGAGCAACCCAGCTTCTCAAATGCGATACCTGGTTTGCGCGCGCGTTTCTCTCTGCTCGCCTTCACTGAATCACTCGAACTGATCCGAGGATCAAATGGTCGCCCAAAGCTTGTCCCTCCGCGTCCGTCATGGCCAGCCGCGCGCCATTGTCGGCGCGGTACATACCGACTTCGATGCGATATTCTCCCGCCGGTAGTTGCGCGGGGATGAGAACGCCGTAATGATCCTCCACCGCTTCGCCGGCACGCCAGCTTGTTGTGATCCGTGTGTCTCCGACCGGTTCTCCGTCTCGCTGGGCGACCACACGGCCATCCGAGTCCAGCAAATGGACAAAGACTTTGTAGCGCCCCGTGGGAGACCGGTCCGCCCGCCAATTGAGAGAGAGCAGCACAATATCCCCACGGTGAGCCGTCCCGTTCGCCTCCCCACCCCCCAACCAAAAGCTCTCCAGCGTGATTTCGTCCCCCACTTTGACGCCGCTCTTTTGCACGCTCCCCTGCGAGATCGCGCCAACGCCATATAGAGCCAGGCGTACATCGCCGTACCAGCGGTCTTCTGCCTTGAAAGCCTTTTGTGCCAAACGGGATTCGACGATTCCCTGCGGGTCGCTCTGTGCAGTTGCCCAATAGATCGCATAAAGCCGGCCGACCTTGCCCAGCATGTCGTCCACATCCGCCCGGGTCTCTTGGGGGTCCGGCGGCCGCATGCGCGGGAGGAGATAGAGAGCCTGGTGACCCCGATGATAGTACTTGACGACGTCGATCTGGCCCATGGCATCCACAAGGATGCCATCCCCCGGCTTTTCATTTTGATCGATCTCTTGGAGGATCGCACGGTAATCATCCCGAGCATAGCGCGGGTCCTCGTAATAGTTCCGCAGAGCCGGGATACACGCCACGGCGGCCAGGGCGGCGATGGACAAGTAGGCGTAACCCATTCTGCCCGATGAGGAATGGCGACCACGCAGAAGAATGGCCTGATAGATGCGCGCCACTCCTCGTGCGACAAGGATCAAAAAAGGCGGCACCGCCAGGAGCAGGAATTTCGGGTCGTAGGCCGGGCGGGAGAGAGAGATGACGTACAAGACTCCCAACGGGGCGAGCGTCCATGCGAGCAGTGACAGAGCGCCGAAATCATCCCGCCGCTCGCGTCCAGGCACCAACCCGGCCAGAGCCAGGATGGCGAACGCGACGACGATGATAAGCGCCGCCGACGGGTCGAGTGTCTTGCCCACGCTGAACACATTGAGGGCGCGCCAGACCAGTGTTGGCAGATTAAAAGGCTCGCTGATGGCCGGCCACGCGGCCAACTGAGCGCGCGTGTACAAATACCAGGGTACAAACGCGAGGACGATCAGTGCCTGCGTAACTACCCAAGCGAGGAAGGTTGCGCGCCTCCCTTGCCGCTTGCGCCCGACGAGCAAGAACCAGAAGCCAAAAATCAGGTTCTCAAATACAAGGACCGAGGCTGCGAAATAGTGCGTATAGAGCGCCGCGACCGTCGCGTCGAAATAGACAAACCAAAAGACGTACCTCGTGATTCCCGATTCGAGATTCCTCGCCCGAGTTTCGAGCTTCTGTCCGACAGGCTCTCGTTCCAAATCCAGAGCTTGGGATGGCCCATCCCGGCCCTGCCATCCTAACATCTTGACGACGGCCAGGGCCGCCACAGCTCCGAACAGCGCGACCCAGATGTACATGCGGGTTTCTTGCGAATAGTCGACCTGAAACGGTGAAAAGGCGCACAAGAATGCGGCAATGATCGCGACCTCCTCTTCGAAAAAGAAGAGCGCAAATCGGAAGGAGACGGCGACCACGAGCACGCCTGCGCCGACAGAGAGGAAGCGAACTGCAAACTCGGTCTGTCCGGCAGCCAGCATCCAGAAATGCAAGAGCAGATAATAAAGGGGGGGATGGATATCACGGGCTGCTCCCGCAATAATCGCCTCCGGGCTGAGCGAGGACAGGGCGACGCTCGTGCCCTCGTCGTTCCACAAGCTTTGCCCGGCGAGCAGATAGACCCGCAGCGCAAACGCGAGAGCGAGGCTCACCAGGAGCCAAAAGCGCTCCTTGTGCTTGAAGACGAGAGGAGTCAGCGGACGCGCGTCCACAGCCAGACGCCTCCTCCAATAAAGAGGGTGAATGCCAGACCCAACCCGACTCGACGGACCAGCCCCGCATTCCCTTGCTGGACAATAAACCCGTTGATCGCCGCGGGCCCTTGTGTAACGGTGATCTGAACGTGATGCTCGCCGTCGTCCAGGTCCCGCGCCAGCGCAATCCGTCCCCCCGCGCTCGAATCCGTGCGCCACAGATCGACGTTCGAGATCTGCTGGTCCACCTGCACTCGGATCGTGCCCCCGTACGGATTCTGCAGCGCCACCAGGTCGAGGTCGGTGCCGCGAAAAGTAAAGCTTAGAGAATCGCCCGGCTCGCCCATCCGGTACTCGCCAAAGTAGGCGTGCTCATCCTGCCGCACTTGCCAATCCCCAGCATAGTCCACCGCCCAGTGCTCCGTGCTGTGGAAACCCGGCGAGACCACGCCGGCTTGCCCGATATAGTCGCGCAGCGCAGCATAGACGGGTTGCGGCGTGAAATCCGGATCGAGCAAGCGAAAATAGTACCAGGGCTGGTCCTTTTCGTGGTCATCTGCCCGCTTAAAGAACCAGTCCATCATCACGCCCATCCACGGCCACTCGTTCTGGGCGCGAGCGTAAGCTTGCACCGTATAGCGCGCCTGCTGGCCTTCCGTCACGCGGCCGTACGGCGCGTCCATACCGGCCGGCGTTGCGTTCCAGCCGACCTCCATCGCCCAGATGGGCTTGTCCGCATCTCCATTTCGAACCATGATTTCGCGAATGAGAATAGGACGCGAGAAATTCGTGCGGTTGGGATCAACTCGCCGGTCGCCCGGTCCCGTCCACAACCCATAGTCCTGGACCGCCAGGATATCGAAATAGCCTCGCGCTCCGGCGTCGTACATTTGCTGGAGAAAGGTCAAATCGCTGAGATTTTTCGGGCCGGTCTCCGTGGTCTGCGCCAGCCCCGCACTGAGGATGACGGCTTGGGGGTCCGCCTCCTTGGCCCTCGTATAACCGATCTTGAGCAGACGGACATAGTCCGCCGCGTTGACCGGCTGCTCCCCCCACTCGGGATAGATATTCGGCTCGTTCCACAGTTGATAGAATCGGATCTTGCCGCGGTAACGCGAGACGACGGCCGCGACAAAATCGCCATAGTCCTGATAATTATCGGGGGGAGCGAAATCGCCGCGGGCCCGGCCGTCTGCCCGCGTCCAGGCTGGAGGGTGGTCCAGCCGGGCGACGACCTCCAGCCCGTACTCGTGGGCAAGTTTGACGATCAGGTCATACTTGTCCCAGGTGCTGTGTTGGTACTTGACATCCCAGAATTGCCCCTTGCCCGGCTGCTCGATGCTCTCCCACGGAAATTCCTGCCGGATCCAATGAAAACCCGCATCGTGAATCATCTGCAAAGAGCGCCGTATCTTGGACTCTTCCACCTCTTGGTCCAGAAAGGTATTGACGCCAAAGGGGTTGACGTCCGCATAGCGCATGGGGGCAAAATCGGCGGTCTGGGGAGCCGGCTGGAGAGCACCCAAAGCGAGGTAGCCGACCCCCTTGAGCTGCATTTGCCAGTCTTCTTCGCCCGTCCAATCGGCCAGCGCCTGGTGAAGGGAATCGCGCGAGAGGAAAAGGCCCAGGAGGAGCAATGCGATGGCCACCGCGGCGACGCGCAGACGGTGTTTCATGGGAGTACCTCTGCCACGCGGGCCATTTTACCACAAGCCATCCTACACACCTAACCTTGGCCTTCGGAGCGCAGCGGAGATCCCGTCGAAGACCCCGCGCTCCTGGGCGGGGCCTCCTTTGCGGGATCAGGGATTCCACAACTTTACCTTGCAATCGCCCTGCGCGCGGTTGTCTTTCAATGGGCTCCGAGGCACTTGACAGAATCTGCCGCGCAGACAGCCGCCGGTCGTGAACTCGCGGACGCATTTTTATCAGGAGACATTGAACGGTGAGGATATGAAGGTTCCACCCCTGATGACAGACGTTGCCCCTTCTCGCAGTCTCGAACATCCTGGTTGCTCGTCGTAAGCCATCGCGAACTGCGCCCTTTCGGTTACGGGTACAAACGCCTCACGAGGGCATCGGCTCGCCCCATGCGCGCTCAGCAGGCCTCCTCACCGGAAAACAAAAGCCGCCCGCAATCACACGGGCGGCTCTCTATTGCTTCATGAACAAGATTCGAGACTTTTCCGGGGTATCGCTTAATCTGATCCTGGCGAATGGGCCTGAGCT
>JAMDCU010000140.1 GCA_023489485.1 Chloroflexota bacterium
TCGCGAGAACCAGATTGCCTGACGGGCTGACGACCGAGCCCCGGCCTCAAATGGCAATAGACAAAAAGCAAGCTACCCTGCCGATTGCCTCTAGTGTTTGCTCTAATGTAACACCCCATGGCTCGCAAGTCAATGGGGTAACGCCTTTCCGCCTTTCGACGCAGGTATTACTCCCTTGGGCTGCGGAGTTGTTGCTCAATCGAGGGCTCTGTCGTGAAATCCGACGGTGGGCACAGTGCTTTTACGACAACAACGGACACGCCCAAGTGATTCCTTTAGTTGCCGAAAGGCGCTATCCTGAACAATTGGGGGCAAGCCACATTCGATCGAGGAGGGATCATCGTGCCCGATAAAAAGCTGTCCAAGTTCCGCCCCATGGCGGATCGTGTCATCGTAGAACCACTCGAACCAGAGGCAAAAACGGCGAGTGGGCTGTTATTGCCGGAGACGATCAAGGATAAACGCCAGGAGGGTCTCGTCGTCGCGATTGGGCCCGGCCGCTGGGACGCGGGCGGAAATAAGCGCATTGAGATGCAGGTATCGCCGCGCGACAAGGTCGTTTTCACAAGATACTCTGGAATGGAAATCCGTATCGACGACAAAAAGTACGTGATCCTTGGCGAGGAAGATATTCTCGCCGTTCTTGAAAGCTAATCGATCGTGTCATGACTGTAAAGGGGAGGAATTCTGCTATGGCAAAGCAACTCGCGTTTTCCGAAGAGGCTCGGCGACATCTCAAAACCGGCGTGGACATGGTCGCGAATGCAGTCAAAACGACGCTCGGTCCCAAAGGACGCAACGTGTCGCTCGACAGGAAATACGGCGCGCCGACCATCACGCACGATGGCGTCACTGTTGCGAAGGAGCTCGAGCTCGAGGATCCGTACGACAACATGGGCGCGCAACTCCTCAAAGAGGCGGCGACCAAGACGAACGATGACGCGGGGGATGGCACGACCACCGCGACGGTGCTCGCGCAAAGCATGGTGACCGAAGGCCTAAAGAACGTTGCGGCCGGCGCCAACCCCATGTTGTTGAAACGCGGGATCGAAAGAGGAACTGTATGCCTCGTGGAAGAGATCAAAAAGATGGCCAGGCCGGTCAAGGGCAAGGAAGACATCGCCCACGTCGCAGCGAATTCTGCTGCCGACCCGGAAGTAGGCAACCTCCTCGCCGAGGTGATGGATAAGGTTGGCAAGGACGGCGTCATCACCGTGGAAGAGAGCAAGACCGGTCTCGCCTTCGAGACGGAGTATGTTGAGGGTATGCAGATCGACCGCGGCTATCTGACGCCCTATTTCGTAACGAACCCGGAACGCATGGAAGCCGTCCTCGAGAACGCCAATATCCTTCTCACCGACAAGAAACTCTCGGTGATCACCGATATCGTCCCCCTGATGGAAAAGTTGGTCCAGACAGGCAAGCGCGAACTCGTCATCGTCGCTGAAGATGTAGAGGGTGAAGCGCTCACCACCCTGGTGCTGAACAAGCTGCGTGGCCTGTTGAATGTCCTAGCCATCAAGGCACCCGGCTTTGGTGACCGCCGTAAGGAAATGCTGCGCGATCTAGCAATCCTCACCGGGGGTCAGGTCATTACGGAAGAGATGGGCCGCAAGCTCGAAAGCGCCAAGATCGACGATCTCGGTAAATGTAGCCGGGTCATCGCCACCAAGGACGATACCACTTTTATCCAAGGCGCTGGCTCCGAGAAGGAAATCAAGGGGCGCATCAACGAAATCAAAATGCAGATCGATAAAGCCACGTCCGATTACGATAAAGAGAAGCTTCAGGAGCGTCTGGCCAAGCTCGCGGGCGGGGTGGCCGTGGTCCGCGTCGGCGCACCGACCGAGACGGAATTGAAAGAGAAAAAGCACCGCGTCGAAGACGCACTAAGCGCGACCCGCGCGGCGGTGGAAGAGGGCGTCGTCCCCGGCGGCGCGGTTGCGTTCCTCAACATCATTCCGGCGCTCGACCAGGTCCGCGACACCGGCGATATCGCGACTGGCATCCGGATTCTCAAGCGTGCGCTGGAAGAACCGATGCGACAACTTGGGGAGAACGCAGGACACGACGGCGCGGTGGTCGTAAACGACGTGCGCCGTCTCCAAAAAGAACAGAATAACCCCAATATCGGTTTTGAGGTCATGTCGGAACAATATGATGACATGCTCGCGCTTGGGATCATCGATCCCGCCAAAGTGGTGCGCAGTTCGCTGGAGAACGCGGCATCCATCGCGGCGATGATACTGACGACGGAAGCGTTGATCACGGACATCCCGGAAAATAGAACCTCGGCCCCCATGCCGGACATGCCAGGGTACTAACCGGTCGTCAGGTGTCAGTGGTCAAACAGATAGCGGTGCTGAGCAACGACCCGGTTGAATAGACGAATGGGGAGTGGTCAATACGGTCGGGTATACTCTAATTATACGGAGCAGCAGTTTCTGAACACTAGAGGCACCAAGGCTCTGTCATGAATGAAGGGCGATGGTGCTTTTTCTTTTCGGCAGATTGCGGCGCTCCGACAATTCTCTATGAAGGAGCCAACACAATGGCTGATCGATAGAGCGGCATGGGCAAAGGGTCAAACGCGGCGAAGGGCGAGCTTCATGTGAAATTCACAGCGGGAGATCGAGTTGTTCAACTTCTAGCGGATGCGAACGCTCGACAAGTCGCTATTTCGCAAGGCGTTCACGGACCTGGGCCGCAATTTGGCGGTCCGTCATTTTGTCAACCGTTTCAATGCTGAGGATGCGCCCGGCGAGGCGGTCCCTTTCGAGACGTCTTTCCAGCTCAGTTTTTGCTTCTCCCGGCCCAAGGATCAAAATGGACTCGGCCTCACGAATCTGCATAATGATTTCGTCATAGTACTTTCGGAGATAGCCCGAAAAGCGCCGATCGAATTGGTCTTCGGCCGAGATCTCCTGTTGTCCCCCTGCAAATCGAACATGCTTGTCCAGGTTGGATTCGACCGTGCTGGTTTCTTCGCCCTGATCGGTTATCGTCACAATGACCGCCTTATGGTGGTCAATCCACAACCCGACCCGTTTCCCCATTGCCCCAGTCCTTTCCAGTTGCTCCACATTCAAGATCTGCTAACCGCGGGCCACGCCAGCCTTCCGAGCGGCTTGCTTTAGCCGCCGCGCGTGAATTCGCTGGCCCTTGGGCAACCGTTTGGACTTTGTTTTCTCTGCCATTGGTGTCAACTCCCTGCTTAATGTTCCTTCACCCCGTGCGATGTTTCTAGTGCCCATGCCGGTTTATCGAGCCGCTCCGATCAACTTGGTAAGGTTCTCCAGACTCCATGCGTACACCTTGTCTGATTCAAGTGCCAGACGGGGTTTGCGCATTGTCTTTCGCGCAAGTCCCCATCATGTTCGAGATCGTAAATGATGAAGGTATTGACTTTCGTCTTCTGTCTCGCCCCTTGCCTCTTGACTTGCATCGCTCTCAATCGATCTGGGCGTCTTGATACTCGGCGAGCCCCACCACCTTAATCCCTGTTTTGGTTTCCAGCGCTCCTGCGAGCTGCGCAGGAATCTCCATTTGGAAATCGGAAGCCACAACGGGTGTCCCGCCCACGAACTTGGATCGGATATACTTGCCGATGTATAGCAGAGCGACGTTATTTCGGTCGACAACGAGAAGGACAGTGATCGTATACGCCGTCTGTTCGTCGAGGAGGTGCACGCCGTCCGCCCGATAGTCGCTGTGGCTGCCGGTTTTCATGCGCGACCATGCTCGCCAGGTATGTTCCCTCGCTCCATGCTCCTCCTGGAAAAGAGCTGGCCGTTCCTGCCCTGTCCCATCTTGCATGCTCAGACCGAGGCGCGCAAAATAGTCGGAAAGGCATTCTCGAACGGCGGGGCCAATCTTCTGTGACGTGGTTGCCAGGATCTGCTTGCGCTTTTCGCGCTGGGCGCCGGCGGCGACGTCATTGCTCTCGGTTTGCTGAACTCTTTGCTGCCCAGCTTGCAAGTCTTGAGGTCTCATCGTCCGCTATCTCCTTGGGAGTTTATCCGAGCGTAATGGGCGAGCTGGTGGCGCGAATTGCGGTCGCTACCTGCTCCACCTCTTCCGCTGTGAGCCAGATCCGTTCGAATCCCAGAGTCATGACCGCGAGCGGATGTCCTTGTGCGGTCGCGTCCTTTTGCCAGTCCTTGTACACCAATGTGAATTGACGGCAATGAACTTTGTAGACGTGCGCGCCGGTAGGGCGGCTTCGCGGCATGCTCGTAATCAAACTGTGTGAACTCTGAATTTCCAAAATTTCCATGTTTCCCCCCCCCGATTTGAAATCGTTCGATGAAGCTCAGGACATCAAGATCGGCAGTGTCGGGGCTCCCAATGCGGAACAGGAATCCCTTTGGGGCGCGTTCCGCAATATATGCTCGGAGCCTGCCGAGTCCCGCGCCCTCGTTGCGATCTGGTTCAGCGCGGGAATAACCTGATCGAACTCGACGGACTTGATCAAAAAATAATCCGCACCGGCTTGCATGCATCTGTCCCGGTATTCGGGATACGGATAGTCAGTGAGAACGATCACCGCGGGTGCGGGTTGCACCTGCTTCACCTGTTCCAATACATCGATGCCGTTTCCATTTAGCAACTGGATATCGAGGAGAACCACATCCGGTTTTTGCTCGCGAATGGCCTCGACAGCCCGTTGCGCGTCTCCAGTTTCGCCAATCGTCTGAATGTTGAGCTCATCGGCGAGCATGCGTTTCAATCGATCACGTATAATGGCCGAGTCGTCGACGACATAGACTTTCATGGGATCAGCCCTCAAGCCAAGATGGCCAGCCGTTTGAACACACCGGCTAGCTGAAGCATAGCCCCTCTCGAGAGAAAGGGGAATCACGGGGACAGGGTTGTTCTTGTCGTAAAAGCATCGAACGCGTTGTCGTCTAGGACGACAACGCGTTCGGGAGATCCGATCCTCTACCGAATGCGGCTAGTCAATCAAACCGTGCTCGACGGCATAGCGCGACAACTCCACGTCCGACTGCATTCTCATCTTTTGCAGAACGCGCGCGCGATAGGTGTTGACCGTGTTGACGCTCACGGAAAGCTGTTCCGCGATTTCACTGCTCTTTTTGCCGGCGGCAAAGAGTCGCATGACCTGGAATTCGCGGTCAGAGAGCGTCTCGTGGGGCAGCTTGCCGCTCGTATCTTTCAGCTCGGCGGCAAGCTGCTCGCCCAGCGAGGCACTCACGTAGATTCCCCCTCCGGCGACTTTGCGGACCGCTTGTACCAGTTCCTCCGTCGCACTCTCTTTCGTGATATAGCCCGCGGCACCTGCCTTGAGCGCACGGACCGCAAAACGCTCCTCCGGATGAAAGCTCAGGATAAGCACCGGCAGGTAGGGTTGCGTCTGATGCAGCTCTTTTAGGGCATCCAGACCGCTTTCGCCGGGCATCGTAATATCCAAAAGGACAACGTTCGCAGCGACGTGGCCCAGCACGCGGAACAGTTCTGGGATATTATTCGCCTCCCCGACGAGCCGCATATCTGGCTCCCCAGACAGAGTCTTTTTCACACCTTCTCGAATCAGCGCATGGTCATCGACAATTATGACATCGATCATCGCGCCCTTCGCTCCTCCTCCTAGACCGGAATCCGGACGGCGACTGTGGTCCCCTGCCCCGGCGCGCCTTGGACCAGCACATCCCCGCCAAAGATATGTGCCCTTTCTCGCATCCCGAGTAGTCCAAACTGCCGGGTGCCGGAGACCTGTTCCTGGGAAATCCCTCGACCGTTGTCGTGTACCTGGAGCATCAGTTGACGGTCCTGCTCCTGCAGGGTCACCTCGACATGGGTCGCGTGCGCGTGCCGTGCGACGTTCGTGAGTGCTTCCTGTAGAATGCGAAATACAGCCGTCGAGCGTTCCGGATCCAATTGGAGGTGATCCACGGTCGAAACAAATTCAGACTCGATCTTGGTGCGCGCTTGAAATTCCCGCACTTGCCACTCGAGCGCTGAACGCAGCCCCAGGTGGTCCAGAACGGCGGGTCGAAGTTCGAGCGCGATTTGGTGAACGGTCCGAATGGCATTATCAACCAGTTTTGTCGTCGCGCTGATCTCTTCCCGGAGTGTCTCGGGAGACTTGGGGGTGCCGCCGGTGATTTCCTTACTCAGATAGGCGAGGTCCATCTTGATCGCCGTCATCAGTGTCCCGATCTCATCGTGGATCTCACGGGCAATGGTGATGCGTTCTTCTTCGCGCGCGGATTGGAGGTGGGCAGCCAAAAGGCGTAACTGCTCGGTCGCCCGCTCGCGATCGGCAATCTCGGCAGCCAATTTCCGGTTGGCGGCTTCGAGCTGGCGCGTCCGCTGGGTGACACGTTCGTCCAACTCTTCATTCAGAGTATGGGCGGTATCGGCAGCGGCTTCCATACGTCGGCGCTCGGTGAATTCCCGCATCAGCAAGATAATGACCATCACGCCGACCAACAGAAACGCAACCGCTCGTGCAGCAGAGTCCAAGGCTGGCGCACCAAAATACACTCCTGCCAACAGAGCGAGAACACCCAGCACCAGGAGTGTGCTCGGCGTCAGAGCCGAAGGACGCTTGATAGAATTCATGGACCCGCCTGGAGTACGGCTGGGTCGGTCGAGCGCCCAGCCAAGATGATTATACCACGTTTCCACCGTTCGGATTGCAGCAGGGTTGTCGTAATAAACGACAACCCCCACCATCCTTTTACGACAAAAACAAGCCTGCCTCCGTGATTCCCTTTTCGGCTCACAAACGGTATGTTACTCTTGAGGCAGGTTGTCGTCTATCAATGCCGGCGGCCGGGCAAGGATTCCATGATGAATGAGCAGCAACGCGACTTGTTGAGAGAGACGATTCAAAAGAATGATTGGTTCGGCGGTGACCTCAACATCCGTCTTGACGTATGGTCAAATTTCCACGAATCTCCGGATTCTCTCAGGAACTATCTGTGTCGCGACGGTAGCGGATACATTCGGGGGTATTACGACGGCGCGGGTACCTTGTACATCAAGAGATACCACTTGCGAGACGAGGAATGGACCGAGCCGAGCCCTGTCCATATCTGATTCGAACGCAACGGCGGCATCAAGCTACAATTACGGGACCCGCATCATTTGTCGCCTGACTCTAGCTTCGGGCGAGCCGCGAGAAACGTGGAGGCGGCATCAAACCAAACTCAATGAATCGACCAGGCCACGTACTGGGCTTTTCGAGACCAAAGGAGATTCCATATGGAATCAAAACTGTACGTTGGCAATCTGTCCTACAATGTGACTGAGGAACAGCTGCGCGAGTTGTTCAGCCAGGCCGGCACGATCAAAGAAATCACCATGATCATGGACCGAGACACGCAGCGACCGAAGGGCTTTGGCTTTGTCGAAATGACAAACCAGGTCGAAGCGCAAAAAGCGATCGAGATGTTCAACGAGCATGAGCTCGACGGACGTCACATGACCGTCAACTTTGCCCGTCCCAAGGAAGACCGCGGTGGATCTCGGGGTGGCTCGCGCGGCGGGTACGGCGGCGGACGGAATCGCTATTAGTCCCACATCCATGGATGGCTGGTCGGGCATCGCCGCGCACACGACCGCGCGGCGATGCGCGTTTCCAGGAAAGCAAAGAGACGGCGGTACGGAGACGGGACCATACCGGATAAATCAAAGGATCGCTCCATGATCTCAGGAAAGATGGTACGTTACGGCTTGGTTCTGGTGCTGGCTATCGTGGCGGGCGCGATCCTCTATGCCCTAGTGGGATCGCCTACCACCCCCCCCAAGTTGGTTCCCATTACCCAAGTGGCGCATGACATCCAACTCGGCAATGTCAGGAGCATCTCCGTCGACGGAGCGACACTCAATGTCACCTACCGAGATGGCACTCTGGCAACTTCCGCCAAGGTCACCGCCGACAGCAGTCTCGAAGAAGCTTTGATCAACCTGAACGTCTCGCCCGAGCGAATCGCGGCTGTGGACATTGGGTACGCAGCCCCGTCCTCATTCGGCGATATGCTCCCCGTCCTTTCAGGATTTCTCTTTCTTGTCGTCCTTGGAGCGATCATGTTCTTCTTCCTGCGCCGTTCTTCGGTGGGCGGGAACCCCCTCTCCGCCTTTGGCAAGTCGGGGGCACGCGTTTTTGCTGCGGACGCCGGCCTTGTCACCTTTGAAGACGTCGCGGGAGTAGATGAAGCGAAAGCCGAGCTGCAAGAAGTCGTCGAGTTCCTCAAAGAGCCCGACAAGTTCACGGCACTCGGCGCACGCACTCCGAAAGGCGTGCTCCTCGTCGGTCCTCCGGGCACGGGCAAGACGTTGATGGCGCGGGCGGTCGCAGGAGAAGCCAAGGTGCCGTTCTTTTCCATCAGCGGCTCGGAATTTGTCGAAATGTTCGTCGGCGTCGGCGCCTCGCGGGTGCGCGATCTGTTTGCCACAGCCAAAAAGAATTCGCCCTGCATTGTCTTTGTGGATGAAATCGATGCGGTCGGTCGCCACCGCGGGTCAGGGTTGGGCGGGTCCCACGACGAACGCGAGCAGACGCTCAACCAGATCCTAGTCGAGATGGATGGGTTCGATACCGACACGAACGTCATTCTCGTCGCCGCGACCAACCGGCCCGATATTCTCGATCCCGCGCTTTTGCGCCCCGGTCGATTCGACCGGCGCGTCATTCTGGACCGCCCCGACATGAACGGTCGCAAGCAGATCCTCAAGGTCCATACAACGTCTAAACCATTAGCTCCGGATGTGGATCTGGGAGCCGTAGCGAAACTGACGCCCGGCTTTTCAGGCGCGGATCTTGAGAACCTGGTGAATGAGGCCGCAATCCTCGCCGCCCGGCGCAATAAGAAAGCAATCGAAAACGCCGAAATGCTCCAGTCCATTGAAAAAGTGATCGCCGGTCCCGAACGCAAGAGCCGCCTCATCAGCGACAGCGAGAAACGCGTCATTGCCTTCCATGAGGCAGGCCATGCGCTCATCATGCAATTGTTACCAAACTGTGATCCCGTCTACAAGGTGTCCATCATCTCCCGCGGCCCGGCACTCGGCTACACAATGCACCTGCCCGAAGATGACCGCTATCTCCAGCGCCGCACCAAGTTCATGGATGACCTGGCGGCCGTATTGGGAGGGCGCGCCGCCGAAGAGGTTGTCTTTGGCGATATTACGACGGGCGCGTCAAACGATATCCAGAGCGCGACAGACCTCGCTCGCGCGATGGTCACGCGGTACGGCATGAGCGACCAGCTGGGTCCACGCACTTTTGGCGCACGCGAGGAGTTGGTCTTCCTCGGCCGCGAAATTTCCGAGCACCGGAATTACGGCGAGCAGGCGGCGCGCCTGATCGACATGGAGATCAAGCGGATTATTACAACTGCCCATACCCAGGCAGTGGACTTGCTAAGCGCCTATCGCGATCAGTTGAATGCCATCGCAGAGCGGCTGATGGTCGCGGAGAGCATCGATGGGGCGGAACTGGCGCGGCTGGCGAGTAAGCCCGAGTCGTTACCGATTCCAGCCTTGAGCCCCGCGTCGGCATGAATTCTACGGGACGGATCTCCCGTGACACAGGGATGGCAAGAAGGAGGTTTAGATGGCGAGTGCGCGTACCGTCGCTAACAAGTATGCTGAACGGCTGTTGGCAGCCAAGGACAAGGAGAAAGCGACCAGGGGTATCCTCCGGCGGATGGGCAAGCTGAGATACAGAGGGCACACTGAACCCATATCTGTGGACGGGAAAAAGAAGATTATTGGGTTGATTCAAGCGAAGGTAACAGAGGGTTCAGTTCCCGGAACGGACAATGCCACCTATTCGAGCATGATCGACTACATGCTTGAGCAAGTTGGCGACGGTGCAAAATAAACGACCAGAAAATCCTCCGAGGATGTTGCGCACGGTGCATCGACGATGAACTGGAAAGGCGTTACATCGTATCCAGGGGCGATCTGCGGCAGGAATCAAAGTAAGGCTCCAGCGATGCCGGCTGGCGCATAGCACAAAGCCAAGTCAATCGGGACCAGTGCCAAACCTTGACTCAGGATAGGAAGAGTGACGAACAAACACACGTTTGGACCCTGAGGGAGACGGAGGCGATCCCAAAGACATCTTTGCGCCAGCGGGGTATGAGATCTGCGGTCTTTACGGGAGCTTCAGCTTGGGGATCAATTGGAATGGAGCGCCGGCCCGAGAGCGGCGATGACGAGTGGAATTGGCGTTCGGTGAGGGTTTCGCACGGCTCCGCGAAATATTTCCAAACCTAGCCGTGCGCTTTCTAGACGCGCAGAGTGCCAAATCGGCTAAACTAGGCAGGAGCGGAGCGTCCTTGACGGCGACGGGATGATGCGTGTCGCACTGGGCCGTCAGTGTCTGGGAGGCCGGCGCTCCTGCCTCACGCACCCTGCAAAGGGAAGGTGGATCTAGCAAGAAACTAGAATAAATGATAGCACAAGTCCAGGCGCCGTCCAAGCGCGGAACCGCGTAGCTCTTTCTACGCGGTTTCGCGGATTGACGCCTCCCCGAGCTATGCTATAATCCTGTTCGCTATGCCCAACCCAATCCGGGTGCTGCTTGCGGACGACCATGTTATGCTGCGCGAGGGGACGGTCGCGCTCTTGCGCCGCGAACGGGACATACAGATCGTGGCGGAAGCCAGTAATGGTCAGGAGGCAGTGGACCTGGCCAGCCAGCTCAAGCCGGATATCGTGGTTATGGACGTGCGCATGCCAGTTCTCTCCGGTATCGAGGCGACCCGACGTATTCGTGAATCCCTCCCCGATGTCCAGGTGCTCGTGCTCACGGCCCACGACGACGATCAGTACGTCTTTTCGCTCCTGGAAGCGGGGGCCAGTGGTTATTTACTCAAGACGGCGCCCATCAGCGAACTCGTGAAAGCCGTGCGGCAGGTCCACGATGGTGAAATGCCGCTAGATCCTTCCATTGCCCGGAAGGTGGTCTTGCACATGTCGGGCAAAGGCTCCAAATCCTCCGCAGTTGTCACGACGCCTAGCTCCGAAGAACTGACGGCTCGTGAGCTCGAGGTGCTGCAGTTATTGGCTCAGGGGCTGAACAATAACGCCATTGCCGAAACCCTCTCCATCAGCGACCGCACCGTCCAGGCCCATCTGACCAATATTTTCTCGAAAATGCATGTCTCCTCTCGCCTGGAGGCGGTCCTCACTGCCATCCGCCGTGGCTGGTTAACGATCGCGTCCTGACGACCCGCGCTCCCTTGCCGATGGCTTGTGTCTTATGCGTCTACCGGATTGGTTCCGTTCGCTTCCCACTCAATCAGTTGTAGGCATCATCCTGCCCATCGTCCTTGTGACCTTTGGACTCATTGCCGCAGGTCTCTTTGCCTACCAGCAGATGACCACCTGGCTGGTGATTGATCGTGACCGCCAACTCGCCGCCCTCATCGCATCAAACGTCACCGAAAAGATGGATGGATATGCCGGGGTGCTGGAGGCGTTGGCCAGTAACACCGATTTGCAGAGCCAGGTTCCCACGGTTCGTGAAAAGGCTCTTGCCGATGCTTCTGAAGCCATCGACATTTTCAATGCTGGCGTCGTCCTTTTGAATCAGGAAGGGGCGGTCAAGAGCAGCGGTCCCGCCCCCGAGAATGCCCCTGTCCTGCCAGATGTCCCCTCCGTCTTGGAGCCTGATTATTTCAACAGCCTCCGCAAAGCAAGGCATACCCTGGTCAGTCGTGTAATGATTGATCCCCGCAACGGGCTGAGCTTTATCATTATCGGCACCCCTGTTCTCGATCAGCACAAAGACTTTACGGGCGCGCTACTAGGCGCTCTGTACCTGCGCAATGCCGACCTGGGAGACGCGGTCGAGAAATTGACCATCGGGGATCACGGCTATGCCTATCTCGTGGACTCGCAAGGGCGCGTCATTTTTCATCCCGACGAAACAAAAATAGGCCAGGACTATTCGAGCCGACCGTTTGTGGACCTGGTCATGGCAGGCGAGAGCGGGGGCACGTTGTGGATGGGCTCGGAGGGCGAGCATTGGGTTGAAGGGTACGCCCCGGTACCGATTGCCGGCTGGGGGCTGATCGTCGTCGAGCCGTGGGACGCCGTCGTGGCCCCGGTGCAGACCTACAGCACCACGCTCACCCTGACGGGCTTCGGCGGAGTGGCGATCATTGCGTTGCTCCTATGGTACGGCGTGCGCCGGATTGCGAACCCGGTGCGGCGGCTCGCCGAACAAACCAACCGCCTGGCGGCCGGGGAGACGGTGGAACCTGTCGCCACGGGAGGCATTTTGGAAATCGATCTCCTGGGACGCTCTTTCAACCACATGGCCGCACAGATCGCGTCGTATCGCGCCGGCCTGCGGCGCTATCTCGGCGCGATGACTCAATCGCAGGAAGACGAGCGGCGGCGCCTGGCCCGCGAGCTGCATGACGAAACCACCCAGAGTCTCATCGCCATTACCCGGCGTCTGGAATTGTACCAATCCTACGAGAGCGACCCGGAAAAGCTCAAGCAGCTCAAAGAATTGCAGACGATGCTCGTGGAGACGCTCAGCGGCCTGAGACAGATCAGCCGCGATTTGCGGCCCTTGATCCTCGAAGACCTCGGGCTGGTTCCCGCCCTGGAAGTGTTAGCCCGGACCGCGCGGGAGAATAACGGAGCCCACCTGGAGGTCAGTCTTGATGTGACGGGCGAACCGTACCCGCTGAGCGCCAAACAGGAATTGTCGCTGTATCGCATCACTCAAGAGGCACTGGCGAATGTTCGCAAGCATGCCGATGCCCGACTAGCTCGAGTGAATCTGGCCTTTGAGCCCAAGGCGCTCCATCTTGTCGTGACCGATGATGGAAAGGGGTTTCGGGTTCCCGAGGCGGTGGCAGAACTCGCGCAGCTTGGGCATTTCGGACTCATGGGAATTCAGGAACGCGTGTGGGCCGTCGGCGGGACTCTGTCGCTTCAGTCGACTCCCGGGAGCGGGACCGAGGTGGCGGTCACTATACCGGTGACTGATGGTGCGAAAAGGCAAACGACCTGAGGATTTCTTAGTGACTCCGCGCCCGGCGATGGCTCGAACGCCTCTTCGGAAATGATGCCGCCCCGGCGGAAACGCTGGAGCGCGCTCCTTTTAGCTTGTCGGAGACTTGCGTCGGCGCGATGCGGCCTCGCACAAAATCTCAAGCCACGTCCGGACAGCCTCGCACGAACCTAGTCGCGCGAGAGCTCGAGTTGACCCGGAGCCTTTGCCGACAAGAATAGGAATGCCTCCACGCCGCCGGATCACCTCAAAGGCTTCTTCGTCTCTCGCGTCGTCCCCCACATAAACCGGCAATGCCTCATGCGACCAGTCCTGATCCAGCAGCCACTGGACCGTTTGCCCTTTGTGAGCGGCGGCCGGCGCGACCTCGAGATAGCGGTCTCCTTCGTAGACGCGGAGAGGGACCGGGCTGGGGCGATCGGTTGCCATCGAAATTGCAGTACTCAGGAGCAGCGCAGTTTCGGCTGGATCGGCCGAGTCGGCGTGCAGCGCCAGCGCCAGTTCCTTGTCCTCAACCCAGTAGCCCGGGTGTCCCCGGAAGAGCAAAGACCAATCGGATTTGATCATGCGCAGCTGCGGGCGCAGAAGGTTTGACTCGACGCGCAGCAAGCGTTCCCCGCCCGGCATCTGGACCTCTAATCCGTAAACGCCCGCAAGGGTCAGCCCAGAAACAGGGAGCACGGCCCGGAGGAAGGACAACGGACGTCCGCTCACGATGGCGATGCGCAGCAGGGGGTTCTCGACGAGGCCGGTCAGTAGAGAGCAGAGACTCGGGTCCGCTTTCGCTTGACCTGACTCAAGGGAGATCGGAGCGAGCGTACCATCGTAGTCGAGTCCCAACCACACGTGCCCGCCAGCGGCCAGATGGTGTTGAACGGAGAGTAACACAGTCGTGTGTTTTACCCTATCCCCACGAGGGGCATCGGCTGAACCGGCTTCATGTCTCTCTCGCCGAGTGAATAGCGATGAATCGGCTTTGCTGCGGCCAAGTCGTCGACCCGAGACAGGAATTCGTCCGCCCACCAGGAGATATCTTGCTCCTTGATGCGTTTCTGCATGAGCAGCATCCGTTCGCGCTGCTCCGGTTTCTCCATGGCGAGAGCGCGGCCGAGGGCCTCGACCATGTCTTGCCTGTCATAGGGATTCACGAGTAGCGCCTCTGGCAATTGCTGCGACACGCCCGCGAATTCACTGAGGATCAGGACTCCATCGGCTTCCGGTCGGCAGGCGATGTACTCTTTGGCGACGAGATTCAGACCATCTCGCAGCGGGGTGACAAGGGCGATATCCGCAGCGCGATAGTACGCCATGAGCTCTGCCGGGGTGAAGGAGCGGTACAGATAGCGAATCGGCATCCAGAATCCATCGGAGAAGCGCCCGTTGATGCGCCCGACGATTTCGTCAGTTTCGCGCTTTTTTTGACGGTAGGCTTCGATATTGTTGCGTGAGGGCGTGACGATCTGGATCAGAGTGACCCTCCCGTAGAGCTCCGGCCGGCGCTCCAGCAGCCGCTCCATAGCCTCCAACCGTTCAAAGATGCCCTTGGTATAGTCCATCCTCTCGACACCTAGTATGATCTGCTGCCCATTCAGATTCTGGCGAATCCGGCGCGCGCGTTCCTCAATCACGCGGGCGCGGGACGTACGGCTCACCGCCTCATAGTCAATCCCAATGGGGCGCGCGAGCACTTGCGTGTTCCGGCCATCATAAACCAGTTGGTCCCCTCTTGCCTCGGCACCCAGAATCTCAACGGCCGCCTCCACAAAGTTATCCGCGTATTCAGGGATGTGAAATCCGACAATATCAGAGGCGAGGAGTCCCTCCAGAATCTCACGCCGCCAGGGGAGGGTACGGAAGAGTTCGACCGGTGGAAAGGGGATATGCCAGAAGAAGAGCAACCGGCTCTCCGGGCGAGCTTGGCGCACCAAGTGAGGGACGAGGGCCAAATGGTAATCGTGCACCCAGACGATCTCCCCGTCGTGGGCTTCTTCGAGCACAGCCTCTGCGAACTGAGCGTTGACCTGTCTATAGGTTTCCCACTCTGTATCATCATAGTGGACACGGCCAAGAAAAGAGTGGCAGAGGGGCCAGAGGGCATTGTTCGCGACTCCCAGGTAATACCCCTGCAGCTGCTCCTCGGTAAGAGAAATGTAACGGAGGTCGAAGGGGGATGGACCCGCCGCTCCCGGATAACGGCCGGCGCGCTCTCCCCAGGCAATCCAGACTCCGCCCCCCCTTTTTTCGAGCATCGGGAGTATGGAGGTGACCAGTCCTCCCACGGTCTTTTCACGCTTCAAACCCTGCTTCGTCATACGAAGGTAATATGGGCCGCGATTCGAGACAACGACGAGGCGAGCTGGCGACGAGTTCTCGATCTTCATTGGTACTCCTTTCACGGTCGATCGGGCGCCTGGATCAGCGGCTCGATCGCGCTTGCAAAGAGCGCTGACCACGTAAATCTCTGGCGCACCTTTCGGCGCGTGCGATAGGCCAGGTCGGAGGTTGCCCATGTGCAGATACGCTCCGCCACATGACTCGCGGATTCGCCCGCCTCGATACGATGGACCCACTCCCCACCGATTTCCTCCAGTGCCGGGACCTCTGTAGAAAAAACCGGTTTGCCCGCGAGGGCACCTTCGAGAATGGGAAGCCCAAACCCCTCGCGGTGGCTGGGCATGAGCACGATGTCACAAATGCGATAAAGCTCCCCGATCGTCGAAGTCTCCAAAGCAAAGGGATAGGGAAAGCGCTGGGTCCCCTGGCAAAGAAAAATGACCTCCTCTTCGAGATCTAGCGCACGCCGGCGTGCGAGCAATTCGTCAAGATATAGCCTACTTGCATTGGAGTGCGGGTCGGGCGGGCCGGTGATAAGGAGGCGCGAGCCTAGGCCTGCCGCTTTCAACGCGGCGATGACCTCTAGCGCGAATTCAATATTCTTGGCATTCGTAATACGAACGGGCATGAGGAGAACCAAGTCCGCGCTCGTTAGATCAAACTCCTCCACGAGATGCTGCCCCAGAGACGAAAGCCCGAATATCTCCTGGGGATCGACCCCATTGGGGACGACTTGAATGCGAGCCGGGGGGCAGCCGAGCGACTGCGCGAGCAGGCGTTGCCGGTGGTGCGAAACCGCCACGTAGGTGACTTCCGGACGATAGGTCCTGAGCAAGTCCCATGGAAAACCGTAACGGAGCGGCACGCCGGACTGCGGATTCACATAGCGCGAGATATCGTGGCACCAGGCAATCACTCCGCGCACTTGGCCGCGATCCAGCAACCGGTGCAGGGCTGCCACGAGCGGAAGATTCAGATGAAAATTGAGAGCGTTGTGAACGATCAGGCGGTCCGACGAAGAGCAGGCGGCAGAAATGGCCGCCTCAAGCCGCGCCTGGAATGATTTGAATTCGGAAGGAACGACGCTTTGCTCGAGAGCCTGCGCGATCAAGTTGCCGGGATGCTCTGAATCCAGCTCGGGTATCACGACGACCTCGGCGCCTTGCAGTGCTTGCGCCTGGCCCCCGCGCCCTGTGAGGACAGTGACCGGGTAACCCGCATCAAGCAAGAGACGCGCGTGGTGCGCGATGACGTTTTCGACGCCGCCAACGATGGGCGGAGCGGTATAATGAAGAATACTCACGCGCCGCCTGCCGTTCCGTTCGTACCTGCGAGGCGGAATTACCCGCTCGACACAATTAGCAACATGCTCTCTGTTCACGTACCAACCACCGGCAGCCCGTCCAGATTCCCCGCCGAGACTCCGAGCGTTCCTGCAAAAACCCAGGCGGAGTTAATATCTATTGACGGCCGCATCGACTCTGAGAAAAAGCCGCCCAGGAGAAAGGCGGCGATGGCAATCACAATCACGGCGACAACGGTACTATTTGGCGCATCATTCTATCACAGATCTACACTCTCTGGCCTCCCCCGTGTTCATTGCACTATATCACATTGCGGCCTTTGATACCTCATCTGGACCTCAAATGACCTAAAGCTTTCCTAAAGAGTAAGAGTGCCGATTCACGTGAATCGGCCCCGCAGCTCCCTGAAAACGACGACGCTAGATCTTGACCGTCGGACCTCACCGGCGCACAACATCTAGCGGGCGCGCAATGCGGTCACTCTTCACCAGAACATTGCCTTTTTTGCTCTTATCCAACCACAGGATTGCGTTATCGTCGTCACCTAACAGCAGACAAGGCGGCTCCGGAAGAACAAAAAGGCCGTGCAACCATTTCGGTCCACGGCCTATCTTACCACTCCTGGCGTTCGTCGGGCGCCATCTCATGGATCGTGCGTCAATCGCTTTAGATCAATCGGAAGCATCCATCACAGATGAATCGCACAGACCTACCTTCGACCCAAGGATTAGGGACGCCGAGCGCGACCCACGACGTCAACTATTTCTTGCACGCGCGGCGTGCCAGAATGTGTCCACCCTCCCCACCGGTACCACACAGCGGTGATCAGCGGCCACGGAGTGTTCGCGCATCTTCTGGCTTCGCCCATTCCATCTTCTTTGGATTATGCGAAAC
>JAMDCU010000058.1:0-11877 GCA_023489485.1 Chloroflexota bacterium
GTCGTCAAAGGCAATATCGGGTTCACAGCCGTCTATAACGTGCTCGGGTTAACACTGGCCGCGTTCGGTTTCCTGCCACCCGTGTTGGCGGCCGCCGCGCAATCACTGCCGGATTTGGGTATTCTGGCTAACTCGTCGCGGCTCCTCAAGCAGGACTAACCCATTCGTGCGCGATGCGCGCAAGTATTCGACGGGGCCGGTCGCCGTTACCCGTTCTGGGGAAGCATCCGCAGCACCTGCTCGGTCACGGTACCAGTGATCCGGATACATTGCTCCAGGTGTTCGGGACTGCCGAACTCGAACTTGCGGATGAGAACTTTGCAGCAGGTGCTGCCAAATTCCCTGTGGAACCAATCGTGCAATTCTTTGGCTTTCGCCAGCGCGACGGCATTGTCCTCTCCTGGCCCGCGGCGACCGTATTTCAACCCGAGCGCCATGATGCCCCCGGTCAACGCGCCACAGGAGCAACCGGCCAGGCCCATGCCCACAGGGAATCCCGAGGCGAGCCGGACAGTGTCCGGCGGGACAGGCTGGCCGAGATGATCATTGACCACCGTAAACAACGACTCGGAGCAAAGGTATTGCCTGTCGCGATATAGCTTCTCGGCTCGTGCTCTCAGTTCGGCAATGGTCTTTTCGTCCATAGATTCCTCCTCGCTCGTCTCAAGCCGATGTGATGTCCTCACGACCGGTCCGGTGGTCCGGTCATACGCTCACCACTTTCGCGGCCCGCGCTATCGCTTCGAGGATGTCTGGCATCCCGCCCACAATGCCGATTTCGCGCTGCTCGCTTAATCCAAAGTAATCAAGGCAAGTGGAGCACACGACAAGTTCGACCCCTTTTTTCTCGAGCCGTCGGAGTTCGTCCAGGACCGGCGAATCCTTGCAGACGAGCTTGACGGCGTCGGTGTAGAAACAGATTTGACTGGGCAGCGGGTCTGTTTCTCTGAGCAGGGTCAGGAATTTCGCCGCCAGTTTCTGCTGCAGTTCGGCGGGGCCCTCGCCCACGCCAAAGCGAGTGAAAAGAACGACTGTTGGATTTGACATAATGGCTCCTGTAGTTGCTAGAAGACGGATGAAAAACCCGTACCAATAGCGTTGCTTTGCACCTTGACAAGCTAATCATGTGCTCAATCTGGCCGCAAGCTCGGCGGGATGCGGTTCGCGGAGTCGCGCAAGCGCTCGGATCTGATGCGGTGTCTCTATCCGACCCCTACCAGCAATGGGCGGAGTTCGCTGCCCTGGCGTTCGGCGAGGCGGAAGAGGCGTTTCAAGTTCACGACCGCGGCGGTCCAGAGCCGCTGCAGCGAGCGCTTGGCTTGGCCCAGGTAGCGCGTGTGGCGCACCCCATGGCGAACCAGTTCGGCCTGCTTGCGTTCCACCCGACTGCGCTTCCGATAGAGCTCGCGGAACTCAGGAGTCGCCTGGCGTTGACGGGCCGCTTGGCGATATAGCTCGTACTCGTCCGTGGTGATAGTTCGCCCTTGCACCTTTCCTTGCACACAACGCGCAAACAAGCGACACGCCTGGCAGAGCTGGCGCTTGAACCGGAACTGGAGGGCCGGGTGCCCGTGGGTGCGGGCCAGCGTTCCGCTGACCGCCTGCCCTTCCGGACAGAGGGCTTGCTTCGCTTCCAGGTCGAGATGGAACGCCGATTTGGCGACCTCCGGGTCCGCCGGCCGCGTCAGTGGGCCGACGAGATCGATAGGCATCGGATCATGCGTCGCACAGGCGGCGAGGTTCGCGCCGGATGGATAGGCACCATCCCCGATGAGGCGTTCGACGGCGACGCCAACGTGTTCTTCGATTCGCGCCACCGTTGGCATCAGATGCTCGCCATCGCCGCTCGTCGCCGGGAGGTCCGCTACGTCCAGGATCAGCTCACTCTCGACTTCGGTCGTGACGGCGGTCTTGAACCCGTCGAAGCGTTGGGCCTTGCTTTTGTGGCCGTGGCGCATCTCAGGGTCGGTCACACTAATGATGCGGTCGGGAGCCGTGCCTTCCCCGATCCGGGGATGGCCGTGCTCATCCGTGACCACATCGTCGCCGAGGATCTTGGTCAGCATCCAGCCGGCGGATCGCACCTCTGGATCATCGGCCTGCGCCGCCGCCACATCCAACGCGGCATCGGCATCCTGGACCAAGACCTGGAGTTGGGCGGCGCGTTGTTGCGGATCCGTCCAATCGAGGTCGGCTTTCCGATCCTTGTCCAAGTACGATGCGATCAACCGTTGGACCTGAGGTGCCACACCTTGCCGCTTGCCGGGCACGGCATAGCCCAGGGTCCGCAACAACTTGCGAATGCCTTTGCGCAACAAGGTGTAGGTGTCTTGGACCGCCCCGGCCCCTTGGACCCAGGTGGGATCGACCAGCAGGGTCACCCGGTCCGGCAGAAAGCCCGCTTGACGTCCGACGGCGATGAACCGATCGAAGGCATAGCGCTCCTGGCCGTGCTCAGCCAGACGTTTCCGAAAGTAGCTCAGGCTCGACGGGTCAAAGCCGGCATAGTCGAGCGGTAGGTGCAACGCGATCTTCCAGCGCAGATCGTACAGGACGCGCTCGGTGGCTTCCTGGTCAGAGACGTCGTCGTAGAACTGGAGCAAGAGTACGCCACTCATCAGCGAGGGCGGCAGACTGGGACGCCCATTGTTCGGATCGTACAGAGCTTTCAGATCATCGTCTTGGAACAAGAGATCGCACACCGCCGCCAGCCGTGCATAGAACGAATCGGGCGGCACGCGATGCGGCATGGCGTTGGCATCAAACAAAGTACGTTGCGGGTCACGGCGTCCCAGCATGATTCGGCTCCTTGTCTTGAGCGATGGATCGTCGTGACCCAGTCTAGCACAACTCGCGATTTTACGCGAGTTTGTCCCGCGAAGGGGACTTTTTCAGCAGTCTTCTAGTGCGGTCTCACCAGACTTGTGACCTATTCGATCGCGCTAACCGGAGTGTTCGTGTTTGCCGCGGTGGTTGGGCATAGCCATCGCATATTTCGTTTGTTCGCGTGACATCCAATCGACGCCGCGTTTCGGTGCTACTGGCGGAAGGCGCAGACGCCCTCCAGGTCGCGCGACGAAGATACATTTCGGCGCCCAGGCTCAACAGGGCTCATGACCGCCCCGAGAGAAGGGGTGCCCAAGGCTTCCCGTTCCCTTTGAGGATCAGTAAATACCGGGTTGGATCTTGACGACTTGCTGCCATCGACGCGTCTACTCTCCGCGCCTGCCAACAACAAGTGATATGAAGGCGAGGCTTACTGGAGAGGTTTGACGCGCGTGGAGAATATGGCCGAATGCCGCACGGACATTCCGCATCCGGCTCATCAAAGTCTGAGAATGATCATTAGTATTCCTTTCATGGGGTTTGCCTTTCGGCGCGCAGGTTCCGAATATCGAGGAGATCTACTCTCATTCTACCGAGCCCAGTTCGTTTTTGTCAAATGCCCTGGGCCGGCAGGCAGCGCCCCTTGTCGCTCAAGGCAGCGTCTTCAAGTAGGCGAGCAGGTCAGTCCATTCCGTATCCGTCAGCTGCCAGCGCGGCATTGGCCAGTCGAGCGGTTTGCCCTCCGGGTCGAGCCCCTGTGTGACGGCGCGCCGGATCTGGTCATCGGTGTAGGTGGGACCGCGCGTCCCATCGGGTTCCGAAAAGCCAGCGGGGTCCGTGAGATTGCGGTAAGAGATGTTCGGACTCGCGAACATCATAGTGCGCAAGCCCCGACCATCCACGCCGTGACAACCCGCACACGACGCCCGCATCATCATACCGCCCAAGTAAGGAATGGGTTGCCCACTCGGGTCTGTGCCCGTCTGGAAGATCCACCGTCCCCGCGCCATCGGTGTGCTGGCGACAGTCGCTCCTGACAGGATTCCGGTGCTAAGCAGCAAGAGACCGACAACCCCAACGGCGACCAGCACCAAGCCGCCGATCAGCCATCCTGTCCCTTTCATCCCAGCCTCCCTCTACGGGGCGAGAGTGCGGCGCATTTCCTCGAATTGCTCTTTGGTGATCTCGCCCTTGGCATAGCGCGCCCTCAAAATGTCGAGCGCTGGGTCGCCCGATGACGCCGACAAGCCAGCCCGTCCCGTATTGCGCACTAGCCAGACGACCAAGAGAACAATACCTACAATAATGAGGACCCAGAAGACGAGCGTTAGAATCATCCCTATCGGGTTGTAGCCAAATCCTTGGGCACCGAACCCGCCCATCATGCCGCCCATGCCGCCGTAACCGCCCATCATCCCGGGTCCCATCATGCCGAGCCCCATCATGCCTGTCCCACCGAGCAGCAAGACGACGAGGACGATAACGAGGACAATTCCGACAACGGTTGCGGTATTGTTCATTTTGCCTCCCTCCGTTGTTCCACCCCCGCCTAAATGGCGCGAAACCACGTGATATCCAATACCCATCCGCTCATGAGCCTTGGTATTACGAGTACCACCTTTTGCGCCTCAAGTCAAACGGGTTTATCCCTGCTCTTCAGACGCACGCCTCATTCGAATAGCATCGATTCATGCATCTCGCTATTTTGTGGTATGACACGAAGTCGTGCGCTCATGCAACTGCAGAGGGTACCAAATAGGAGTCAGCTACCTGACGCTCGCTACTCTATTTGATCGAGATCAGTTTCCAGATATACCTTCATGAATTGGGAAAGCCGCAACAGTGTGCTCGGGTCAACACACTGGAAGTTATTCTTCGGGTAACCTGTTGTCGGACAACCTCCGAATAATATTAGGCCGGGAGCATAATGCCCGAACAAAGCACTCGCCCTCTCTCGCAACTGTAGCAGTCGCTCCTTGAGGAAATCGAAAACCCTGAACCAGACTCCCATTCTATCCGAGCGCCAGAACATGTACCCTGCCCCCCGCCCCACCCGCTACATCTCGGGTCAAGTCAGTTTGAGTTCAGCGGACACTGAGCTTGAGTCGATCACGCCTTTAGCATCTCGGAGAAAAAGGCCGCCAGACGCACTTCCAACAGATCCACAAAGTACCCAAAGAGATCGGCTTTCAGTTGGAGGCATCGCTTCCTCGAGCTGTCCATCAGTCCCTGACAAATCCGTTGCATTCGCTTCAGGTGCTCCCTATCCGACCTAATGAGCGCTGCCAACTCACCCGGCGGCCGATTCGCGATCTCCTTTTCAAAACCTAATGTGGGGTATGCGTAGTGACCGTTCTTGAGGTCTTCCTCCAGATCCATGATATCGTCCATGATCTGCAAGGGGGCCCCCCACTCATAGAAGAACCGGAGGTAATCGTCAATCTGCTCCCCCTTACCGCTCTTCTGAAGGAGAAGCGCAAAGGGCACGTACGCGTGCACGGCCTTGTAACCGCAATCTTCGGGGTGGTCGAACGTATACGGACTCTGAACGAATCGGGATCGCTTTTCCTTGATCTCGGCCATCAGGTACAATTGTTTAAAGCGGCTCAGCAACGCATAATCCGCCATGGTAGAATCAAAGCACTCCAGGAGCAATCGGTCGTGCTCCTGGATGAATGACAGAGAGAGCAAGATCTCCGGGGAATTTTGTTCTTGCTCGTCGAGGTTAGAATCAAGCATCATGTAACCCGCCACGCCCAACATGGTCGACCGAAAGATTTTTTCGACGTTTTCGATGGCCTTCTGCTGGCCTTCACGGTCGAGCCAGACCATGTACATGACAATGGCTGGATAAGCGACGTGGAAATATCCCTCGTCCATCCTCCGGTGCAAGTTCTTGGATTCGGAAAGGTCAAAACCCTGTCGATCAGCGACAGCTTGTAAAGTCGAATAAACGGCCGCATCAAATATGTCAAAGGCGTGGGCCATCATCCCTTCCGCCGCATCCGTCGCCGTCTCAGCCGTCGGCGCCGGAGCGAGATAGGACTTGGTCAGACTTGCCATCGATTGCGGCCCCATGTCCTTGTAAAGGCGAAGGATCTGGTAAAGCACCTGCACGGCCTGGTCGACAGAAGATTCATTGATCACTCTCACTTGGTTCACAGAGTCATCTCCTCAAGGAACGCAAAGCTCCTCGCGGACATTTGTTCGCGGGAGCATTCATCACTACCAATGAGCCAACCGGAACTCGGTTCTTGAGCAATGTAACCGGCAGCTGGGTCAACGACTTCTCCGTTTACTCCATCTATCCTCCGCGGTGAGCGAGCCTGCCCGGCCGGCGCACCCTAGTTCCTGAATGCTGTGATCTTGTTATTCTCGGGTACGCACGCACCATCGTGTGATAACGCGTCAGGCGATGGCCGCCGCTGGTTGATGGCACGCACAACGCCCGCTGTGCTGGAACGCAGACCGAATCCCGTAATAGACGGCGAGCCCCGCCACAAAGCCGAACGCCATATGGGTGACGAGAGAAACAACGACCGTTGCACCGAGCGGGACGATGTCTTTCACACGAACCTTCGTCGCGAATTTCGTGAGTTCAAACCCGACGAACAACATCATGGCTCCAATAATCGGTAGCGGAAACACGCTGAACAAGCCGGCCACCGAAGCCGCCAGAAAAAGACCCAGGGAGATTTCGATGAGCCCCTCGATGATGTTTGTCCCGCCGGTCCGTGCGCCAAAGTAATATTGCCCGGCCAAGCCCCCGGCGCCATGGCACATCGGCATGCCTCCGAAGAAAGGCAGGACCAAGTTCATCAGGCCTTGATTCAAGGACAACTTTCGTTCGCTCACCAGCCGGTCGGGCCAGTAGGTCTTGATCAAGGCTGCCGTCGCAATCGTCGCGTTCGTCACCGTGAGGGGAATCTGGGAGAACCCCGCGAGGAGGAGGGTCTGCCATACCTCCATTACTTGAAAACCAGTAAGCGGGGGGAGGGAGAGAGAGGGAGGATTGATCTGCTGCAAGTCGCCTTGCAGGAACGTAATCATTAGACCCAGAAGCACGAGCACGATCGGAGCCGGCGCATAGCGGCTGGTTCGCAGGGCTAGCACGATCAGAATGGCAATGATACCTAGTTGCCACCCCGTCGACAGCATCTTGAGAGCCTCAACGGCGAGGAGAATCCCCAATGTAACCTGGATGCCCCAGATCACGGACCTGGGGGTGATCCGGGCGATCCAGCCGACGACATTCGTCGCCGCAAAGACCAGCCAGACCAGGCCCATGCCAAAGCCAGATGCGTAGATCATCGAAGGAGACCAACCTTGAGCAATGGCCACAACCGCCAGTACCTTCATCGGCTCGATGGGCATGGGGAGGCGATAAACGAGTCCAGTAACAATATTCGCCACACCCATCATGACGAGAAATCCGGCGGGGTTGAGACCGTTCACGACGATGTAGCCAATGGCGAGGGGAAACAGCGTCCCAAAATCGCCCATCGAACCCGCAAGCTCCCGCAGGTTGAACTCGAACGACCTGTACTTCATCTGCTCTGCTCCCCTGAGTTGGCGATGAGATGAATTAGCCGTGCCGAAATTCCACTCGGTAACGCTTCTCAACGATCTGGTGAATATCCGCGCTCATTCGGCGAAAGCGACCCATGAGCTCTTGTGCCTCAGTCGTTAGCCGACTTCCGCCCCCTGCGACTCCACCGCTCGCGGTGACGAGGAGCGGAACACCCCAGCACTCCTCCAGCTCTTTCAATTTGTACCAAGCTGTCCGGTAAGGGACTTGCAGGCGTTTCGCCGCGGCGGCCAGAGAGCCGGTTTCTCCAACGAGCTCAAGCAGCTCGACGCGCCAGTCGGAGAGCGCGATGCGGCCATCTCGCTCCAGCCAGATTTTGCAGCGGGGTGTGACCGCGGCGCGCTGCACGCTCGCGTTTTTGAGACGCGTCCCTCGTCCTGCCACTCGGCGCGGATTCCCCAATGTGTACCTCGCTGACCAAACCTCCCGATCAAAAAGAGAGGGTCGTTATGCTAATTATAGCATAACGACCCCGGAGAACCAAGTCGGCGCAGCTTGAGGTCTATTCGCAAAATTGACAAAGGTAAGTTTGCCCCGTATAATCTTGGCGGCTGGGGAGTAGCTGCCTGCCTTTTTGGCAGGACGGGCTGTCGACATACCGGAGCAGTGAGGCAAGTTCCTGTCTCCCGGCAGCCTGGCACAATCCAATTCAGATACCAATTGTCGTTGGGCCATCTGAGGGATTGCGGAGTAGCGAGACCACCATAACTCGTGTTATGGTGGTTCATTTTTTCAAAGGGGATATGAATGGAACTGGCGACCTCATTGCTGATTGCGCTTGGCCTGGCGATGGACGCGTTCGCGGTGTCTCTCGGGATTGGCACGGCCGGGAGAGCGAATCCGGCGCGTGCCAAATTCCGGTTGGCGTTCCACTTTGGCGTCTTTCAAACGGGGATGACGCTGGTGGGCTGGTTAGCCGGGAGCACCATCGTGGGGTTGATTAGTGGGATCGACCATTGGGTCGCTTTGGTCCTCCTCGCGTATGTAGGTATCAATATGATCCGTTCCGGATTCAACCCGGATTGTGAATCGTACCAGTCGGATCCATCTCGAGGCAGAACCCTGATGCTCCTCTGCGTTGCCACCAGTCTCGACGCCCTGGCGGTCGGGCTCAGTATGGCGGTGTTGAAAACCTCGATCCTCTTCCCCGCTCTCTTGATTGGGGTTGTTACCTCCGGGTTGTCCACCCTTGGATTGTTCGCTGGGAACCAACTGGGCAAGACCTTTGGCAAGCGCATGGAGATCTTGGGCGGCCTAATCCTGGTCGTCATTGGCGTGCGCACGGTGCTCACCCACCTCGTGTGATGCGAGCCAGCGCCAACGAGACATCCCAGCCTGAGGATCCTACTTCAGGTACGCACGTCCGTTGGATGGTTCAATCAACTCAATCCAACGGGCGGTTGATTCTCCAGTCCGCAATCTCCTTATCGATTTCGTGCACACCGAGAGCGGATGCCGAGTCTCCAAAGGAAACCGCGAGGCAGACTTCGAGGAATTGATCCTCCCCCAATCCCCCTTCGGGCGTCCTCTTTGGCAAACTGACGCTTCCGTCACATATTTTCAGTAGATTCTGCGAAAGCCGCGACGTGATTTTGACCGGATTTGAATTGACCCGCGTAGCGTGTTAGTATAGACTAACATGCTCAAGGAGGGCAGAGATGCTGGAAGCTCTGGTCATTACCCTACGAGAGGGTTTGGAGGCGGCGCTGGTGGTCGGGATTGTTTTCGCCTATTTGGCTCGCACGGGCCGGAGCTCGCTCAGGCGCTATGTTTGGGCTGGCCTTATCGCCGCCGTCGCGGCGAGTATCGCGGGCGCAGCGCTCTTCCAGATGCTCGGCATCAATCCGGACAATGAGATTTACGAAGGGACCGTGATGCTCGTGGCTGCCGCCTTTGTCCTGACGATGATTGTCTGGATGTGGCGCACGGGACGCTCGCTCCGCACCGAAATGGAAGAAAAGATGGAGCAAGTCTTCCGCTCCGACCGGTCGCGGCGCATCGGTTGGGGGCTCGCGGCCTTTACCTTTGTCATGGTCTTTCGCGAAGGGATCGAAACCGTCCTCTTCCTCACGGCGCTCTCCGCCACCATCGGCGCCAACCCGCTCAACAACATGATCGGCGGGGCCATCGGCCTCGTCTTCGCCGCCCTCTTTGGGACTTTGATCGCCAAGGGCGCCGTCCGCGTCAATTTGAAACGCTTTTTCTCCGCCACCAGCCTCGTCCTCCTCATCCTCGTCGCCAAGCTCATTGCGAACGGCATGCACGAGTTTATCGAGGTCCATCTGATCCCCAGTTCGCCCGATCTCCTTGCGATCATTGGCCTACTCACGCGCGAAACGACCTCGCTCGTTATCCTCATGGCCCTGATCGCCGTCCCGGCGCTCCTGATCCTATGGGACACCTGGCGCGCCCCTCGCCCCGCCCTCATCGAAGGCGAACCGGCGCCGGAGCGGCGCAAGCGGCTCGCCAGTTTCAATCGAGCGCGGCGCTGGGCGCTGGGCGTATCGGTCATGGCACTCCTCCTCAGCTCCATGCTGGGGTCGTCGCTCGTATCGGCCGCCGCGCACGACAACGAAATGCCCCCGACCGAGAAGACGGCGCAAGACCAAGGCGTTCGCATACCTGTGGCGGACGTGAGCGACGGCGAGATGCACAAGTATTTCTATTCCCATGAGGGTATCGGCATCCGCTTCTTTGTGATGCGCCGAAATGACGGCAGCCTGACCGCGGCGATCGATGCTTGCAGCATCTGCCCGGCCAAAGGCTACCGACATGAGAATGGCGAGGTCATGTGCCGCAACTGCGATGCGCCGATCAACGTCGACACCATCGGTGAACCCGGCGGCTGCAATCCCATCCCGCTGACCGCCAGCCTTGAAGGCGACGACGTGGTCGTATCCGTAACCGAGCTCATCGCCCAAGCCAACCGGTTCAAGTAAACCCGGTATCTGGCGGAGACCCCAGACATGTTAATGCGAATCCTATGGCGCTCTTTTGAAAGACGCAAAGCGAGGATCTTGCTCGCCGTGCTTGCCGTTGCACTCGGCGCGGCTCTGGCGACCGCGCTCCTGGCGATTTCGTTGGACATTACGGACAAGATGGGCAAGGAACTCAAGGCGTTTGGCGCGAACATAGTCGCCGCACCCAAAGAGCGCCCCCTGGCGGTTGAGATCGCCGGGATGCGCTACAGCAGCGGCGAGACGGCCTATCTCAACGAAAGCGACCTGCCCAAACTCAAAACCATCTTTTGGCGCAACAACATCGTCGGGTTTGCCCCCTTCCTGTCCGGGGCCGTCGAGGTCTCCTCATCTTTGGCCACTCAGAGGGTCCTCCTGGTCGGCACGTGGTTCGATAAAGAGATCCCGCTCCCGACCGCCAAACGTCAGATTCTCCTGCCGGGCAACGCCGTGCGCGAAGTGACCCCGGACAGCGGCACGTTTACGACCGGGATGAAATCAATCGCTTCTTGGTGGCATGTCGAGGGAACATGGATCAGTGACCGGAACGCCGAACAAGGGGTGCTGTTGGGACGCGCCCTGGCGCAGCAATTGCAGGTCCACGTCGGCGATCCTCTGCATGTGACCTACCGCGAACGTGGCTATCACATGGTGGTCGTTGGAATCCTGAACACGGGAGGCGTCGAAGACAATCAAGTGTTCGGTGAGCTTGCGACCGCTCAAAAGATTTTTGATTTGCCGGGCAAAGTAGAACGGGTGCAGATCAGCGCGCTGGTGAAACCGGATGATGCGCTGGCGCTGCGCGCCAAGCGCGATCCCAAGTCGCTGCCGCCCGAAGATTTCGTCACTTGGTATTGTTCGCCTTACATTGACGCTGTCACCTTTCAGGTCGAGGAGGTGCTGGCGGGGAGCGAAGCTAAACCCATTCGACAGATTGCCGAGGCCGAGGGGGCCTTTCTCTCGCGCATTGGACTTACGCTCGCGCTGGTGACGGTTATCGCGCTCGCCGTCTCTGCTTTGGGGGTGATGGCGACGATGACCGCCACGGTCATGGAACGGCGGGTGGAAATCGGTCTCATGAAAGCGCTGGGAGGCCAAGACCTGCAAATCGCGTTCCAGTTCATGTTGGAAGCGACCGTTTTTGGTCTATTGGGTGGCGCCCTCGGCTATGCCGCCGGACTAGGGTTGGCCGGTTTCATTGGGCAATCGGTCTTTGCGAGTTCCTTAACGTTCAATCCCTTCATTCTTCCAATCGCGTTGGGGATCGCGGTCGGCATCGCCGTCCTGGGGAGTCTCGCGCCCGTGCGGCAGGCGATGCAGGTCAATCCCATCGTGACGCTGCGGGGAGATTAGACGACATGTTCTGGCGAATCTTGATCCAGTCCTTGCGGCACCGTTGGAAGCAGATTTTGATCGCTGTACTGGCCATCACGTTGGGAGCCAGTCTCGCCGCGGCCGCTCTTTCCGTTTCCGTGGGTATGGAAGAGAAGGTGGGACGGACCCTGC
>JAMDCU010000058.1:11975-17540 GCA_023489485.1 Chloroflexota bacterium
CTTTTCTTTATGGAGTGGTCGAAAGCCGTAATCAGCCGGTCGTGCTTGCCGGTACGTCGATCGATGCGGCCTTGAGGGTCAATTCCTGGTGGAAGATAGAGCCAGGAATCCCGCCAGATTCGGAGGCCGCGCTCGTGGGCGTGAACGTGGCGAAGAAATGGGCGCTCAAGGTAAGTGATCCTCTCGCGGTGCGTTTCCGCGATCATGAGCAGACGTTCCATGTTGCCGGCGTATTAACCGCCGGAGGTGCGGAGGACGACCAGGTGATCGTTCCATTGGCTGCCGCCCAAACGCTCTTGGGTCGTCTCGATCAAGTGAGCCTGGTGCAGGTGAGCGCCCTCACGAGCGACATCTCCATCGAGACAACGGCCCGCGCGCTGGAACAATCAGTCCCCGGTGCGCAGGCGAAAACCGTGCGTCAGATCGCCGAAGGCGAAGTCACTTTGCTTCGCCGGGTGCAGCTTTTACTGGCGCTCATTGCTGCCATCGTGCTACTCGCCGCAGGCCTCAGCGTGGGCGCGACGATGGCGACGGTGATGATGGAACGGCAACGTGAAGTCGCGCTGATGAAGGCACTCGGTGCAGAGGCGCGGCGCATCGGGAGCTTGTTTCTCGCCGAGGCGGGAGCGCTGGGTGTTCTTGGCGGCATCCTGGGCTATGTCGTGGGGTTTGCGTTTGCCCAGATCATCGCCCAAAGCGTTTTTGCGTCTGCCGTCGCGATGAATCCGTGGGTCGCGGTGGGTGCTCTCGGAATTGCCGTGAGCGTGGCCGTGATCGGTAGCGCCATTCCAATGCGGCGGGCACTGGCAGTTGATTCCGCTATTATCTTGCGAGGGGAATGAGGATGATGACGAATAAAATGATCGAGGTTTGCGAGGCGACGAAAGAGTACGCGGGAGGGACGCGCGCACTGGACGGCGTATCGCTCGACATCCTGCAGGGTGAGTGGGTGGCGATCATGGGTCCTTCGGGCTCGGGCAAAACCACCTTGCTCAACCTATTGAGCTGCCTCGATCGGCCGACGAGTGGCACGGTTTGCATCGATGGCGCTGACGTCACTCGATTGGCCGCGAATCAGATGGCGCAATTCCGGCGTGAAAAGGTGGGGCTCGTGTTCCAGCAATTTCACCTGGTGCCCTACCTCACGGCGCTCGAGAACGTGATGCTCGCTCAATATTTCCACAGCATGCCGGATGCCGAGGAAGCGCGGCACGCCCTCGAGGAGGTTGGATTGGGCGCACGCCTGCACCATCTCCCGTCCCACCTTTCCGGAGGCGAACAGCAGCGTGTGTGCATCGCCCGCGCCCTCATCAATCAGCCCCAGGTTATTCTTGCGGATGAACCCACGGGCAATCTGGACGAAACCAACGAGGAAATCGTGCTCGATCTCTTTCGGAAAATGCACGCCCAGGGGCATACGCTCGTGGTGGTGACCCACGATCCGACGGTGGGCGACATGGCGGATCGCACGATTCGTTTGGAACACGGACGCTTGGTCACCCTGGGAGAGGTGCTGGCCGCGATGCCCGCCATAACACCGCGTGTTCCTCAGCAGGCATAGGCAATTCCCCCCAAATAGCAAAGAGCAAATACTGCAAAGACCGTCAGAGCATCTGGAAGACAGCAATCTGACGGTCTTTGCGTTTTGCACGTTTCCGATTGAGGTTAATGCCGAGCGGGTACCGGCGGGGTCTCCTTCTGCCAGTGGATTACGGCACCTCCGCTCCGGCGGTTCTCAATCCTGTCCCTGCAATCAAATCCCCTTTGCTTGGCTTTACACTCTCGTCTAGCCCCTCATGCGTGGATAGCCACAGGATAGACCTTCAGAAACTGTGATAACCTGATGAGTGTGCCAGGATCCATAAACTGGAAGTCGTCCCGTTTGGGAGTCGTTGCCGGAAAGGCCCCGAAAAGTATTACGAGACGGGACGAGACGCTCAACCATACGTCGGCCAAACTAAGCAATTGCTCTCATGCTTCCGTCCAACTAGGGTCCCTGTGAGAGAACGGCTCGAGCCGTCACCCGGATGCAACCGAGGCTTGCTGGAAGAACAGGTACCCCCCTGATCCGCCTCCAAAGGATCTAGCCCCAACACAGCCAAAACCCCTAGGCCTTTGCAGTTGATTCTTCGACTTGCTTGACCACGGCCCGCACATTTCCAAGGCAGCACGAGCCTTGCGGATTACGGATGCCACAGGCACACTGGCCCGCCCGGATGCCCGCGTTGACCGCATCGATGACGGTGCTTCGTCCTGTCGTCTCCCATTCGGCGCGGATACTGTCGGGCGTGTGCCGAAAGCAGTAGCAGACGAAAACGTCTCCGCCATTCGGTTCCTTCTGATGCACGCGTTCGCGGACTTGCGCCGTCGTGAACGCTTGCTCCCCGTCCTCGGAGAAATAGACCACCGGGCAATCCGCCGTTCCGCAGAACAGATAGGAAACGGGACGCACCTGGGTCAGGGATACGGAGAGCATCGCTTTCACCGTGAGACTGTCGATTGATTTCCCCTTTTGCCCGCACTCGGGACAAAGATTCGCGGTACGAGCGACCGCGACGGGTTTCGTCATGGGATGCGCGGCTGGCGCACAACAGCTATCCGCCATCGGCTGCTCCGGAGTTTCCAAGGAGAACTCGGGCGCACTGCCTTCCCTCATCGGATGACGCCTCTGAATCGCTCCGCCGTACCCCGCGGCCGTGAGCGCGGTGACGAGCGTCTGCTCATCCAGACCGGCATCAGCCACCAGGGTGGCTTGCCCCGCTTTCCAGTCGGCGACCACCGCCGATTGAACGCCTGGAACCGATTCCAGGGCTTTTACCACATGAGTGGCGCACCCGCCACACGTCATGCCACGCACGGCGAGTTGAATTTTCTCTTGTCCGGACACAGCTATGCCTCCCCTGATGGTTTGATGCTTTTGGTTGCCTTGCATTTCTGAAGCAGATCTCGTGTTACCTCTAAATACAGCAGGAAAGCCGCTCGATATCGGTGCGGAAGGACAGTGCGGCGTACTTGATCCCTTCCGACAGCGTGGGAAAAACGGTGAGGGCATCAATCACGTCGTCCACCGTCATGTGCCCGCGCAGAATATACATCGCCTGATTGATCAAGTCTTCCGCTTCGGGGGCGATCAGGTGAACGCCCACGATCCGCCCCGTCCGCTGCTCCGCCACCATTTTGATGGCACCGCGCGTGTCCTTGATGATCAACGCCTTGGGCACCTTGTCGAAATAGACGGTGCGACACTCACATTCCAGCTGTATTTAGAGGTCAGCCCGCGTGCGCTTGTCTCTTCATCGAGTAGCCCCACATCGGCGACGGCAGGGTAGGTAAAGACGACCGAGGGTACGAGATCGTAATTCACTTTTTGCTTGTTCACGCCCGTGAGCGCATTGATGGTGGCAAAGCTGCCCTCTTTGCCCGCTGTGGTCTCCAACCGTTTGGGGAAATCTGTGGCATCCCCCACCGCGTAAACGTGCGGCACGTTCGTTTGGTACCATGGGTTCACCCGGATCGCCTGCTTCGCGCTGACGGCGACACCCGCCGCGTCCAATCCCAGCCCAGCCGTATTCGGCGTCTTGCCGGTGCCGATCAAGAGTTCGTCGAAGACGATTTCCGCTTCCCGTCCGTCGGCAGCGATCGTCGCGATCTTCCGGTCCTTGTCCCAACGCAAGCCCTTGACCGTCGCCTGTTTGTGAATCGTGATCCCCTCGTCCCGCAAGTACCGTTCGAGTGCCTCCGAGATCTCGGGTTCCGTCCGTTTGTACAGCCGGTCGCCGCGTGCGACTAGCGTCACCTCACTCCCCAGGTGACGGAACAGCTGCGAGAATTCCAGCGCGACGGGTCCCCCGCCGATGACGAGTAAGTGGCGGGGCTGTTGTTCCTTCTGCAGCGCCTCGACGTGGCTGATATAGCCCACCTCCTCGATCCCCGGAATTGGAGGCGGCAGCGCGGCCGAGCCAACCGCGAGCACAAAGCGGTCGCCGTAATATCGCTCTCCGTTCGCTTCGACTTCGTGCGGCGAAACAAAATGTGCGCGTGCTTCCAAGAGGGTGACGTGCTCCAAGTTCGCGAGCACATCGGTATACTTTGCCCGTCGGAGCTCGGCAACCATTTGCAGTTCGTCGTCAATCGCCCGCCCAAAATCGAATTCCACTTGCGGGATATGGATGGACCCAAAGCCGTGATGCTGGGCCCGGTAAGCAAACTCGCCCACCTTGAGCAGATACTTGCTCGGCACGCAGCCCACGTTGACACACGTGCCGCCGAGCGGCAAGCCTGTATTGATCATCAACGTTTTGGCCTGGTATTCGTTCGCCTTGATCGCCGCCGCGAACGCGCCGGCGCCGCCACCGATGATAATCAGATCGAACCTATTCTCCACCATGACCTTACTCCAGCTTCAATTCACTTTGCGAAATCGCGCGGGAAACATCTGGCATGGGACAAGTTGAACCCTCCGTCGTCGTGAGAGTACGCCATCCCAGGGCGAGCGCGATGACGAAACACATCGTTGACACTGCGACGATGACCCAGATGTTATTCGCCAATAACACGCCGAGCGCAGTGCCTGCCGTCAGGGCAAGGAGAAGCGGCAGGGTAATCGGCAAATGGCACGGACAAGCCAGCAAGCCCGTGACGATCAACAAGTATCCCCTTATCTTTCGGATATTATTCATCCAATGCACCTTTCAACGGAATCTTCTGGGGCGCTTGCTTGCGCGGGTGATGCCGAAATGCCTTCGCTACGGAACAACGATGGGACTTGACCCATGGCGTCCGTCGTCACCGTCTGACCCACTTCCAGATTTCCAATCAATCGCTCGAGCCGCTTGAGGCGCACGTCCTGGACGCGACTTGGCGCGGGCAATTCCTTGTGCAGCGACGACTTGCCGTGATACCCCAGTCGGAGATAAAACCCCTTCGCCTCATCCGCGCCAAGATTGAGCGTGCGCATCCCGAGGCGCATGGCGGCCACCTCGAACGTCTGCAGAAGCCGTCGCCCCAATCCCTTTCCACGGGCGGATGGTTCTGGCCCCAGGATTCGGAGCGTGCTGCCAAAGCCCAGGGCCCCGCCGATGATCCGCCCTTCCCTCTGGACCAGCAACATCAAGGAGCGGTCCTGTGGATAGCGTCGCACCAGATCGTCGAGCCGTTTATCCTCGGGTGGGATAGGCGGGCTGAACTGGGCTCCGATGACGGCAAACGCCTCGCGGAGCTCGTCGAGCGACGACACCTGACGGATGATGTAGCGCTCTGGAGCGACCGGTTTGCTGCTCACACCCTTGTCTTCTCTCACGAGTGCTCTGCATCACTTCCATTGAGCTGGGCGTAAAAGTCGGGCAAGGTGGAGTAGTGGCCTTGCACCGCTTCGGGGTGTTCTTTCGCCCAGGCCCGGAAATGCTCTTCCGACCGGAAGAGGTTGTTTTTCCCTCAGGTACCGCCACGAAACACGCCCACGGTGGAGGGGTCGATCTCGCTCAGCTTGCCGTGGTCCACCACGATGTGGATGCGCTCGGCACAATGCGCACACGCATCGTCGATCACGACGGTTTGATCTCGGAA
>JAMDCU010000095.1 GCA_023489485.1 Chloroflexota bacterium
TGGCCGTGCCTGTTACAACCGGTTCACGCGGGCGGCCAATCCCGCTCGCCCACGGAACTGGCCGCCCGCGACCGCGGGTCGCGGCCGCAATGACGCGCTCAAACGGCGAAAAAGAATGCGGATCCACCAGAGCGTGTATCCGCATTCGCACCGAACAGGGCCAGTGAAACCCGCACCGGTCACACACCCGCAAGCGCCGATACAGCGCCCCAGGTGCTACGTTATAGCCACAGTGCGGGCACAAGATCGGCGGTTGAAGGCGAATTCGTAGCGCCCAATAGGAGAGCCAAGAGCCAGCTCTGGCAGTGAACGGGCGTGGCTCCGAGGGCTTGAGGGTAGACGCTTGTGTCTCTGTCGATCGCACAGTGCACTTCCTTGTTCATATTATACCATCTGCATTGCCGCGTGACAATGGCTTGATCACATCTTCGGCTAAAACGTTGTTTTCGCGCGGAGTTTGTGTTACAATTTCGCCGCTCGATTCCCAGATCGACGAAAGACCGATTGGATGAACAATCTCGCCATCTACACAAAGGAGCTCACCCGTTTATACAAGACTCGCGCGTTGCGGAAAAAGGAGCGCGTAGTTCAGGCTTTGGCCGGTGTTGACCTGACCGTCAACCGCGGAGAGCTGTTTGGGCTGCTGGGGCCGAACGGCGCCGGCAAGACGACTTTGATCAAGATTCTCACGACTCTGCTGTCCCCGACTTCCGGGGAGGCATTTGTTCTTGGCTTGGACGTGATGCGAGACTATCGTCGCATCCGTCCGCTGATCAACATGGTCGCCGGCGGCGAATATACGGGGTATGGCCTACTCACCGTTCGCGAGAACTTGTGGATGTTTGGTCAGTTTTATGGGCTGGATTTAAAGACCACGCTCAATCGCATTGACGAGCTATTGCGCGTGGTCAACCTCTCCGACAAGGCCAACACCAAAATCAGCAATCTTTCCACCGGCATGCGGCAAAAGATGAACTTTGTCCGAGGATTCCTGACCGATCCGCAAGTGATCTTTTTGGACGAGCCAACCCTGGGGCTCGACGTCGGCGCGGCGCGCGACGTCCGGCGCCACATCAAGGATTGGACCCACCAGTCAGGCAAGACGACCCTGCTCACGACCCATTACATGGCCGAAGCGGACGAACTGTGCGACCGCGTGGCGATCATCGACAAAGGCAGCGTCCTGGCTTGCGATTCTCCGGCAGCGCTCAAACACCAGTACCAACAGGGCGCTATTTTTGACATTCGACTGAGCGGACAACCCAGCCCTTCGGAGTTGGACCACATCAAGGAAACCCAGGGGGTAAAGAGTCTGACGAGCGCGCTGCAAGACGGGCAGACGGAATTACGGATCACCCTTGACCAGGAGAGCGCCATCGGACCGGTCGTTTCCTCACTCACGGCCAATGATGTAAGCATCCTCAAATTGAGCAAATGCGAGCCGACCCTCGAGGACGTCTTTGTCGGGCTGGTCGGGCGGGGGCTGGGAGACGAAGGTGAGGATAGAGACGGCAATGAAGAATAGGGGCTCACGATGACCGCGAGTCTTGCTCTCTTCCTGCGCACCGTGATGGGGCGCGCTTATCCACGGGTCGTCGGTTCCGTGCGCCAGACGAGCGATTTCCTCTGGGAGACGCTCCTGCCGATCCTCTCCCTGAGCGGTTTTGTCTATGTGTATCGCGCTCTCAATGCGCCCGCGGAATACATCGGCTTTGTCGTCATCGGTGGCGCGATGACGACCTTTTGGCTCAACGTGCTCTGGTCGATGGCTTCTCAGTTGTATTGGGACAAGGACGCGGGGAACCTGGCGCTCTTTATTCTTTCGCCGGCGCCGTTGATGGGCGTTCTCCTCGGTATGGCTGTCGGGGGCTTGCTTTGGGCATTCACTCGCGCGATCGTCGTCGTCGGCGCGGGGACCCTTTTGTTCGGGGTCAGTTTCTCGACGGCGGACCTGGGATTTCTAGCACTCGTCTTCCTGGTGACGATGGCTGCCCTTTATGGGCTGGGTATGGTGTTCGCGTCGCTCTTCCTTCTCTTTGGACGCGAAGCCTGGCACCTCAGCCATCTCCTTCAGGAGCCAATCTATCTGGTCTCTGGATTTTACTTCCCGGTCAAGGCGCTCGGGTTCTGGATTGCCGCGGCCGCGTCAATCATCCCATTGACTCTGGGTCTGGACGCGATGCGTCAGATCCTTTTTCCCGGCAACTTGCAGTTCGGATTCCTCAGTGTATCCGTAGAACTGGCAATTCTCATAGTCCTGGCCGTCGTGATGATCGTGACCGCGTGGATATCTCTCGATCGCTTGGAAACGTTGGGCCGCAAAGAGGGGCGACTCACGGAACGGACGGCGTAGGATGTGGAATCTCGGGGGGCGCAGTTTCGGGGTCGCGACCTGGTTGGGCTGGCAGATAGAGAGCAACTGGGCGGACCCCTTTCTTTTCTTCATCTATTCGATGCTGCGTCCGATCTCAGGCGTCATGATCCTCGTGGTCATGTACCTCGTCGTGACGCGCCAAGCGACACAAACGGCCATCTTTGCCTACATCTATTTGGGCAATGCGTTTTTCATCTATGTCCGCGGTGTCATTGTCGGGGTCTCTTGGACGGTGATCGACGACCGCGAGCACTATGGGACGTTGAAATACCTGGCTCTCGCCCCGATGCCGCTGATCACCTATGTCTTGGGCCGCGGCGTTGCCCAGCTCATCACCTCGACTCTCGCCGTTGCGATTACCATTGGATTTGGGATCCTCTTTTTCGGTCTGCCCTTAGGTCCGGCCAAGCTTGATGCGCCCCTGTTTATCCTGAGCATGGCTCTCGGCATCATGAGCCTCGCCTTTATCGGATTATTCCTAGCCGGCGCAACGCTTCTCATGGCACGCGATGCCTGGAATGCGGGCGAGGCAGTATCGGCAGCTCTCTACCTTTTTTCTGGGGCTATCTTCCCCTTGTCGGTCCTTCCCGCCTGGCTGCGTCCCGTCGGCTTTGGGCTGCCGGTCACCTTCTGGCTCGAATTGGTGCGTCGTTCTCTGCTCGGGACGGGCGCTGCCGCTTTTCCGACTTTCGCTTCCTTTTCTAATGCCCAGCTCGTCCTCATCCTCGCCGGGATGACGGCCCTCTACGGAACGGCGGCGGTGTTTTTCTTTTTGTGGGCAGAGAACCGCGCACGCCGGCTGGGGCTGCTTGACCAGGAGACGCTTTCGTGATTCTTCAGCTTTGCATGGCCGTGATGCACGTCATCCCTTCGAGCTTGTCGAGAATCCGTTTCCACTCGAGAGTCTTGACGGGCGTACACAAAAGTTGTCCATTGGAGAGGACGGCAAATAGTTCGTCGTCAATCTGCGCAAACCGTTCGACCATATAGTCCGACCAGGGCACCTCCAGCCCTCGGGATGCCGGGCTCCAGTGCTTGCCGCCGTCGCGGGTCTCTTCGATGCGGCCATTCCACTCGACCGCATCGGCCGGACCCAGCACGAGATGGTTGCCATCCCACGGATCCACCCAGACGGAGCGACAGTAACACTCATACAGCGAGGCCCACTGCGCACCTCCGTCCGAGGACCGGTACAGACCGGCTCCCGTCGGCGCGAAGAGTATCGCAGGGGCTGCGGCATCTGTGGGCGCGGCCACAATTGAGTGAACATCCGGATAAATCAACGGCTCCGGCGGGTTCTCCATCTCGGGATCTCCACTGCTCCCCTCGGCCAGCCGCCACGTCTCGCCCGCGTCGTCAGAGCGCAGCACACCTCCGACTTCGACGCCTGCGAAGGCGCGGGAGCCGTGAAATGCAAAACCACGAACGCACCCCGCTTCTGGCGAGTAAGGCAAAGACCAACGGTGCTCATCGCGTAACCTCGCCACCTCCGGACATTCTCTCCACGTTTCTGCTCCGTCGTGAGAAATGAATATATCCGCCGGCTCGGTACCGGCAAACTCAAAATCGGATACGTCGGGATGGAAGGCCATCCAGCGCACCCGCCGCACGCCCAGTCCTTCGCTCGCGCCTCTCCAGGTTCGGCCATAGTCATCTGAGCGATAGACGCCGTTCGTCGTGCCGGCCAGGATGACTCCCTCGCGCGCCACCGCGCTCGTCACGTGGCTTTCCTCCAGCCCTGCGCCGGTGACCTCATAACGGTCTCCAACGCGCTGGCACACAAAGAGGCCATGCCCCGTCCCAACGTAGATTGTATCTGCCATTCGTCGCCTTTCTGTTAGGTTTACCGTCTATATTGGTCACACGGGCCAATCGACTTGAATTCCTCACTCGTCGCACTCGAAATCGAGCCATTGGAGCCAATCCGCAGTCTCCTGAGGCGAAAGCAACCCCCCGGCATCCGGAGCATAGGCGCCCACGCGGGGAGCCGTGAACCGGTCGAGAACGAGAAGGAAGGTCCCTTCACGCTCCGCATTCAGCACACCGAAATAACCAACGTACTGTCGCTTCACCGACTCATCCGCATCGGCCAGCACCTCAACCCCGGGAGCGAATTCTTCTGCCCAGAGGTGCGCTTCCCCTCGGTTGTCCCGCAAGACGATGATAACTTGAGCCTCCATCTCCTCGTATAGCCTGACCCGGGCCGCGAGTTGTTTTGCGAAACCGCGGCAGGCCAGGCAACGGTGGTCATGGGCAAATAAGAGGACGGACCGCCGCGAGCCGCGCAGCTGATGCAGCTCGAACGGCATGCCCCGTGCGGATGGCAGCTTGAAATCGGGCGCCGGTCGATTCGCCACCGCCGGATCGAATTTCACTCCGCTCGGGAGACGTATCTCATATCCCGCTTTCTTGACCGCCTCCTCCAACTGCTGGATGCTCGGCTCCGTCAGAACGACCTCATCTTGTCCAAACACAATGGTGGGCGTTCGCAGACTGCCGTTGTTATAAGCTTCGATCCGCTCCGCCACGTACGCGTCGTCCTCGTAATCGTGCTCGATAAATGGAACCTGCAGCGCATTCAGGCGGCCACGCGCAACGGCCGTATCTTCGCATGTGTGCGAGCCATAGATAATGATGGGCAGCCTCGTTCGTTCATGTTCTTTCGCTTCCAACCCGATTGTCTGTTTATCTCGTGGGGCCATACTTTACTCCTATATTGCTTGACGCCTTTCCTACTTCGTAATATACTGCCGTCCTGTTCGGCAGTTTGGCACACCATATGGCTGGTAGGCCGAATGGCTCGGCGAGGGCATCTCATTCGCGGATTCATTGCTCCCGACCGCTCCCTCCTCATTCCCATTTCGGAGTCCTCTCCGCATGTCATTATTGCGCAACAGCTCTTTGATCGCCGCGACGTTTGGGCACTTGTCCGTCGACGTGTACTCCGGCATGCTTCCGCTCGTGCTCCTCGTCCTCACCGACCCATTGGGGTTATCCTACGCCCAGGTCGGGCTCGTGTCAATGGCGTTTACCCTCACATCCTCTCTTACCCAACCGTTCTTTGGTTGGCTAGGGGATAAGCGCTATCACCGCGCACTCGCCGTCCTCGGAGTGGCAGCCATTTCCACAACGATGGGCCTGATGCGGTTCGCCGACCATTTTACCCTTCTGTTGCTCCTCGCCGCCATCGGCGGCCTCGGGTCCGCGGCGTTTCATCCTCAGGGCGCCGTGCTCGCCTCTCGAACGCTCCCTCAGCTGCGCGGCAGCGCCATGTCCATTTTCATGCTTGGCGGTAATCTCGGGTACGCGTTCGGGCCGCTAGTGAGCACCGCGGTTTTCGCCATTGCAGGCGGATTTATGCCCGAGATGATGACCCTCGTCGGTTTAGCTCAGGCGGCGATCGTTTTCTGGGCGATCACTGGTCATTCCGCCGCGCCGGATGAAACGGTTCACGACTCCACGACTCCCACGACGCGCGCCGCGACGAGCGTGATCATCACACTCGCCCTCGTGATATTTTTCCGTTCATGGGTGCAAACGAGCGTCACTACGTTTGTACCTCAAGTCATCAAGGCGCAGGGACTGGGGACGGATTTTGCAGGTCAGGTGCTTTTTAGCATCCTCCTGCCAGTGGCAATTGGGGGGTTGCTCGGGGGTACGCTCTCGGACCGGGTCGGAAGAAGGCTCGTGCTCATCCTATCAACCGCCTTGATCGGACCCGCGCTATGGGGACTGCTGAACGCGGGCCCGGAGACTGTTTTGCTCTGGGGACCCCTTTACGGGATTGCCATGGGGGCTTCCTTGCCTGTGACACTCGTCATGGCCCAGGGTCTTTTTCCGCGTGGCCTCGGCGTGATGTCGGGCGCCGTGCTGGGGTTTACTTTCGTGGCCGGTGCGGTCGGCGTCTCTGCCGACGGCTTTGCGGCAGACAAGATCGGGTTGGTTACAACGATGCTTTTGAACGGAGGGTTGCCGCTCCTAGCCGCAGGCCTGTCGTTCTTGCTGCCGGACGACCGGCCTGCGGTTCAGGTTCGCCAACACGCACCCATTTAGAGGTTAGAAATCCACCCGCCTCTGATTCAAGCGGCCTGGCATCCCGCGTGCACATAAATAACAGGGTCCTTCTCGTGGTCAAGATACGCCCTACTTGCTTCGCGCACCTTGGCTTTCTTCGATCCTATTCGAGGCGCTTGACTGTTCCGTCCTCTTGAACCGTCAAGTGCTCGCCACTCTTCAATCGGGCAAAATCAGAAGGCTCTAGTGCCACAATCGGGATGGGCTGCGCATACAACTCATCGGCGACGATCGACGCCAAGGCGAAAAACGAGTCCACCCCCGTAGTGAGAATAGCGGCGGGCGCCGTACCTGCCCGGACGGCCTCCAGAAGAACGGCAGTTGTCGTCGAAGAGCCGCGGGTAAAAGGGACGGCCAGGACTCGACCTCCGGCTCTCATCCCAGACAGCGGATGCCTGCGGTCGATGATTTCGCCCGTGCGATAGTCATAGCCTCCCCAAAATGAAATCGGCTCTGAGCTGACGAGCGCAATTCCCTCCGCCCGGCCGCGCACAATCGGCCGCCCCCGTATCACGTCTATCGTGCTTGCCATAGCGACTCATCCCGCGTCACGCGCCCTTCGACCGCAGACGTGACGCAATCAGCCATGCTTCCGAAGGTCACACGAGTATTCAGCATCCCGGGCGCGTAATACGCATATTTCCCTGAATTCGTCATCAAAGACTTGATTTCCGGCGGCAGCATCGGAGTCGCCAAGATGCAAGTGTCCACCGTAACCCTGCCACCAAAGCTTTCGAGCGCGCCCAGCAAGCCAGCCTCCTTGGCAAATAGTATCATGGCACGGCTCGAAGTCACAAGGAATCTCACCCGGGGATGAGCGTGTTTGCCGGTGAGGAGCGGGGCGAGCTGCTTGAACTCGGCGAGAGAGAAATGGGGACTGCCAAGCACGACCAAGTCGAGCTCATCCCCTTGAGCGGTAGTCAATTCCTGCCGCGCGGCCCTGAGCATCTCCATTGTCACGTCGATGGTCTGAGCAGGCCGACGGTTCTGAAAGGCCGCGGAGAGCGTCGGGGCCTCAGGAGTCACTCCAACAAGATGGAACAGAGCCACGGTACCGGATGACGCGGCCGCCGCGCCCAAAGCCTTGAGCTGGTCTTCGGTCGGCTTGACCTCCAGACCATCGATGACCGGAATTCGGTCCTGGGCGATCTTGCCGACCAAGTGGCCGACGACCGGATAGAAGGCATCGTCTCTTTGGAGGGAGTGGGGCACGCTGGTCAATCGCATCAGAATCTCGCCGGCGCGGTTCTCGGCGAGATGCAGACCGACAGCTGGTACCCGCCCGGTCACTGCGCAGCAGATGTCGAGCAAGTCCGGGTAGCGCTCGGTCCGGGCGCCGAGCACCGAGTTGGCAAAGACGATGGCGTTTGACTCGCCCCAGGCAATTTGCTCACCGAACTTGGGGCGCATCTCGGCTTGATAAGGCGCGCAAGTCCACGTCGGCGCACAGCCCATCTTTTGATAGGCGACCATTTGCCGGTAAGCCTTGTCGGCCCAATCGTGCGGGACCGCCCACTCCTGCCAGTGGTGTTCGTCCAGGCCGCTGACGTTGCAGGTCGTGGGCACTTGGACTCGCGCGCCTAGCCCCGCCATCCGCTCTGCAAATTCGAGCCCCGCTTCGCCAATGTAGATGGTGCTGTCGATATGGGCACCGGTGATGTCCATCAATTCTGCAGCAGCGTGGACGTGCGCCATGCGCGTGAGAATCCTCATCGCCATTTGGGCGCCGGGGCCGTCCCCGCCGCTCAGCATTCTCTCATCCCGCTCCGAAAGCCTCAACGCCACAAGTCGATTGATCATCGGAAAGTCTGTCGCTTGCTCAGTCGTTCCTCCTCAACGCCCACAAGGGGCTATGCTACTTTCTGCTTTCTGCCTACCGCCTTCTCTCCCTTGCCACATGTCACTTGTTGGGCAGCTTGGGTCGTGCGCGGCTGGGCCGGGTCTCGAGCGACGGCTTTTTTGGAGTCATGGTCTCCAAGCGCTTTATGATTTCATCTATCGCGCGTTCCAGTTGGACGTCCACGCCCCGGGCATAATCCTGTGGCCGGTTTTCAACCTCAATGTCAGGATCGGTCCCATGGTTCTCAACTCCCCAGCCCACATCCTCGAACCAAAACGAGTACTCGGGCTGCGTCGTGACCGTGCCATCTACCAAGGCATGCCGGGGAGTGATTCCGATCACACCGCCCCAGGTCCGCTTGCCGAGCAGCGGGCCGAGCTTCATCAGCTTGAATCCATGCGAAAAGATATCCCCATCCGATCCCGCCCATTCGTTCGTCAGCGCTACTAATGGACCGAGCACGGATTCGGGAGGATAGGGCTCCGGCACTCGCCCCCAGCGCGTCGTGTCATAACCAATCCGGCGGCGGGCCAACTTCTCCAAGATGAGCGGCGAGACATGCCCACCGCCGTTAAAGCGCACGTCGACGATGAGACCGTCGCGGTCCACTTCCGCGAGATAACCGCGGTGAAACTCGGCATAGCCGCGTGGGCCCATGTCCGGGATGTGGACATAGCCAACCCGGCCGCGGGTTGCCTCGTGCACTCGCCGTCGATTCGCCTCGACCCACTCGCGGTATCGAGCAGGGATTTCGCTTTGAAGCGTTTTTGCTGTGACGGTGCGAAGCTCGGCTTCACCTTTCGGTTTGAGCGTGAGCGCCACTTGCTCGCCCGCCAGATTGACCAAGCACGATCCAGGCCTCACAGACCGGCTCAGTCGCCGACCGTTCACTGCGATCAATACGTCGCCGACTTGAGTATTCACTCCGGGGCTATTGAGGGGCGAGTCGGCCTTGGGGTCCCAGGCGTCGCCGTGCAGAATACGCGTGATACGCCACCCGCCCGTTGCCTCCTCGTACTCGAACTCTGCTCCGAGGTAGCCGAGCGAATAGTCGGGGTGAGGCCGGTAATCGCCTCCCAGTTCGTAGGCATGCGATGTCCCTAGTTCACCTTGCATTTCCCACATCAAATCGGAGAATTCGGAACGGCTGCTCACCCGGTCCACGAGAGGAAGATAGCGATCGTAAACGCCCAGCCAATCGACCTGTGACATGTCCGGCGTCCAAAAGTTGTCGCGCTGCAAGCGCCATGCTTCCCGCAACATCTGTCTCCACTCGGCGCCGGGCACCACCGAGACCTTGGGCCTCTCCAAATCGAGCCAACCGCTCTGGCGACCTGGTGTCGAGTCTGCCTCTTTGTCGGGCTTGTCGCCAGCTTTGAGCACCCGCAATCGATCGCCGGCTCGGTAGATCATTGTGGAAGCGTCCCGCGACAGAAGAAAATCGGAGATGCCAGAGATGAGCGTCTCCTCCTTCAGGTCTTTGAAATCGTAGATGAGCAAAGTACCTTTCACAGGGGGCGTGCTCGGGTCTGGAAACGGACGGCTCAGCGCTCCTTCAATCGGGAACCGGGAATAGAGAACCTTGCCACCTTTGAGACCCAGGATCCGCCCATACAATCCCTCCTCGACCGGGAATGCGACCACGCGACGCTGAATGCCTTCGAGATCGACCACGACCGGCTTGGCCTGCTTTTCTTTCTCTTGATGGCCCTGAGCCTTTTCGCCCTCGTCCTCCCCATTCTTGGGTCGGAGAATGAAAGGCGAAGGGGCATCTCTCTGAAGAGTGATGAGGTAGGGCCGCATTCCTCGTGGAAAATTGAGGTCAAAGTGCAAACTATCGTACACCGGGTTAAAGTCTCGATAGGAGATGAAATAGAGGAATTTGCCCTCGGGATCAAATGAAGGCGCAATGTCCCGCAGAACGGGTTCCGTCAATTGGGTTATTTCGCCCGTCGTCGCGTTCCAAAGCTTGAGCACGTCGGTCTGAAGCGAAGTCGAGACGCTGTAAGCCACCCAAGCCCCATCGGGTGACCAGTCAAAGCCCGAGATAGGCCGGCTCTGGCCCCGGTCAACCGTCTTTATTTCGCGCGTGTTCAGGTCGAGAAAGACAAGCTCATAGCGGTGATTGCTGAAAACAATCTGATCCTTTTCAGGGCTGGCCGAAAGCTCGACCGGCCGACCAATGTCCAAGCCGTTGAGGACCTGCGGCTCACCGCTCGCGTCCGCAGGCAACACAATAAACGCCTCTTCTCCTCCCGCATCGGTGACCGCGATCATGCGCTTGCCGTCTTTCAGCCAGGTGGGCAGACGATAGCGAACTCCGTCCGGCTCGCCGTGCTGCAGCACGGCGCCTTCCCAATTCGAAAAGGTAAACAGCTTGCCGCGCGCGGTAATGGCGATGGCATCTCCCTTGGGATCCAGCACCCAATCCTGCAGGTATTTGGCCGCGTCGACGAACTTGCGGTTACGCTGCACCTGGGGGGAGTGGAATTCAACCGGGATCATGCCGCCGACATCTTTCGCAGCGTCATAGCGAAAAAGGTCGGCGCCCGCGTGGTAGACAATTCTCTTGCCGTCGGTCGTCGCGTTTCGCGCATAGAACACATCGTGGTTCGTATGCCGGCGAAGGTCGCTCCCTGATGGCAAACACGAGTAAATGTTTCCAACTCCCTCGTGGTCGGAAATGAAATAGATCCGGCTGCCAATCCACATCGGGGAGGTCAGATTGCCTTTCAGTTGAATGAGCGGCGTGAACTCCCCACTGCCGCTTTCGTCGATCCAGAGCTGTCCTGCCGTCCCGCCGCGATACCGCTTCCAGCGAGCAGGGTCAGCCGTGTTTCGCCCGATGACGACCCCGCCGCGCGGCCCATAGGAGATTGCGCGAGCCGGTCCAATCTCGAGGCGCTCTGGCGGATTCCCTTCGAGGTCCACCGTATATAGGGACATCATGGATGGAAAGGGCCGTCCAGCGCTATCCGCAAAGAGAATCCTCCCGTCCTTCGTCCATCCGGCGGTTGCGCACATGATACCGCCCAGGTAGGTCAACCGCTTGGCCGGCCCACCGGATGCCGGCATCACATAGATGTCAGACTCGCCCTCTTCCTGCCCGACAAACGCGAGCTGAGAACCATCCGGCGAAAGAAAGGGGCGCGACACTTCCCCCAGGCTCGAGGTCAGCCGCCGCGCGATACCTCCCTCCGCGGGGACCGTCCACAAATCATCCTCGCACACAAAAACGACCGTGTCGTCCGCAATCGTTGGAAAACGATAATAACCAAAAGTCATCTCAGTTCATCCTATCTAGCCAGATTCAAAAGGGATCGCTTGACCAATGCGCGCGCGAGCTGGACTTTGTAACCATTGTGAGCCAACGGCTGGGCGCCTACAAGTGTTGTTGCACTTGCTAGTGCCACTGATTCCGGGGAGAGGATCTGGCCTTTTAAACCCTCCTCCGCCTCTTGCGCATTCCAGGGGACGGGCGCGACGCCTCCGAGGACGATGCGAGCAGCAGAGACGCGGTCCCCTTCGAGATCGACCCGTACGGCCGCGCTCACCAACGCAAACGTCCAGAACGCGCGGTCCATAGCCTTTTCATAGGTGCTTTGGGAATTTGGAAATCTCGGCAGCTGGATTTCGGTAACCACCTCCCCGGGCTCGAGCAAGTTCATTCGGCGGTCACCTTCCAGCGGGGCCCGAAAAAAATCCATTGCCGGAGTTGCCCGAGTGTCCCCATTCATTCGCGTAATTATTTTGGCATCCAAGGCCACGAGCGCATTCGGCGGGTCGGACGGATGCACATGGACGCATTCGTGATAACCGATAATGGAAGCCTCGCGGTTTTCTCCTTCGCGCATAAAGCATACCTGACCCCCTTTGAGCCAGCAAGGAAAAGCGCCGCGATAATAGGGGCACCGTGAGTCCTGGTTCAGATTTCCACCCAGGGTCGCAACGTTGCGCAGTTGAGGGGAAGCGGCAGCACGGCAGGCCTCGGCGAGGGCATGGTATCGCGTTCGCACAAGATCGCTTTCGGCGATTTCGGTCAACGTCGCCAACGCCCCAATCCGCACGCCGGCCTCTGTCTCGGCGATACCCCTGAGCGACTCGATGTCTTTCAGATTCACAAGGCGCTGCGGTTGCTTCAAGGTCGCTTTCATCTCAGGCACGAGATCGGTGCCGCCCGCGAGCCAAAAAGATCCCGGCGCGGCGTGCCATAATCGGACTGCCTCGTCGAGCGTTTGCGGTGAAGTAAAATCTAAAGCCATGGAATAGACCTCAGAAGTCAGACGACAGATGACAGGCGCAGATTTCAAACCAAAGGTCGGCGTTGCTCTTGGGCGTGCACCGATTCATCCGGATACTCCGGTCTGTTGTCTGATGTCTGAGGTCTGTTGTCTCTCTAGCGCGTCCAACACGCGGTCGCGCGTGAGTGGGATTGAGCGAAAACGAATGCCGATGGCATCATAGACTGCGTTGACGATCGCGGGCGCGGTGGGTATGATTGGCGGCTCGCCGACACCCTTGGCGCCGAGGTTGTTGATGTTGGGGTCCGCCCGGTCGATCATGTGCACTTGTATCTCTGGGACATCGAGCATTGTAGGGATAAAGTAATTCTCCAGATTCGGGTTCACCACGACCCCGGTTTTGGGGTCCACAATCTGTTGCTCCATCAACGCATAGCCCATCCCCTGGAGGACTCCGCCCTCAATTTGACTTGATGTCGTGAGTGGGTTGAGGATACGCCCGCAATCATGCGAGGCGACAACCTTTATGACGCGGACGGCGCCGGTCTCGATATCCACTTCGACCTCGACAAATTGGGCGCCAAAAGTCCGGATAGCCACGCCGTCCGGGTTGGGGGCGCGCGAGCCGTTGCCAATGACCATAATGTCGCCTAATTCGCCCAGGATTTCAGCCAGCCTCTTTTCGATTGGCCGCCTTCGCTTGACGCCCCGAATTACTCCGTCGTTCAAGGTCAGAGTAGAGGGTCGCACTTGGAGGAACTGGGCGGCCAAGTTGATGAGTTGGCCTTTGGCATCTGCCGCCGCCTCGCGAACAGCGGGGCCGACTGTCGCCGCCGTCATGCTGCCGCCCGATAGAATCGAATAGAGACCCCATTCGCTGTCTCCTATTTCGACTCTAATCTTGTCCAGCGGCACGCCGAGTTCCTCAGCGGTGATCTGTGCTAAAATTGTCTTGGTTCCGGTTCCAATGTCTTGGGTGCCTGTGATCACCGTCACGCTAGCGTCCGATTGAACCTGAACACGCGCGTAAGAGGGAGGCGCTCCCGCTCCTCCCCAGATTTGGCTCGCCATTCCGATCCCACGTCGCCTGGTCCCAGTGCGATCCAGCTGTTGGCGCTTGTCCCAGCCGATTGCGCGCGCCCCCTCCTCATAGGTGTCGAGCAGGCCGTTGGACGAATAGGGTAGATTGTTGAGGGGGGAGCGAGCCGCGTAATTCTTGATCCTTAGTTCAAGGGGGTCCATCCCTAGCTGGCCGGCGAGTTCATCCATCAAGATTTCTAGTCCAAACATTCCTTCGACGTATCCGGGGGCACGAAAGGCAGACTGCGGCCCGATATTCGTAAAGACATTGTATTCATACGTCCTGACGTTCGCGCAGTTGTAGAGCTCACGTGCCGGTCCGCCGACAGCCGCTCCCCACGCCGAATACGCGCCGAGCGCCGTGTAACTGCGCAGATCGATGGCAAGCAGGGTGCCGTCTCGTTTCGCCCCGACACGCAGATACTGCCGCGTAGCATGGCGATGGCCGGCGGCGATATTCTCTTCGGTTCGATCGAGAAAAAAGCGGATCGGACGACCAGTGCGCTTGGCAAGCAGCGCCGCGGCAACCGTATACTTGCCGGTGCCCAGCTTGCTGCCAAAACCACCGCCCATAAACTGCTTGACCACCCGGACCCTGTTCCTGTCCAATCCTAACCAGCGGGCCACGCAGTCGCGCACGCCGAACACGTTTTGTGTTGAATCATAGACGACCACCTGGTCGCCTTCCCAAGTGACAACGGACCCGTGCGTTTCGAGAGAATTGTGCACCTGGGTAGGAGTCTCAAAAGTGCCCTCGACGACAACGTCCGCCTCCGCCAAAGCGAGCTCCACATCGCCCCGCTCGTACTTGGTCGGTTCGCCGTCGAGCAAGTTGCCGTCGGGATAAATCTTGGGAGCATCGTCGTGCAGTGCTGCCTCAGGGTCCAGCACGAACGGCAGCGGCTCGTAGTCGACTTGGATCAGCCTGAGCGCCTGCCGTGCAATCGTGAGCGTGTCCGCGGCGACCGCCGCGACTTCGTCACCCGCAAACCGGGCGACGTCGTCAAAGATCGGTCGTTTGTTGTTCCACGGAGTCGCGGGCGCATTGTCTTTGGACATGACTGCGCGCACACCGGGTAACTGCTCGGCGCGTGACGTGTCAATCCGGCGAACGCGCGCGTGAGGATAGGGACTGCGAAGGAACTTGGCATGGAGCATGCCGGGCAGCCGGATATCGGAAGGATAGTGGGCCGCGCCGCTCGCTCGCTCCTCCCCGTCGACACGCGGGACGGGCTTGCCGACGACCTTGAGCTCTTCTTCTACATCCCAGGGTGTCGTCAGCGGCTCTTGAACGAGTGCGTATTCTTCGCTGACCTCACCTTCGACTTCGACCTTGGTCTTGACGAGTTTTGCCATATTCGAACGCCTCATGGGTCGACGGATCTGTTGTCGCCCTACTCACCCGGAGCCTCTCGCTCCTTGCTCACCCTCAGCATTTCCGCCGCGCGCTTTCCTGCCCGGACGATCTTGGGATAGGCTCCGCAGCGGCAGAGATTTCCCGCCACTGCGGAGCGGATGGCTTCCTCGTCCGGGTCTGGATTCCGCTCAAGGAGGGCAGCCATACTCATCACCTGGCCGGAGGTGCAGTAACCGCACTGGAAAGCATCGTCGGCAATGAATGCCTGCTGCACGGGATGCAGCTCGCCATTGCGCTTCAACCCTTCGATTGTCGTAATCGGCTGAGACTGGCAATCGATGGCCAGTTGGAGACAAGAGTAGACAGGTTTGCTTCCGAGCCACACGGTGCAGGCACCGCAATCGCCCATGCCGCACACGACTTTGGTCCCCGTAAGGCCCAGTTCACCTCGCAGCACTTCAGCAAGTGTCTCAGAAGGAAGGAGATTTAGCAGATGAGTTTGCCCATTGACGACGAGCTTGACGGGAACGCGTCCCGGTCCGTAGATTGGTGTCTCTGGCATTTGTGCTCCCAGCGTTTCCAAAAAGGACATTGTGACGATTGTTACACAGGCACCAAGCTTTGTCAAGGCCTATCTTGTCGCGCTCCGGCGTTCGCGTCTAAAGAGCGTAATCTGTGATAGAATGCAGTGGAGATATTGAACGCGCCATAGAGGTGCACGAGATGGAAGAAAAGACAGATGCCTTGAATCCTCTGGTGACTCTGTACGATGCGGAGCAAGGCCAAGCGCTCTCTCTCCCTGCTGAACTGTCCGCTCTTTATGGCCCTCTGCGGATTCCGCTCCATCCCGGGCGAACGTACACTTTTGCGAATTTCGTGACCACCCTTGACGGAGTGGTATCGCTAGATGCCCCGGGGCGCTCGGGCGGTGGCGAAATCAGCGGTCACAGCAAGCATGATCGCCTTGTTATGGGCTTGCTGCGCTCTATCGCGGACGCCGTTGTGGTAGGCGCGGGCACGTTGAGGTCTGTCCCCCAGCACCTCTGGACCGCGGAATACATCTTTCCACCCCAAGAAGCAGCTTACCGCTCGCTCCGTCACATCTTGGGCAAGTCACCCGAACCGCTTAATGTCATCGTTACCGCTCGCGGCTCTCTCGATCTCGGTCTCCCCGTGTTCCAAAGCGAGCAAATTCCCGCGCTTATCGTTACCACCATGCAGGGCGCCGCCCAAATTCGCCAGCCGCTGCCTCCATCCGTGCGGCTCGACGCCGTTCAAGAGACTGGGCACGTGACGGCTCGTTCGGTTCTCGATGCAATCACGCGCGCTTTTGGAGGTCATGCAGATATGGTTCTTGTCGAAGGGGGACCGCATCTCATAGGGGACTTTTACGCAGAAGCGCTTTTGAATGAGCTCTTCTTGACCTTGGCCCCTCAAGTCGCCGGGCGCTCCAAAGGGGACGAAAGACCGGGGCTGGTCGAGGGCAAACTCTTTGCTCCGCAGCATCCAATCTGGGGACGACTCATCAGCACAAAACGCGCGGAAAACCACCTCTTTTTGCGCTACGCGTTCTAGAGCACGTTCATCCCATATGCCGCAGTGCGAGGGCTACAACCGCAGCCCACGCAAGCACCTTGAACTCGCCTCGGTCCAGCGCGGCTTCGATTTCTGCCCGCATGAGGTACAGTAACTCTTGTTCTTCCAGATCATCGCTATGGGGCTGCGCCACGCGGCGTGCTCCCCGCGCCAGATACAAATAGCCTATGCCCGCCCCTCGATTGGCATCCACTCGATACTGCCCCAGATCCGCCCACTCGGACGCCTCGTATCCCATTTCCTCTCGCAGTTCTCGCTTGGCCGTTGCCAGAGGCTCTTCGCCCGGTTCAATGTATCCTCCAACCGGAGCAAGCGACGTCCCCTGGATGCCGTATTTTGTTTGTCGGAAGCAAAGAAATCTCCCCTCTACATCTACGACCACCGCATTGATATAATCAGGCGTGATAATCCAAGGCCAATTGGGGATAACACGGCCAGTGGGCAGTTGGACCGTGTGGTTTTCCACTCGCAGGTATTTGCTGTGGTCCAGGATCATCTTGCGCGCCAGGGTTTCCCACTCTTGCATCAACCAGACTCCTTTACGAAGCGGCGAGGCGCAACCGTGCGACCAGAACCGGAGGGATTTCTTTGAAATTCTCCCAGCTGAACGGCGTCTTTTCCTCCACCTTTTCGTCGAATGTCGGTTCTTCAAGCGCATCCATGCAAAAGCCCGCTTGAAAGCCGCCTCTCAAAAGTTCAGAGAGCGGCCTGTGAAAATAGTACTGGGGCACCGGCTGTCCAATTACGCCCAATCCCTTTTCGACCGTCTGCCGGATGTACCCCGTGACGCGGATCGAATATGTGGTCACGATCTCGCCATTCTTGTCCTCTTCTTCGATCACCTTGCGCAAGCCATCCGAGTTGAAACAAGGATGGAGGACCGAAAACACGAAACGC
>JAMDCU010000170.1 GCA_023489485.1 Chloroflexota bacterium
AACGTGGAAGAAAAGAACTGGCACGCGCTCGGTAAAAAACCGCACACCAAAAACCCGGACCATCCGCATCGCAGATAAAAGGCGGAGGCAAGTCCCCAAGACTTGAAGTCTGAAGCGAGAGTCCGAACGCGGACCACTGCATACACGAAAAACAAAACGGCAGTGGCCCGCGTTCTATTATTAGGCAAACAGACCGCGGAACCATCTATCTCCAGAGAAATGATCGAGAACACATGTTTGAACTTGGTTATTCCCTTTCAAGTGAAGAGCAGCGTCCCAACGATCTGATACATTTCGCAGAGCGAGCGGAGCAGGTGGGCTTTACATTCGCGCTCGTCTCGGACCATTTTCACCCATGGCTTGACAAGCAGGGTAACAGCCCATTCGCTTGGAGCGTTCTGGGAGGGATTGCGCACGCCACGCGCTGCTTGCGCGTGGGCACAGGCGTGACCTGCCCCTCCTTCCGCTATCATCCGGGCATTATTGCCCAGGCGGCTGCGACGATTGGCTCGATGATACCGGGGCGCTTTTTTCTCGGCGTCGGCACCGGCGAGAACCTCAACCAACATGTCTTTGGCGACAAATGGCCGCCTGTCGAGGTACGTCAGAAGATGTTGAACGAGGCGGTCGAGGTCATCCGCTTGTTGTGACTGGCCGCCAAAATGAAATGATCCCGTCGGCGGCGCGGTTGTTTCTTTTAGTTGTGGGAGGGGGTAAAACGCCCTTTTTACACCTTCCTCCCCACAAACACCCCCTTCACCCGCTCCCCGTCATCCCGCTCCTCCCAGTGCACCGTAATCATTCCTTGAAATAGAACAGAGACGTCGCTCCCACTCATCCGGTAGATCGGCGGGAAATCTGGACGGTACTTGCCATCCTCCATCGTAAAAGTTTCGAGGAACAGGGTGCCGCCGGGCCGGAGGAATCTCCCCAAGTCGAGAGGCGGCTTGAAAAAGGTGCATACAATCGTCTCGAACGAGCTCTCTGGAAACGGGAGCGCCTCAGCGTCTGCGACCACGCGCGCTCCCGTTGCGCGTCGCATCGCCACATCGGAAATGTCAACCAGGACAACTGACCAACCGCTCAGGAGGTCGGCATTCCGTCCCAGCCCCGCACCAAGGTCGAGCGCGCGCCCGCCGCGTAGGAGATGGACATATTCCCCCAACCTCGTATGTGACTCTGGACGTTCGCTTCTTGCCCGATATCTCTCGTTCCACCGTCTGCGATCTTGTTCCGCCGACATAGGCCTCACCTCTAGCCGCGAGTATAGCCGCTACCCCGCGTCCGAGTCAACCCCGTCTCATCTCTATCACGCATCACGCTTCATGAATCACGCTTCATGAATCACGTTTTCTGTTCTCTCGCCTACTCCTCTGTCCTCCGTGTAACAGCCTCCCGTTCCGCACGTTCGATATCATAAGCTGACGAGAATACTCCTCGGCCCACAGATCGAACGATGAAAGCTCCCTCGCGTATACCGGCACGAGGATTGGCGGATGGGATCGGCGAGCGCGTCACCCGGGTGACGAGGCGGGAAGACAACGCGACTAGGCGCGTCGCCCACGGGCGTGCGGCGGCTCTTGCGGCAGCCTTGGTCCTCCTCTTTATCGCCCTCGACTTCCCCTTGAACGCGCTCGCGAACGACCTCTTGTGGGGGCATACGCTCCAGCATCTTTTCTTGTTCGCGGCGGCGCCTATTCTTCTCGATCTATTTCTTTTGGTCGCGCAGGCTCCCGCGGTCACTTGGAGCGATAGCCCGGGTTCCCCCGGAGCTTCCACCCCATAGGGATTGGGGTCATCCTCGGCCATTCTTATCGTTAAACAATTATGAATCGACAGGGCCCTTTCTCACCTGGGAAGACGTATTCCGAAAGCTAGAGATGCAGGATCCCATGAGCATTTACCGTAATCGGAGTGATGCGGGTTTGTATCTGGCCACCAGGTTGGCCGGCTATGCCAATCGAAGAGATGTGCTCGTGCTTGGCCTCCCGCGCGGGGGCGTTCCGGTTGCTTACGAGGTCGCTCAAGCTCTGCACGCGCCTCTCGACGTCTTTGTCGTGCGCAAGCTGGGCGTGCCGGGGCACGAGGAACTCGCCATGGGTGCCATTGCGAGCGGCGGTGTGCGGATCCTGAACGAGGACGTTATCGGAGAGTTGCAGATCCCTCCCACCGTCGTCGATCACGTCGCGGACAGGGAACTGCAGGAGTTGGCGCGCCGCGAGAGCGAGTACCGCGGCGATCGTCCTCCACCTGATCCGCCTCCGCCGCATTGTAATTCTCGTAGACGACGGCTTGGCGACGGGGTCGACCATGCGGGCAGCCGTCGCGGCGTTGCGCGAACTCAACCCGGCGTCCATCGTAGTCGCCGTTCCAACCGGCTCGGCCGAAGCGTGCAATGAGCTAGCGGCGGAGGCGGATCAGGTCGTGTGCGGGACGATCCCAGAACCGTTTTACGGTGTCGGGATGTGGTATCAGGATTTCTCGCAGACGACCGACGAAGAGGTCCACAAGCTCTTGAAAGAGGCCGTTCATGCCGAGGCGTAGGTGATGTCTCTATGCCTCGGTCCGTCGACGCGGTCTTACAGTATAAGGAGAATCATGGCAAGGCAAGAAGTGATGCACGAACAATGGTCACAGTTCCTGGACAACTTTAGCCGCCAGCACGAGGGCTGGCTCGCTACCCTCGAGATCACTGGGCCGAACGTTGGAAACAAGATCGAAACCAAAGATCTGCCGTTTCGCGGGATCACCTACGATCTTAAAGGCAGTAGCCGGAACAATGTTTCCATCTTTATGGCAATCAACGATCAGGAAGACGAGACCCACACCATTACGAATCCCTCCCACATTCGTTTTGCCAGTGATCAGGGGATCGACCGCGAGTTGGAGTTAGAGTCGGGCGATGGCGACAGAGCTATCCTCCGCTTTACGCACCCCATTCGTTCAGAGTCGGTTGATCGGCTCTAGCTCCCATGGTGTAGCCACCAGATGAACGCACTATGACCATGCAAGCAAGCTCCATTCAAATCTCGGCGGCCGAGGTCGTTCTTGAAGGTAACTTGGACGTCCCGGCTGACGCCCGCGGGATCGTTCTCTTTGCCCATGGGAGTGGCAGCAGCCGGCACAGCCCGCGCAATCGCTACGTGGCCCAGGTGCTCCAACAAGCCCACCTCGCCACCTTGCTGATGGACCTGCTCACTCCCGACGAGGAAGCCGAAGACGTGATCACGGCGCGCCTGCGCTTTAACATCCTCATGCTCGCCCGGCGCGTGATCGGCGCCACCGACTGGCTGGCGAACAACCCCGCCACGCGTGACCTCCGTATCGGGTATTTTGGAGCCAGTACTGGGGCGGCTGCGGCACTCGTTGCCGCCGCCGAACGGCCGGGGGCGGTTCACGCGGTCGTTTCGCGCGGCGGTCGTCCCGATCTGGCAGGAGCATCGCTCGCCCGCGTGCGGGCGCCGACGCTTTTGATCGTCGGTGGCCGTGACCCGGCGGTCATTGACCTCAATCAAGAAGCGCTGGCGAAATTGAGCGTGGAAAAACAACTCCGCATTGTTCCTGGCGCTACACACCTGTTTGAAGAGCCGGGTGCGCTGGAGCAGGTCGGCACCCTTGCACGGGGCTGGTTCGGCAAGCGCCTGTTCTGACCGAGTCGCACGAGGCGGCTTTTTCTGGAATATAAAGCTGGCTCACGCGAACAAGCGGACATAAAAAGCTCAGGAACAAGTAGGTCGAGATTTGTCGGATTGGTAGGGTAATACCCCATAGTCAGTAGGTTCTGTATGTGCCATACTAAATTGACGCATTCTGAACTGAGTATGGGGAATGCCCTGCTGTCGGGGGCATGTGCGGATGAGAGATGTTTTTGACCTTTTCAAGGATACGTTCGAGTCGTGGAATAAAGACAATGCGCAACGGTTGGGTGCGGCGCTGTCCTACTACACGGTCTTCTCGTTAGGCCCACTTCTCATCATCATGATCGCGCTGGTTGGGTTGATCTTTGGGCGCGCGGCCGTCCAGGGGATGATCGTGAATCAGGTGCAAGGGTTGGTCGGATCGCAAGGTGCTCGGTTCGTCCAGACGGCGATCGCGAGCGCATACAACCCCGGTGAGGGCATCATTGCGGCGGTTATCGGCGTCGTCACGTTGATTCTGGGTGCCCTGGGCATTTTCGGTGAGCTCCAGGGTTCCCTGAACACGATTTGGGGAGTTCAACTCAAGCCTAGTGCAGGCTGGCGCGGAATGATTCAACAGCGCTTGCTCTCCTTTGCGATGGTTCTAGCGGTAGGCTTTTTGCTCCTCGTTTCCCTCGTCGCAAGCGCTGCTCTTTCGGCTTTTAGCGGCTATCTCGGTTCGTTCTTGCCCATGTCGGCCGCAGTTTTGCAGGGGTTTTACTTTTTCTTTTCGCTCGTCGTCATCACGATCCTGTTTGCGTTAATCTTCAAGTACTTGCCCGATGCCGAGATTGCGTGGCGGAACGTCTGGGTTGGCGCCGCCATCACGGCGCTCTTGTTCACGGTTGGCAAGTACGTCCTTGGTCTCTATTTGGGACAGAGCCGGATCATTTCTGCTTACGGAGCGGCCGGGTCGGTCATCATCATTCTGGTGTGGGTTTACTATTCGGCGCAGATTCTCTTTTTCGGAGCCGAGTTCACCCAGGCGTTCGCGAAACGGTATGGAAAGGGAATCGTCCCGGCCCCCAATGCCGAACGTATTATCAAAGAGGTTCACGCCTAATCTGGGTTCAACCAGTCATTCTGAGCGTTCATCCATTGAGGACGGGAGGGACCAACCCGAACCCGTCAAGTGTACGGGCACAATTCCAACTACCGTCATGAACACATCTTCGCCCGCCGCTCGAACTGCAAGTCCTCGCGACCTGTGCCCTGGCGCGGGGGCTCCGGTTCACGCCGGAAGACATAGTCCCGGCCTGCCGTGGCATCTATACCGAACTGATGAGCCTCAAGGCGAGCACGACCAAGAACTGATGAGTTGTCCGTGAGTCAATGACTGGCCAAGTAGTGCTCAGAGCTGGCTCTCCATCCCACCCAGCCGGGCGTATCCATATTCGGCTAATGTACGTTACTATATTAAAGTCATCCCACGCTTGGCTAGCTGCCGCTGGTTCATCGGCCCCATCGGGTTCGAAAGCAAGTGTCGCCTTTAGGCCGCGCGGTGCCTGCTCGTTTCAAGCCTCGCCCCCAAGACCGGTTTTTTGATCGCGACAAAAGCGTTCGCTTGGGGAACGCCGGTCGTCGCTTTTCAATCCGCGGCGCTCGCCAAAATTGTCGAAAACGGACGGTTCGGCTTTCTGGTCGACAGCGCAGAGGAGATGGCCGAGGCCACCCCGGCCGCCTCTGCTCTGAATCCCGATCTGTGCCGGACGGTCGCCCGAGTATGTTTTTCTTCGCAAGAGATGATCAGACACCATTTTCAGTCATACGGTGGATTGCTGCATGGGGGTTACCGCACGTCTCTTTGACATTGGACCTCCCCTTTACCGGCAAAACGAACGCCTCTGCTCGGAATTCCCGCGTCCATGCGTATCTCGGCAGCTTTGCTCAGGAAATGGAACGGGCCAGTCCCGGCCCGCTTACCACTACTAAATCCATCCCAAAAGCCATTCGCGAGCGTAGCCGAGAACATGACTTGATGCGCGGCCAGGAGGGACAGATGTAATTAGCGGCGCGCATGGTCGTGAGATAAATCGAATGCTAGTTTCGCAAACACATCTCTGCAAAGCGGAGAAAGAGAGAGAACATGTCTAGAATTGAAAGGGAGTATCGCGGGGATCAAGATCGCGATCCCCAGGAACTGATCGAGAGATTTCTGAATTCCGGCCACTATACCCCGTTTGACAAAGCCGTGCGAGCTGAAGCCAAAGCGCGCTCCGTGAAATCGGACGGCAAAAGGCCCAGAGCGGCCGAAAAGGAGCATGCGAGCCACTCCGACTTGCCCATCCCGGAGCATGATGAGCTGACTGTGGAGCAGATCGTTCCCAAGCTCATTTTCCTTTCGCGCTCACAGGTGCGTGCCCTCTTGAGCCATGAGCAAAAGCACAAGCGCCGCCCGGAGGTCGTCAAAGCGCTGGCCGAAAGGCTAAAAGACAAAGTGCCCGCCTAGCGGATGCGGCAGCGGTCGATGATCTCTCTTCCGATTATCCTCATTCACGGTTTCAATGGCGCTCCATCCAACTGGACCGGCCCCGAAGACCGTTTCCCCGAATTTCTCGCCGCGCATGGGTACGATCCTGCGCTGATTCGCGTGTTTGATTATGGGTCGTACGAGTACGAGGGCAAGCTCCGCTACAACAACCTGGGCGATATTCGCGAGATTGCCCATCGTCTTGACGAAGCCGGTTCGCCGGATCCGGTGGTGCGGAGTGCCGCTGTGGACGCGCTCAGCCGGGACAGCATCGCGCGAGGGGGACCCTCCAAGGTCACGATCATCGCACACTCGAGCGGGGGTATCGTTGCCCGGTATTACCTCACGCGCCAAGTCGACGACTGGCTGGGCACCCGCTATCGAGGCAATGTCGAGCGAGTCATATTCCTTGGAACACCGCACCATGGCGTGGACGTCGAAGACATTCTGGATCCGTTGCCTAGCAACCTGCTCCTCTACCGTCTGATGATTCGCCTGCATTATCTCTTCCCGCCGGAATACCACGAACAGGCCCAATCGCTCAACGAGCGTTTCGCTGAATTGCGAAGGATGACCAAGCAAACTTTTCTTCCAGAGCAAGCCTACGCAGAAACCCCGGCGTTCAGGCAACTGCACCCGGGCAGCGAGCTCTTGGATGACATCAATCATTCTGGCGCCATGCCGCAAGATATCGAGTACTTTAACATCATCGGCGACATCCGTGCGGGAGTCCGGATCCAGTGGTTGAACCGGCAGCTGCTGGATCAGGAAAAGAGTTTTGGCGACATGCTTGTCACGACGGAGAGCTCCGGGTCCATCCCGAACGCATCCTCACAGTGCTTCCCCATCAAACAAGAGCATTGGCTTCAAGTGGATGTCGGCCGGCGGATCAGCCGTCTGATTCAGTTGACTGACGAAGGCGAGCATCCTATTCCTATCCACCGCTGGCTGCGCAGCCTTCCGGCTTCCCGAGAACACATGCTCAGCATCCTGGCAAAGGCAAAGCCAACCCTTCCGCCGGCCCGTATTCCTGCCGCCACAAGAGCGCGTGCCTAGTCCTTGTTGCAGATTCGTTTGACAGCCGCTGGGCCATGTGATATATATTGAAATCGTAAGATCCGGAAAGGGGACACACTCGGGTGAACAACTCAGCCTCTCTCGGTTTCGCGCCTTCTCGGAGTGTGCCGGCCGGCCGGTAGATAAATCGGACTGCACCGAGCGGCCGTGGGCGCACTCACACCCACGGCCTTTTCTTTCTAGATGCCGTTTTGGCTCGAAAGTCGGCATTCGTAAAGCGCCGTGAGGATCCCAACTTCCCGCGGCCTTTTCATACGATCGAGGAGCCAGATTCTTATGAGCCTCAAGCCACACACTCTTATTGAGCAATTCTCCCCCATTGCTTTTGCGCTGCCGCGTGACCTGGGCGACGGTCTCTTGCTTCGTCCGGCGACGCGCGATGACGCCGAGCCGTTGGCGCAGTTCAATGGCAGGATTCTCGGGCGGGACCATTTCGACGAGCATGTTGCGGCATGGACGCGCGATTTCATGTCTTTGTCGCACCCGGCCGTAGGCCCTTCCAACGTGCTCGTAGTAGTAGATACCAACGCAGGTGCCAAGATCGTTTCGTCCATGTGCCTGATTCCTCAAACTTGGACCTATGCCGGCATTCCTTTTGGCGTCGGAAGGCCCGAAGCCGTGGGAACCGACCCGGAATACCGGCGGCGCGGCTTGGTGCGTGCAATGTTCGAGACGCTGCATGCGCGCAGTGCCGCGATGGGCCACCTCGTTCAGGGCATCACGGGCATCCTCTGGTTCTATCGGCAATTTGGCTACGAGTATGCGCTCGATCTTGGCGGTGGGCGTTCAGTCCCATTCTCAAGCATCCCGCGACTGAAAGAGGGTGAGCCCGAGAGGTATCACTTACGGCCGATGACCGTGGATGACTTGGCCTTTGTTCAGCCGCTCTATCAACAGGGCGCGGCTCGATCGCTCGTCGCCTGTGTGCGGCCGGATTGGTATTGGCGCGCCATACTTGGAGGCTATTCGCCCGAGTCGTTTGAAGTCAGGCTCTTGCGCGTGATCGAAACGGAGGTGGGGCGCCCTGTGGGATATGTTGCAGGGATACGCGAGATGGGCTACCGAGCGTTCCCGATCGGAGAGCTGGAGGTGGTCAACGGCCAATCGCTCCGCGCGGTGATGCCTTCCGTCTTACCGGGATTGAAGGAAATGGGGGAAATGGAAGCCGCTGCACAGAAAAACGAGGTGAACGCTCTCTTCTTCATGCTGGGCCGCGAGCACCCGGTCTTTGATGCCATCCCCGAGTATTTCGCGCGAACGCGGCCTCCATATGGCTGGTATCTGCGCGTCCCCGATCTCGTCGCCCTTCTGCGGCGCATCATCCCAGTCTTGGAGGAACGCCTGGCTAAAACCGCTCTGGCGGGTCATTCGGGTGAGATCAAAATCGACGAATATGTCAGAGGAACACGGATCATTTTCGACCGGGGCAAGATCACCACCGTCGAGCCGTGGGAGAAGGCCGGAAGCACTGAAGGGAATGCCGGTTTCCCTCCGTTCACGTTCCTGCAGCTGGTATTCGGGTTCCGGTCGCTCGCCGAGTTGCGTGCGAGCTTTCCCGACGTTTGGGCGAGCGACGAGGCCGCAGTCCTTTTGGACGTCTTGTTCCCTCGCCGCAGCTCGAATTTGATTCCGGTGGGGTAACCCAGACTATGCGAGCGCGCTTGACGAATACCCAGTGTTAATGCACAATAGACTCGCAAGGTGGGACCGAAAATCAAACCGTCAGGGGGCCCATGTCGAACGAGATCGCGCCTAAAGAGTTCCACATCTCGCGGCGTGCCCGCGACCGTTATCAATTCGACGACACGCTCTTTGCGCTCACCGGCAATGTCATCTTTGCGAATTTCCGCGCCGCGCGCCAGTTCGCGCAAAAGATGAACGACCAACGTGACCTCGTGCGCTTTCCCGAGCAGACGGTGAGGGCCGGACAGATCAACGCGATGGGGCTAATCGATGAAATTCTCCATTATGTGATCCGCCTCTATCGCGAACAAAAGAACCCACAGGCGCTGTCCGGGGCGCTCGGCTGGCTGGACGACAAGCTCGGGCCGGAAGCCGTGGATGCGGCTCTCGCGAAATTTGCCGGGGAATTCCCCCCCGTAACCGTCTACCGGGGCCGCGTTCCCCTTTCCAGGTATCTGCGAGGCGAGACGGCCGGCGTACCGAATCGTCAGATCGTGCTCGAAGAAATGCTGATGCTCTGGCTGGCGAATTTGAATCCCGCTTTTTCCCCCTTCCTGGAATTGTTCGACCACACCTCCCTCGAGCGCAACACGGCTTACCCGCAGATCATGTCCGGACTGCACGATTTCTTCGAGACGCAGCCGCGTTTTGGGCCGGACAATCAGAACTTGATCGATATGCTGCGCGCTCCTGCCCTCGCCGCGCCGCATTCTCTGGCCGCTCAACTCGAGTTCATCCGGAGCCGCTGGGGCGCGCTGCTCGGCGAATATCTCACACGCCTCTTGAGCGGCCTCGATTTCATCAAAGAAGAAGAGCGGATGGGTTTTCTCGGCCCCGGCCCGGCGCTCGTTCCCGTCTACGAATATGGAGGAATGGAGGAGCCCGAGCGCTTTAGCCGCGATCTGCAGTGGATGCCCGAGTTGGTCATGATCGCCAAGAATATCCACGTGTGGCTTGACCAGCTTTCCAAGCGCTTTGGCCGGCAAATGACCCGGCTGGATGAGATCCCAGATGAAGAGTTGGACCTCCTCGCGCGGTGGGGCTTCACGGGACTGTGGTTGATCGGGATCTGGCAGCGCAGCCCCGCCTCACGCCGAATCAAGCAAATGATGGGGAATCCCGAAGCGGCCGCTTCAGCTTATTCCATCTTCGAATACCGTATCGCAGATGACCTGGGAGGAGAAGCCGCCTGCCAGAATCTGCGGGAGCGGGCGTGGAAACGCGGTATCCGGCTCGCCAGCGATATGGTCCCCAATCATATGGGGATCGACTCTCCCTGGGTGATCGAGCACCCGGACTGGTTCATCTCGCTCGAGGACAGTCCGTTCCCCTCCTACTCGTTCAACGGCCCTGATCTCTCATGGGACGGGCGCGTCGGTATCTTCATCGAAGACCATTATTATGATCGCACGGACGCCGCCGTCGTCTTCAGGCGGCTCGACCACTGGACGGGGAGTGAAAAGTACACCTACCATGGCAATGACGGTACGAGCATGCCGTGGAACGATACTGCGCAGTTGAATTACCTGGACCCGGCTGTACGCCAAGCCGTGATTGAGACCATTCTCCACGTGGCGCGACAGTTCCCGGTCATTCGCTTTGACGCGGCGATGACGCTCACCAAGAAACACTACCAGCGACTCTGGTTCCCGGAGCCGGGGACCGGAGGGGCCATCCCCTCGCGCGCCGAACAGGGCATGACGAAAGCGGAATTTGATGCGCGGATGCCGGAAGAATTCTGGCGCGAGGTGGTAGACCGTGTGGCGGCGGAAGCGCCCGACACGCTTCTCCTGGCCGAGGCCTTTTGGCTCATGGAGGGGTATTTCGTCCGCACCCTCGGCATGCACCGCGTGTACAACAGCGCGTTCATGAACATGCTGCGTGATGAGGACAACGCCAAGTACCGCTCGGTCATGAAGAACACGCTCGAATTCGACCCGGAAATCCTAAAGCGGTACGTCAATTTCATGAACAATCCGGACGAGCGGACGGCGGTCGACCAGTTCGGCAAAGGGGACAAGTACTTTGGCGTGTGCACGATGATGGTCACTCTTCCCGGCCTGCCGATGTTCGGACACGGGCAGATTCCGGGATTTGCCGAAAAGTACGGGATGGAGTACATGCGGGCGTACTGGGACGAGCAACCGGACGAGGAGCTGGTGCGGCGGCACGAGCGCGAGATTTTTCCGCTCTTGCATCGGCGCCACCTCTTTGCCGGAGTCGATTCCTTTCTCCTCTATGATTTCTTCGCACCCGAGGGACATGTCAACGAGGACGTCTTCGCCTACTCGAATCGCTTTGGTGATGAGCGTTCTTTGATCATCTACCACAACAGGTTTGCCGATGCACGGGGATGGATCCGAACCTCGGCTGCCTACTCGGTTAAGGACGGGGAAGGCGAAGACCGGCACCTGGCACAGAAGAATCTGGGCGAAGCCTGGGGCCTGCATCCGCACGGCAGCTATTACACCATCTTCCGAGACGCCGTCACGGGACTGGAATACATCCGCAACAGCGAGGAATTGTTCACCAAAGGGTTGTATGTGCAGCTCGGGGCCTATGAGCGCCACGTTTTTATGGACGTCCGCGAGGTGCAGGAAAATGAAGCGCACCTCTACGGGCAGGTCGCGGCTCAATTGGGTGGAAAAGGCGTCCCCAGCATCGACGACGCCGTGCGGGAAATCACGCTGCATCCGGTCCATGTGCCGTTTAAGGAGCTGGTGAATGCGGGTATGTTCCGCTGGCTTTTGAAAGGCCGTGTCACGGAGCCGGGAGGTAAGGTAGACCCTGAGCGACTGGACCAGGTGGAACAAAAGATGGCGAATTTGCTCCGCGCAATCAAAGCATTTACGGGGGGCACGGGAAAAGCGGGGAAAATCGCTCAGATGACGCGCCACGAGCTGGCCGCGCTGCTGCAGTACCCAGTGCTTTCGACCCGAGTCGGCGCGCCGGCCTCCGGCGCTGACCGGGCCGCGGCCGATTACGTCCATGTCGATCTCGAGGACACTTTTGTTTGGGGCACATTGCTCGGCTGGGTCTTGGCGCATCCTCTTGGCGCGATCGTCAACGAGGCGGATCCGGCGGGGCAGAGTCGGGTATGGATTGACGAATGGCTTTTGGGGCGGATCATTGGAGTGACGTTACGTGACTTGGGCCTTGACCCCGCTCAAGCCACGGAGGCGGTCACTCTCGTCAAGCTCCTCACCGCGCATGAGAGCTGGTACCGAGCTCAGAACAAATCAAAGCATATCTATCCGCTCGTCGAGACCTGTCTCAGGGATGAAGAGGTACGGCATTTCCTCGGGGTGAACCGCTTTGACGGCGTGCTGTGGTTTAACAAAGAGGCCTTTGACCGGTGGCTGTGGTGGATGGCGGTCCTCGCAGCCGTTGAAATCACTGCCGGTCCTGTGTTCGAGAAGGCGAAGGAATCGAAACAACTGACTGCCGTCTACGAAACAATCCTCAAACTTAAGCAAGCTGAAGCAGAGTCGGGCTATCAGGTCACCAAGCTCATGTCGGCGGCGCGGGACCTTGACGCACCCAAACGGCGCAAGCGCGCGCCAGTGCGCGTGACCAAAAAGCGAGTCAAGGTTTGACCCAATCTCCCGCAGACGGTTTGCCTGCGGGAGATTCGCTTTAGAGTGACCCCTTGAATGCCAGCGCCGAATAGAATTGCCCCAAAAAGCTCGAGGGGGCAGTCCCGATCAATTGGACCTCTGTAAAACCTGCGCGCATGACCAGCGGCGCGCAACTCTTGAACGAGACGGGAAAGGGAACCCAGGGGTTGCCCGAGTCCACATTGTACTCGACGATCACCAACCGGCCTTTTTCTTTTAGCATACCACGCAAGTGTAAAAGGACCGATTCTTTGTCGCGGAAAAAGTGGAGGACATTCGCCATCACGATACCTTCGAGCGGCGGCAAGCTCAATGGGCGCATGAAATCGGCGTTGAGATAACGCATGTTGGACTCGGGGAATTGAGCGAGGAAATTACGGCGTTGGCGCTCGAGGCGCGCCTTGTCCTTCTCGACAGAGATGATTTCGGTGTTGGAGCCGAGTAGATCACGCAACGCCAGAGTAAAGGCGCCGTCGCCCGAACCCAGGTCAGCCCAGGGACCGGTTCCCGGCACAATGGCCGGGCGCAAGAGATTTACGTGGTCCGGATGTTTCATAGGTCGAGGCCATTATAAGGCAAATTCGCCATCTCAGGGCCAAGCCCGGGCTCCTCGGCGACTGAGGCCGCCCCCGGAGGGTGCTGACGCGCCTAGCGTCCGCTTCGCCAAAGACCGCGGAGTCTACGACCTCCGGGGACACCCTGCCGTCCACGCAGGTGGACGATTGGCCAAAGGCGCGATCGGGGCGACCCTGGTCGCCAACGGCTGTATTTACAGAAATTGCATCATATCTTCACACTCTCTTCACAATCGGCATATAATATAGGTGAAGAGAATCGAAGCGACATGAAGGTCAAGATGCCCTTCGGGGTCGTTTCGCAGGAGGCGAAAATGCGCGCTGCAGGTTCAATTATTGCTGTTGTCGTCATCGTCCTGCTCGGAGTCTTGCTGCTCGGCGGCATGGGAATGATGGGATTTTGGGGCTACGGGACGGCACTTGCACCGCACGCAAGTGCAGGTGTGCGTGGATACGGGGGGTACGGCATGATGTGGCCCTGGGCCTTTGGCTCTGGTGCTTTCGGCCCGGGCGTATTTGGCCCGACTTTTCCCCTGGGTGGTATTTTGGTGCTTGTCTTCTGGGCGCTTGTTATTATCGGCATCGTTTTGCTTGTTGTCTGGGCTGTCCGCAGCGCCGGACGCGGTGCGACACTAACGTCTACATCAGGACCGTCTCCTCTCGATATCCTGAAGGCACGCTACGCTCGCGGTGAGATCACCAAAGAGCAATTCGATCAAATAAAGGCAGACCTGGCCTGAAGGGTCGGTCTGGGTCCGAGGAAAGAACGGGTGCGTCCGTCGACGCCTTTCGGACTGGGATGCAGATGCAAAGGAGAAAGTGACAATGTTCGGAGGATATGGCATGGGGATATTTGGAATCGGTATGCTCTTTATGTTAGCATTTTGGGCATTAATCATCGTGGGTGTCATCTGGCTCATCATGACGCTCATCCGGGGTTCGACCGCGGGGCCGGCTCCCACTTCGCCGGCCGGCCAGCCCTCGCTCGATATCCTCAAGACGCGCTATGCCAAGGGTGAGATCACGAAAGAGCAGTTCGATCAGATGAAAAAAGATCTGGGATAATGTAAATACTTGCTATTATACGCTGGCGACTGCAAAGCCGCCCCAGGCGCGCTTCCCTTCCGTCTCGTGCCCTAGCATGCGGTACTCATAGAGCTCCAGGCCGGCGGACCGAAGAAACTCGGCGAGGCGCTCCTTTGCGGGCGGCGTGCTGTCGATCCCGAATTTCAGCGGCTCCCCGGCGGCCTTGGTCGCCGCTCTGGCAAACCGCCAATAGAGAGATGGCGACAGGAGCGACTCGTCCGTGTAATAGTCGAACGCGACGATGCTCCCTTTGGCCGTGCCGGCGATTTTTTGCAGCGTAGCCTCGACGGCTTGCCGGTCGAGGTACATCGTCACACCTTCCCACACAAAGAGTGCCGATTTCGTAAGATCGAAACCCGCGTCCACGAGTTTGGTGAGCCAGTCCTCTTTTTCGAAATCGGCGCTGACGAAGGTGACGCGCGATCCCTTCGAATCGATGCCGGCCTTGTCCAGTGCCTCGCGCTTGATCGTTTGCGTCTTGGGAGCATCGACCTCAAAGGAGCGCACCCCCGAGTTTTCGGGCAGGCGGAACGCGCGCGTGTCGAACCCCGCGCCCAGGATGACGAACTGGGTGATGTTGGGGAGATATCGCTCGACGACACTATCGAAGAAGGCCATTCGGCCGGCCGCCTCGGCCTGCGGCGGAATATCGCCTTCGTATGGATAGCGATAAAGGGCGGGTACATAACCGGTCACGCGGTATCCGAACAGCACGGAGACGCTGGTCAGGTGCACGGCCAGGGGCGAGATGCCCGGCAGCACCATCAGTAGACGATTTGATGCTTCATCCCGCCGCGTGCCCAGGTTGTGCAAGCCCCAGCGCCCGACCAGCGGTGCTTGGGCTGTGGAGGACACGCCCGACCTGCGCCCGCTGACCAGGATCTTGCCAACCCATATCACATAGCCGATCAACGTCACAGGGAAGAGCAAAACGTTGAGAATGCCGTAGACGATCGCTCTGACCGTATTGCTCATTTCCTCACTCCTTTTCTTGGTTGACCTCGCCTCGGCCGCGCGCCGTGGCTTTCTGCTGCTCCTTTGCTTGCATCGCCTGCTCCAGTTGCGTGATCACTCTCGCTACGACACGGCGCATGATCGCCTTGCCGGCCTTACTGTTGCCGCCACTCGCGGGGGTCAGATAGCGATCCATCATGTCGGCGAGCGTTTCCATGACAATGTCATAGGGGGGAAGCTGATCCGCCGGTTTCCACTCGGTGATCGCCAGTTGTCCATAGCCGAGCATCTCGAGAATGTGCGCGGCCACGCCGGTGTCGACGTCCTTGCGGATCACCCCGGCCTTTTGCAGCGAGCGCAGTAGCTCTGGCACGATTGGACCGGTCTGTATCCACGAAAAGAGATTGTCCCGTCGGCGCAAATAGCTTCCGACGATGCGCGGGTCGCGGCGCATCAAGGCGGCGATCAAAGGGCGGCGGTTGACGGCGGACAGGGTCGCGCGGTAATAGCCGCCGACCGTGCCGCCGCGCGGGTCGCCCTCGACCAGCTCCAGCCATGTCCTGGCATACTCGAGATATTCGCGATAGATGAGCGCCTCAAAGAGCTCGTCTTTCCCCTTAAAGTAGTTATAGAGCGTCCCCCGGCTCACGCCCGCCTCATCGGCGACGTCGCCCATGGTCGTCTTGTCGTAGCCGTGACGGACGATCCGCGCCACCGCAGCGTCCAAAATCTGCTGCAGGCGTTCGTCGCTATCAGCCATTAGTCATCCTCGCCGCGCCTCTGTGAACATATTGAACAAATAATGTCAATGTGTTCATTCTACGACAAAACGGACGCGCTGTCAAGAAACGCAAGAAAGCAAGTTCATGAAAAAAGAAACCTCCTGGTCAGCCAGCCTCACCGGCTGCGCCAAGAGGTCTCTTTACGCTTTACGTTTTTGGTTTTACATTCACTCTTGCTTCGGATAAACCTGCGTGAACGCGCCTTCCTTCACCTGGAACACATAGACGTGCTGCTCTTTGAGGTCTCCGTTCGCGTCATAGGTCACGTGGCCGACGAGCGTATTCATGTCGAGCCCGCGAATCGCGTCGGAAACCTTGGCCACGTCGAAGCTCCCCGCTTTCTGGACTCCGGCGGCGAGCACGGCGAGCGCGCTGTAACCGGGAACGCTGTAGGTATCGGGATTGCGCGAATCCACTGCTTGATATTCTTGCCACCACTGCTTGTCGGCCACTACCTTCGGGTCCGGCGTAATCGCGCCGACATAGGCGCCCTCGCTCGCGGGCGCCGCCTCGTCCACAAATGTGGAATTGAAGCATCCGTCGGAGCAAATGAACTTGGCGGTGACTCCCGCATCACGCAACTCGGGCAGCAAGACATACCCTTCGGTCTCATAGCCGGCGAGAAAGACGACGTCCGGCTGTGCGTTCTTGATCGTGGGTATGAAGGAAGCGTAAGTGGGCGCGGCCTCGGGTATCTTGACGACGGCCGCGGCAGGATGCCCCAACCCCTGGAGCGCTGTTGTCATCTGATCGCGCAATCCGTTTCCGTATTCATTGTCCGCGTGGACGACGACGATTCGCTGCCCCCCCAGTTGCTCGACGATGAACTTGGCCAGCGCGGGGCCCTGCGCCGCATCCGTCGCGTTCACCCGGAAAAAGTTGCGAAAACCCTGCTTCGTGAGCGACACCTCCGAGGCGGTGGGCGTAATGACGACGAGCGGCAGGTCCTTGTAAATCTGCATCGCAGCCAAAGTCTGGCCGCTGTTCAGGTGCCCGATCACCCCGATGATTTTGGTGCCCTGCTTGACCGCATCGGCGATTTCTTGTGCTTTTGCCTTCGCCGTGTCGGAATCCGCCGCATCGTCCTGTCCGACGACATTCACCTTATATCCCAGCAGTCCTCCCTGTTTGTTAAGCTGGTCAGCCTCCAGCTTCACGCCGCCCAGGACGGTCTGCCCCCCATTCGCCTGTGCTCCCGAGAGGGGCACGACCACATAAACGGTGACCTCCCCTTTCGGCGTCGGATTGGTTGAACACGCGCTCGCAAAGAGAGCAAGAAACGTCAGTACGAAAAGGACCTTTCTCATCCTATGACTCCACATTGGACATGCATCGCGCGACGAGTGGCGAGCTCTTTTCTGCTTTCTCAGAACCAAGCGGAGACCCCGCGTTTTTGGCGGGGCGCCTTCTGCTTACTGCCTTCTGCCTTCTCTCCTCCGCTCCCTTGCACCTCTGCCCCCTCTGCCTCTCCGACTTCATCCTT